>DASRUA010000154.1:0-5792 GCA_035655615.1 Dermatophilaceae bacterium
TCCCAGGGCCTGCTCCTGATGCTGCCCAACATGTACAAGATCGCCGGCGAGCTGTCGCCGTGCGTGATCCACGTCGCTGCACGCACCCTGGCCACCCACGCGCTGTCGATCTTCGGCGATCAGTCCGACGTGATGAGCGCCCGGATGACCGGCTGGGCGATGCTCTGCTCGTCGTCGGTGCAGGAGGCCCAGGACTTCGCCCTCATCTCGCACGCCGCGACGCTGCGCTCGCGCATCCCTTTCATGCACTTCTTCGACGGGTTTCGGACCTCGCACGAGATCAACAAGATCAGCGTGGTCGGCGAGGACCTGATGCGCACGATGATGCCGGACGAGCTAGTCCTGGAGAACCGGCTGCGCGGGCTCACCCCCGATGCCCCGACCGTGCGCGGTACCGCCCAGAACCCCGATGCCTTCTTCCAGGGCCGCGAGGCCAGCAACTCGTACCACGACGCCGTGCCCGGGATCGTGGCCCAGACGATGGACGAGTTCGCGGAGGCCACCGGACGGCGATACAACCTCGTCGACTACCACGGCGCTCCAGACGCCGAGCGGGTCATCGTGATCATGGGCTCAGGCGCGGGCGCGGTGCGCGAGACCGTGGACACCCTCGTCGCCAGCGGCGAGAAGGTCGGCTACATCACCGTTCGGCTCTACCGGCCGTTCCCGGCCCAGGCCTTCCTGGACGCGCTTCCGGCAAGCGTCAAGCACGTCGCCGTCCTCGACCGCTGCAAGGAGCCGGGCGCGCCGGCCGAGCCTCTGCACCTGGACGTGTCCACCGCCCTGATGGACAGCGTCATGTTCAACGGGGGCGGCAAGCTGCCGACCGTCATCGGCGGCCGCTACGGGCTGTCGAGCAAGGAGTTCACGCCGCCGATGGTGGCCAGCATCTTCACCGAGCTGGGCCGCGACAAGCCGAAGCGCCGCTTCACCGTCGGCATCGTGGACGACGTCACCCATCTCTCGCTGGACCCCGAGTCTGACTTCGTCGTGCCGCACAATGCGGTCACCGCAGTGTTCTTCGGCCTCGGCTCCGACGGCACCGTCGGTGCCAACAAGAACTCGATCAAGATCATCGGTGAGGGCACGAACCAGTTCGTCCAGGGCTACTTCGTGCTCGACTCGAAGAAGTCCGGCGGAGGGACCGTCTCGCACCTGAGGTTCGGCGACGACGAGATCCGCTCGACCTATCTGATCGAGTCGGCCGACGTGATCGGCGTCCACCAGTTCTCGCTGCTGCGCACGGTGAAGGTGCTGGAGCTGGCCAAGCAGGGCGGCACGCTCCTGCTGAACTCGCCGTACCCTGCCGACCAGGTGTTCGACCAGCTGCCGGTCGAGGTGCAGCAACAGCTGATCGACAAGGACCTGAAGCTGTTCGTGATCGACGCCCACGCGGTGGCCAGGGATGTCGGCCTCGGGGCGCGGATCAACACGATCATGCAGCCCTGCTTCTTCCACGTCTCGGGCGTGCTGCCTGCGGACGAGGTCATTCCGCGGATCAAGGCCTCGATCGAGAAGGAGTATGGCAAGCGCGGGCGCAAGGTCGTCGAGAAGAACTTCGCCGCCGTCGACCGGGCTCTCAGCGAGCTGACCGAGGTCAAGGTTCCCGCGGAGACCACAAGCACACTGCACCGGATGCCGCCGATGCCCAGCGACGCCCCCGCCTTCGTCCGCGAGGTCACCTCGCTTCTGATGCGGGGCGAGGGTGACCTCCTGCCGGTCAGCGCCATGCCGGCGGACGGCACGTGGCCCACAGGTACGGCCCAGTGGGAGAAGCGGGCGATCGCCCAGGACCTGCCGATGTGGGACCCGGACCTGTGCACCGACTGCGGCAAGTGCGCCGTGACCTGCCCTCACACCGCGGTCCGGATCAAGATCTTCCCGAAGGAGCAGCTGGAAGGCGCGCCCGAGGGGTTCCAGAGCAAGTCCTTCAAATCACGGGACCTGCCCGATCACCAGCTCAGCATCGCCATCGCCGCGGATGACTGCACCGGCTGCGGGATCTGCGTCGACGTGTGCCCGGCGGTCTCCAAGAGCGACCCGAGCCACAAGTCGCTCGACCTCGTCTCCGCGCTGGAGAACCGTGACGCGCTGAGGACGAGCTACGAACACTTCCTGACCATCCCGGAGATGGACCGCACGAAGGTGCGCCACGACACGGTCAAGGGCGTGTCCCAGCTCCAGCCGCTGTTCGAGTTCTCGGGTGCCTGCGCAGGCTGTGGTGAGACCCCGTACCTGAAGACGCTGACCCAGCTGTTCGGCGACCGGATGATCATCTCCAACGCCACCGGTTGCTCGTCGATCTACGGCGCCAACCTGCCGACCACCCCGTACACCGTCAACGCCGACGGCCGGGGCCCGGCCTGGGCGAACTCGTTGTTCGAGGACAACGCGGAGTTCGGTCTCGGCCTGCGCCTGGGCTGGGAGCAGCAGAACGGCGAAGCCCGCCGGTATGTCGGAGAGCTCCGTGAGCTGGTCGGGGCCGACCTGGCCGAGGCATTGTTGACCGCGGATCAGAGCGACGAAGCCGGGATCGCGGCCCAGCGAGGCCGGGTCGAGCTGCTCAAGACCGAGATGGACATCGCACTGCGCGACCCCAAGGTGGTTCTGCAAGCCTCCGCAGTCCGGCACCTGCGCAGTCTGGCAGACGAGCTGGTCGAGAAGACCGTGTGGATCGTCGGTGGTGACGGCTGGGCCTACGACATCGGCTACGGCGGTCTCGACCACGTGTTCGGCTCGGGCCGGAACGTCAACATCCTGATCCTGGACACCGAGGTCTACTCCAACACCGGTGGCCAGGCCTCGAAGTCGACCCCGCGTGGTGCTGCGGCCAAGTACGCGTCGTCGGGCAAGGGCACGGCAAAGAAGGACCTCGGCGCGATCGCCCAGGTCTACGGCGACGTCTACGTCGCGCAGATCTCGATCGGCGCGAACGAGCAGCAGGCGGTGCGGGCCATGCTCGAGGCCCAGGCACACCCCGGCGTCTCGGTCGTCATCGCCTACAGCACCTGTATCGCCCATGGGATCGAGATGTCCACCTCGATGACGCACCAGAAGGACGCAGTGGCCAGTGGCTACTGGCCGCTGTACCGGTTCCGCCCGAGCGAAGAGGCCGAAGGCCACCCGTTCAAGCTGGACTCGAAGAAGCCGACCAAGCCTCTGCGTGAGTTCGCCCTCGCCGAGACCCGGTTCTCGATGCTTGCCCGCAAGGACAGCGAGCGCAGTGATCATCTGCTCGCCCTCGCCCAGGCTGACGCGGACGAGCGGTGGCGGCTCTACTCTCAGATGGCCGGAATGGAGCGGACCGTGGCGCACGAGAAAGCACTCGAGGAGACCATCGCAGCCGTCGCGGCCCTTGGCGGCGAGCCGACTCTGCCCGAGGTACCGGAGAGCTAGCACGACCCTGCAGTACGCCGCAGACAGTGAAGCCTGGCCTGCTACGTGGCAAGTACTTGTTACGTAGCAGGCCAGGCGACAGTGTGGGGGCATGACCGAAGCGCCTGTGGTGCGGCCCAGCGCTGGTGGCCGTGCTCGCCTACATGGTAAACGGGCTCGCACCGCAGGTGTCCTGGCTGAGACCACTTCACAAGGTCTCGCCGTTCTACCAGTACGGCGGGCACGACCCCCTCCGCATCACCTGGCATTCGCCCCAATGTGGCGCCTGTCTCGCTCCAGGACCCGGCCCAGGGCATCGACCACGCGAGGGTCGTACTCGTAGCCCAGCCCCAGGTTGATCCGCTCCATCGCCGCGTTGTGACGCACGGTGCTGGGACGGCTCCCCGCCATGTCGTCATAAGCGTTGCAGACCTTGATGATTCGGCTCGCCAGCGGCAGGTCCTCGCCAAGCTCGCGCACGTGACGGTATGACGTGGTCTGCGCTTCCAGGATGACGGCCACGTTGTCGAGCACGCCCGTCTGACGCACGATCTCCGCGCCGTCATGAGCGATCCGGCGCTGGTCCGCCGGTGCCGCCAACACGGTCGCACCGCCGGGGATCGGCTCAGCCAGGGAGACCTGACCGATGTCGTGAAGCAGCGCGGCATACTCCAGATCGAGTACGTCCCGCTCGGACATACCCAGGAGCTTGCCCATGGCAAGGGAAAGCTCGGCCACCCGTGAAGCGTGACCCGGTTCGGTGTAGCCGCCGAACTCGGTCAGCCGGGACAGGGTCCGGATCGTCTGCCCGTAGGTCCGGCGGATGGCGCTCTGTCGTTGCACGGCGAACTGCGTCAGCCCGAGTGGAAAAAGGAACAAGGGGATGGCCAGGACGCCCAACGGCCGCTCGGCCAGGGCAACGAGAGCACCTGTCGCGCTGAGTGCGGCGGTCAGGCCGAACGCCGCCACGAACTCGTCCTGGAAGCTCCGCAGGAAGGGTGCATGCGAGCGGGCCGCCCGCACCAGGGCCAGCAGGAGCACCTCGACCGTGAGCGCGAACGCCGAGATGAGCACCATGACCAGAGCAAGCACGTCCGGCCGCCAGCTCGCCTGCAGCTCGAGCACCGTACGACCGTTCGAGATGGGAACCTCTCGAAAGAGCACCGCCGCGACCGTGATGGCGAGGAGGCTGTTGGACAGGTCCGTCAGGCGAAGCGGTTGCCTGCGGATCAGGCTGGGAGTCAACCCGGCCGCCATCGCGGCAGCGGTGACCACGACGACCAGTGGGGCTCCGTAGCCCGCAGGCACACCGTGCGGGCACTCCACGGTCATCGCAAGAGCCAGGGCTGCGGCCGTCGCCATAGGCGCCGTATGACGGGTGCCCGGCTGCCTGCCCCGGAACACCTCGCCGATGACGATCGCGACGAAGAAGATCCCCGTCATCGTCAGCAGCGGCCCGAGCGAGTAGATTACCGGTTCTCGCAAACGGAGTCTGATGACGGCGACGGCGCCCGACGTCAGCGCCAGGGCAAGAACCCCGCTCGCGATCTCGAGCGGGAGCGTCCTCACCCGGTTTCTCACGCGGCGTCTCATGTTGAGGTCTCGGTGCCTGCTAGCCCGGCCATGAGGTCGGATGCCGCCGGATCGTCGTGGTCGAACGCGCGCCCGGCGGTGGCCATCAACGCCGGCTCGAGCCTGGTGGGCTCCCAGACATGCCGGACCAGGCTGCGCTCCAGGGCGGCGACGATCGACGGGTCGAGCTGGGTCCCGGCACGCTGGTGCAGCTCGGCAAGTGCCTCCTTGACTGTGAGGGCCTCACGGTGGAATCGCGACGTGGTGAGGGAGTCGAAGGCGTCAGCCACAGCGATGATCCGCGCAAGCAAAGGAGTCTCCTCGCCGCGCAGACCCGCCGGATAGCCGCGCCCGTCCATCCGTTCGTGATGGTGCAGGATTGCCTCGGTCGAGTCGCTGAGGAACTCGATGCCCCGAACCATCTCGACACCCCGCGCCGCGTGAGTGGCGATGCTGGCGAGGTCCGCGTCGCAGGGCCGGTCGGCCGTGCGCAGAACTCGGGTCGGGATGGCGAGCTTGCCGAGGTCATGAAGAATCCCCGCGTAGCGCAGGGCTTCAGTTTCCTGATGGCTCAGCGCCAGCGACCCGGCCATCAGATCGCACAGGGTGGCCACTCGCTCACTGTGGCCTCGCGTGTACAGGTCCTTGGTCTCCACCGCGGTGGCCAGGGCGCTGAGGGTGCGCTCGTGCGCTCGCTGCTCGTCGCCATACTGCACGAAAGCCCACCGCGCCACGAAGAGCGGCGCCAGAATCAGCACGGCACTTGCGGGTCCGACCCCGGCCGGCACCCAGAGGATCACGAACAGGAACCCGATGAGGCCGTAGCCGATGTAGGCCGGGCCCGA
>DASRUA010000155.1:0-3251 GCA_035655615.1 Dermatophilaceae bacterium
GACGAGATGGACTGACTGGGGATCCGCTTGCGAGGACCATCAATGCGGCGGCCGCGGGCAGTCGCTGATCACCGGTTGCCGATCGGCAAACGGACCAGTCCGGACGTGGGCGCAGTCATCGAACTCGAGCCCTTCGGTGTCTCGGTCAGCGTCCACTTATGGCACAAAGCGAGAGGCCACGCGCGGACAGGATGCATCCCAGTGGCGGATGGCGTTCAGAACGAAAGCATCCCGCTGATCAGCGCCTGCCACGTCATCGGACCAACAATGCCATCCACCGTAACTGTCGGGATGTCAGCGTGCAGGGCCTGCTGGAAGCCACGGACCGCGGCGTCGGTCTTCGGTCCAAAGATCCCGTCGACCGCAAGTCCCTTACTTGGGTCACCCGACAGGTTCCGGAACTGGAATTCCTCCTGCACCCCGCGGACCGCATCTCCGGAACTGCCCTGGCGGACCGCGATGATCAGCGCGCCCCAGGTGTGGGGGCCAACGATGCCGTCAACGCCCAGGGCCTTAGTTTGTTGGAAGGCGCGGACTGCCGCGTTGGTCAGCGGACCGAAGATGCCATCCACGGCGACGCTGTGCCCTCGCGCACGAAGGAGGTCCTGCAGCGTGCGGACAGGATGCCCCTGGTCGCCCTCGCGGACCAGTGGCCATGGGCTAAGCGAACCTGGCATAACTGCGCCCTCCCTGAGGATTGCCATGCTGGGGTTACCGGCGGAGCGGCCCCCTATCCACCATCCTCTCGGGGCGCAGCCTGGTCAACGGCTCGCGTTGACTCATCAGCAAGGTCCGCGTAGTTCCGTTCGTCGCCTCCATCCCTACGTTGGGGGTGGACGAACGATGACCGGACGCCTTGGAGCTCAACCCTCGGCGTCCGTTGGACGATCCGGCTACGGGACGACCAAAGGCTGCAGTGGTCGTCGGTCAGATGCTCCGCTAGCCGTTCCGTAACCAGGACAACTACGAGAGGCGCATCATGTTGCACAGCGCAGCCCACCGGGCCGCGTGAATTACCAGCGGTCAAGGTCAACCCCGCTCAAGTACCAAGAGCCGGAAATTCACTTCGTGGCGCCAGTCCAATGGAATACACAGCGGCTCAAGGAGTTGTCGCCCTCATGAGCCATGACAACTCACAGCATCCAGAACCATCAACCACCATCGATCTGAAGGACCTGGGAACTGTCCATCGCCTCGGCTTCGGAGCCATGCGCATAGTCGGGGACGGCGTCTGGGGCGAGCCGGCGGATCGAAACGCCGCCATCGCCGTCGTACAGCGTGCCGTGGAGCTCGGCGTGGACTTCATTGATACCGCCGATTCGTACGGGCCAAACATCAGCGAGGAGATCCTGGCAGAGGCTCTCCACCCTTACAAGGCTGGGCTGAAGATCGCCACCAAAGTCGGTTTTGCCCGCACTGGCCCCGAGGAGTGGGTTCCACTGGGCCGCGCCGAATACCTGCGTCAGCAGACCGAACTGAGCCTCCGTAAACTGAAGGTGGACTCCCTGGATCTTCTGCAGCTGCACCGGATCGATCCCAAGGTGGATCCGGAAGAGCAGTTCACAGTCCTCCGTGACCTGCAGAAGGAGGGCAAGGTCAAAGCGCTGGGCCTGTCACAGGTCAGCGTGGCCGAACTCGAGGAAGCCGGGAAGTACTTCACCGTCTCCACCGTGCAGAACCGCTACAACCTCACGGACCGCAGCTCCGAGGACGTCCTCAACTACGCCGAGGAGAATGGCATCGGTTTTATCCCGTGGGCGCCGATTTCCGCAGGTGAGCTGGCACAGCCAGGCGGTCCCCTGGATGAGGCAGCGAAGCGGCTGGGCGCCACAACATCGCAGGTGGCCCTGGCGTGGCTTTTGCGCCGTTCGCCGGTCATGATGCCAATTCCCGGCACCGGCTCCGTCAAGCACCTCGAAGAAAACCTGGGAGCGGCCGGCGTCGTACTCGATGACGACACCTATGTGGAGCTCGAAGCGGCGGGCTGACCGTTTTCCACTCCACCGCCAACACGACACCAGCAGGCCCGGAAGGGCCGGCAAGACAGGAGCAACAACATGGCTAACATTCTGATGGTCGTTTCCGCAGCCGATTCCCTCACCATGAGGGACGGCAGCGAACACCCCACTGGCTACTGGGCAGAGGAGGTTGTGGTTTCGCACAAGAACCTGCTCGACGCAGGCCACACGGTTCGCATTGCAACTCCCGGCGGCATGAAGCCCACGGTGGATCAGGTGAGCCTGGCGGCCGAATCGGCTGGGGGCCAGGAACGGGCGGACAGCTTCCGCGAGTACCTCGCTTTGATCGACGCCGAGCTGGCCTCGCCGCTGGCGCTGGCCGACGTGGACGCCTCGTCATATGACGCCATCGTGATGCCCGGCGGCCACGGCCCTATGACCGATCTCTACAAGGACGCTGATCTGGGCCGGCTGCTGATCGCAACCGATAAGGCCGGCAAGATTATCGCCCCGTTCTGCCATGGCCCGGCGGCTCTGCTCAGCGCGGTGGACGACGACGGCAAGTTCGCCTTCGCGGGGCGCCGCCTCACCGCATTCACGAACGAGGAAGAGCTCAGCGGCGGCACTGGCCCCAATACTCCCTGGTTCGTCGAGGACGCCCTGAAGGAAAAGGGCGCCGTCGTCGAAAACGCAGCCGCCTGGGGCTCGAATGTGGTCCGCGACGGCAACCTCATCACGGGGCAAAACCCTCAGTCCAGCGAGGACGTGGCCAAGGAAGTCATCAAGGCACTCACGAAATAGCACTTGGCCCAAGCCGGGTCCGGCCTGGCCGGACCCGGCTTAAGCATGGCCATCAAATCCAGTCGCCACGATCCAGAAGGTCTACACCCTGGAAGGCGCCACCATTGAGCTCGGAGCAATGGTTCGGGCTGCGGACAGTTCGGAGCCCTCGATGACCTGACCCCACGTGCATGGCACTGCATGCGCGAGCAGGTCGCCCAACACAAGTTCACGCCGCCGTTGGCTCGGCGGCAGGATCCGTCGCTAGCTAAAGTGCCGGGATGAACGCCGACGACCTCGTGCCCGGAGGCTTCCCCTGCGACCAGCAGGCGGCGATCTCCCTGCCACCGCGTGAGGACGTCGTGCACACCGATCACTGGCGAGTAGCCCATGCGTTCAACAGCGCCCTCCCCGGGTGGCTCGTCCTGTTACCGACCCGGCACGTCGCATCGTTCACGGAACTGACCCCGGAGGCAGCCGACGAGCTCGGTGGGCTCGTACGTCGCCTTGGCG
>DASRUA010000156.1:0-9981 GCA_035655615.1 Dermatophilaceae bacterium
ACCGGGGCAGGGCCACGACGGGCAGATGCTGCCCGACCTGCTCGACGAGATCCGCGTGCCGCGCCTGGGACCGGGCCGGCCCCGGACCACACCGGACAAGGTCCTGGGCGACAAGGCGTACTCCTCACGGGCGACCCGCACCCTGCTGCGCACGCGCGGGATCGTCGCGGTCATCCCCGAACCGGCCGACCAACGCGCCAACCGCATACGCCGCGGGGCACGCGGCGGGCGGCCCGTGAGCTACGACCGCGACACCTACAAGGGTCGCAACGTCGTCGAACGCTCCTTCGAGCGACTCAAGCAGTGGCGCGGCCTGGCCACCCGCTACGACAAGCTCGCCATCGTCTACCGAGCCGCCGCCGTCCTCGCCGCCGTCATCACCTGGCTACGACACTTAGGAGACACGCCCTAGCGGAATAGAGGACCATGCGCGTCATCGTGCAGATCGGTGGCTCAATCGGGATGCTCGGCGCGTGCGTGCCAATCGGCCTTGGTGGCTCGTGGGTGCGTGGGTACACCGGTCGACACTGGGGCTACGTCGCTTACCCGCTCGGGGGAATCCTGCTGTTGTTCGGGGCTGCGTGCCTGGTCGCCACGGAGGACGCGGCGTTCCTGTTCTCGAGCGACCCCGAGCCTCCGCCCTGGCCTCCGTGGCTGCCGGTCGTCATCGGTGCAATCCTGACCCTGGGCGGGATGGCGTGGGGTATGTGGCAGCCGCGCTACGTCCAATGGGTGCGCCAAAGAAGCCGGGACAGTGGCGAATTCGTCGCCCACTTCTGGCGTCTTGGCAACGGAGGCCATGGGTGTGGACCCGGTGGTTGCCCTCCGCCTTGATGGCGATCGGAGGTCTTGCGGTTGTCATCCGGCCGCTGGTTTGAGACCGTCAACGAGGCGGCACATAACGGTCGTTAAGCGGCGCGCGAACGTCCGGTGCACCACCCGCCAGCTCTCACTTGTGCCCCGGCCCTGTGCCCGAAGGGCGACTCGTGCAGCCGACTTCGGACATCCGTGCAGGCGACTTCGAGAACTGACCGGTCGTGTCGTCTCGACCGTGTACCGTCCCGATAGCGGAACGTCTTCCGATCGTCCCCGCGACACGCGGTCTCCGGAAGAACCTGGGCGGGCCCAGTTCCCGTATACCCCGCCCGCAGTGTTCACCGGGACCTCGCGGGCGCTAAACGACACGCCTGCTTCGCCCTACTGACCTATCTTCGCGGCTTGTCTCCAGCCCCGACTGGAGACCGAGGCAGTCGGGTCGGTGAAAATCGCACGGAGTCAGCCGAAGCACAACCATGCAGTCTCGCATCCCCATAGACGGCGGCAGGCGTCTCTTCTCGGCATTTTGTGGGTGGTTATGCTCTGGTCCCGCGTCCGAGTTCTCAGGTGTCGCCCCGGCCGCGGTGACGGTGACGGCTACTTGCTCCGGCTCTAGCGGAATTGAGCTGGAGCACATGGAACAGGCCGTGGATCCGTCACGCTGTGCCACAAATGTGCCACAGGGCCACTGCTGAGGGGCGGTTCCGGCAGATCACGAGGGCGGGCCTAAGCCGCTGAGCTGCGCAAACACCGCTTGGCGCAACCGGGCTCGAACTGATGACCAACGGATTCAAAAACGCGATGTGCCATCTGGCCCTTCTCCGGGACGGTTCGGTATGGCGCGAAGGCAGATCTAAGCCTCTGACCAGCACAAATGCGAGGTGGGCCCCGTCGGGCTCGAACCGACGACTTACGGATTAAAAGAGCGGCCTAAGCCTGCGTGGAAGGCTTGCGATCCGGCCGGTTCGTGCGTGGTTGGTTGACGCTGGCTGACCCTGCTAGACAACATTTCTCACTCTTGTGTGCCACAAATGTGCCACGGGACTTTTGAGGTTTCTCCTGCTCGTAGTCGGCGCCGCTGAAACGCTCTTCGCCGTGTGGGACCAGAAGCTGACGACCGGGGCCGGGGCGGTAGGGGTGCGGCTGGCTCCCATGGCGTCGTCCCCACTCGGATGTGCCCCGGATCTCGTCGATCAACAGACATCTGGCGGCTGCGGCCTGTGGAACTGAGAACGCCGCAGTGACGTCGCAAGCGTGTGACCTCCAGCGCGAGTTGGCACGGTTCGGACTCTGGGGCAATCCACAGCCGGCTCACAGTTCTCGCTTACGGTGGTCTCAGCCGCTGGTGAGATCGTTTCGTCAGGCGAGGAACCAACCTCGCCCTGACGAAGGGGATGACCGTGCGCCTCAGGCCACATGCCTTCACGAGGCGGCACACGATTATCGGGGCCGTCATCGTGCTGCTTGTCGTGGGTGGAGGAGGGGCCTGGGTTGTGACGCGTCCCACCTCCTCGACCGCGGCCGCCCCGACGCTGGTCAGCGTGACGACCAGCACCATCCGTCAGAACGTGTCGGCCACCGGGACCCTTGAGCCGGCCCACCGGGCGGACCTGACGTTCGCGGTGAGCGGGACGGTCACCTCGCTGCCGGTTGTGGTCGGTGACACGGTCAGGGCCGGCGCGGTTCTTGCCACGGTCGACACGTCGAGCCTGGAGACCGCGGTCACCTCGGCCCAGGCCAGTGTCAGCGCCACCCAGGACCAGCTGACCGCTCAACAGGACGCCGGGTCCTCGGCGGTGCAGATCGCCTCCACCCAGGCACAGCTCGCGGACGCTCAGGCCAAGCTCGCAGATTCTGAGACAGCCCTGGCTGCGGCATCGATGACCTCACCGATTGCCGGCACCGTGGCGCAGGTCAACATCGCGGTAGGCGACAAGGTGGGAGGCACTGCTTCGGCAAGCTCACCGTCCGCGTCCGGTAGTGCCGGCTCCTCGTCCTCTTCCGCCGGTGCCGGCGCGTCGTCCTCTTCCGCCAGCGCTGCCTCAGCTTCGTCGACCGCTCAGGTCGTGGTGATCTCCACGACCTCATGGGTGGTCAATGCGAGCGTTGGCAGCGCGGACCTCCCCCAGCTGAAGAAGGGTCAGCAAGCCGAGATCACCCCTTCCGGCAGCGCGACGAAGATCTTCGGGACGGTCAAGTCCGTGGGCATCGTTGCCTCGTCGTCCTCCAGCGGCAGCGCCAGCTTCCCGGTGACTATCGCCGTTACCGGCAGTCCCAAGGGCTTGTACGCCGGTGGCGCCGCTGACGTGGCGATCATCGTCAAGCAGGTGGAGAACCTGCTCAGCGTGCCGACCAATGCGGTGCACACCGAGAGCGGCAAGACCGTGGTGCACCAGCTGAAGGGCGGGGCGCAGGTGAGCACCCCGGTGAAGGTCGGCACGACCTACGGCGCGGTGACCCAGATCCTGAGCGGGCTCAAGGCCGGCGACAAGGTGGTCGGCACGACCTTCCGGCTGGGCGGCAACCGGCCCTCCGGAGGCACCGGAACGCGACAGGGGGGCGGCACGGTCCCCGGCGGCACCGGTGGCTTTGATGGTCCGCCCCCCGGGTTCGGCGGAGCCAGCGGATGACCGCCCTGCCGATTCCCTATGCGGCCAGCTCCCCGATCCTGAGGCTCGTGGATGTCGGCAAGACGTACGCCACCGGGTCTGTGCAGGTCGAGGCCTTGCACGGCATCTCCATGGAGGTGGACCGCGGTGAGTACGTGGCGATCATGGGGCCCTCGGGCTCGGGCAAGTCGACCTTGATGCACATTCTGGGCTGCCTGGATGTGCCGACCACGGGCAGCTACGACCTGGCCGGCGAGGACGTCGCCGCGATGAGCGAGGATGCCCTTGCCCATGTGCGGAACCGTCAGATCGGGTTCGTGTTCCAGCAGTTCAACCTGTTGCCGGCGCTGTCGGCCTGGCGCAATGTCGAGCTGCCGCTGTGCTATTCGGGGGTTGGTCGGTCCGAGCGCAAGAAGCGTGCCATGCAGGCGCTGGAGCGGGTGGGTCTGGGAGACAGGGTCGACCACCGTCCCGGTGAGCTCTCCGGTGGTCAGCAGCAGCGGGTCGCCGTGGCACGGGCTCTAGTCACCGATCCGGCTCTCATCCTGGCCGACGAGCCGACCGGCAACCTCGACTCGCACTCCAGCGCGGACGTTCTGCAGCTTTTCGCCGAGCTGCACGAGCAGGGCCGCACGATCGTGATCATCACCCACGAACGCGAGGTGGCCGAGTCGGCCCAGCGCGCTGTGAGGATCCTGGACGGACAGATCGACTCTGCTGTCTCCTCGTCGCTGATGAGCCTGCGATGACCTGGGGCGAGACGTTCCGCACCGCCCTGGAGGCCATCCGTTCCCGGCGGATGCGTTCGTCGCTGACCATGCTCGGCATCCTGATCGGCATCGCGGCGGTGATGCTCACGGTCGGGCTCGGCCAGGGCGCACAGGCCCAGGTCAGGAACCAGATCAACCAGCTCGGCAGCAACCTGCTCATCGTCTCCCCGGGCAGCACGACGACCAGCAGCGGTATCCGCGGCGGGCGCGGATCCGCCTCGACGCTGACCACGCGGGACGCAGTGGCATTGGCCAGCCCGGTCGTGGCCCCTGATATCGCCAAGGTGGCACCGGTGGTCACCGGGTCGCAGTCGCTGACGGCGGGCACGACGAACTGGACGACGAATGTTGTCGGCACGACCCCGGACTGGCTCCCGGTGCGAGCCCGCACCCTGACCCAGGGGCGGTTCTTCAGCGCCGCCGAGCTCAATGACGCGGCAGCAGTGACCGTGCTCGGCTCGACCACCGCCACTGAGCTCTTCGGCGGCCGCGACGCCCTCGGACAGAGTGTGACCATCAACGGCACGGCGTTCACCGTCATCGGGCTGCTGAACACCGCCGGCTCCTCGACCACGACCGACGACGACGACCAGGCACTGGTCCCGCAGACGACCTACAGCAGCCGGGTCGCCAGCAGCGGCAACGCCACCGGCATCTCGACCCTGTACATCCAGGCCAGGTCCACCGACTCGCTGTCTGCGGCATACCAGGAGGCGAACAAGGCGTTGATGGGCACCCACGGGGTAACGGCGACCGCCGCGGACTTCACCATCAGCAGCCAGCAGTCCCTGCTGACCACCGCCACGGCCACCGACAAGACCCTGACCGTGCTGCTGGCCGGGATCGCGGCGATCTCGTTGCTGGTCGGCGGGATCGGGGTCATGAACATCATGCTCGTCTCGGTCACCGAACGGATCCGGGAGATCGGCCTGCGCAAAGCGCTGGGCGCCACTCCCCGGGTCGTGCGGCGCCAGTTCCTGGTCGAGGCCAGCACCCTCGGCCTGGCCGGCGGCGTGCTGGGTATTGCCCTCGGACTGGTCGGTGCCCAGGTCCTGCCGCGGTTCATTGACCAGCCAGTGACCATCCCCCCGTTTGTCGGAGTCGGGGCACTGGGAATCGCCCTCATCATCGGCATCGTGGCAGGGGTCTATCCCGCCAGCCGTGCCGCTCGCCTTGCCCCCATCGACGCCTTGAGAAGTGAGTGAGCCAGATGACCGTAAACAAGATCGCCGCCGGAGCGACAATGTGCTGCGCCGTGATGCTCGTCAGCGCGTGCGGCGGGACGTCGGCAACCGTTGGCGCCTCCGGTACCTCAACGACAGCGACCTCCAGGGGTCCTGGCGGCGACGCTGCAGGTGGAGCCCGCGGGTTCCCCGGAGCCACCGGGCTGCTGGCCCAGATCGACGGAAAGACGTTGCAGGTTCAGGGGACCGACACCCAGACGGCGGTCACCTACTCGGCCAAGACCACGTTCACCAACACCGTCGCGGCCAAGCTCTCCGACGTCGTGGTGGGAGTGTGCGTCCAGGCGCGAAGTGCCCAACCGGCCTCAGGTACCGGCGGTGCCGCGCCGACGGCCGCTACCGGTCCGCTCGCGGCCGCCTCGGTGGAGATCTCACCCGCGGTGAACGGCCGCTGCACGCTCGGAGGATCCCGCATGCCCGGGTCTGGCGCTCCGGGCGGCAGCGGGGCCCCGACCCCTCCCGCCGGAATGCCAACATCGGGCAGGACGCGCGGGCCGGGGGCCGGGGGCGGATTCTTCGGGCTCGGCGCCTCAGGCAAGGTCACCGCCGTCAACGGCACCGGGTTCACGGTCGAGAGCTCGCTCCCGGTGAACGGGACTGCCACCGCGCCCGCCCCGACCACGCGGACGGTGCAGACGTCGGCCGCCACGACGTACACCCGGACCGAGGCCGCCAACGCCAGCGCCTTGGTGGTCGGGTTGTGCGTGACGGCACTGGGCAAGGCAGACAACACCGGATCTATCGCTGCGACGTCCATGACGCTTCGACCAGCCCAGAAGGGTTCGTGTTCCACGGGATTCGGCGGGCCACCGCCCGGCGGCATGCCGGCTCCGGCGGGGGGTGGCCCCGGTGCCTGAGATCCCGCGGCGGCACCGTCGCCCAACGTGGCTGCGCCGGACGCTCCCGGCGGGTGTAGCCGCCATCCTCGTCGTCGCTGGAACCGTAGTAGTGCGCAACAGCGCCAGCGCCAGCCCGATCGACACCTATCGAACCACCACCGTCACCACCGGTTCCGTGGAACAGCGCCTCAACCTGACCGGATCGGCCCAGCGGGTCAACCAGGTCAGCCAGGGCTTCGCCGTGACCGGCACCGTCTCGAGCGTTTCGGTGGCCGTCGGGGACACTGTCACTGCCGGCGAGGTATTGGCCACCCTTGATCCCACACCACTGCACAGCGCAGTCATCTCAGCCACAGCCTCCCTGGCCAAGGCCAAAGCCACCCTGGAGTCGGACCAGAGCGCCACGACAACCGCCGCAACTACCACGAGCGGCACGAGCGGCACGAGCGGCACCTCCCTCGCCATGGCCACGACACCCGTTTCGACGCCAGTGGCGACGGCAGCCCCGACAACCCGTCCGCGGGTGGCAAGACCATCCGGGAGCAAAGGTGCGGGCACTAGCCTCGCCCAGGCCCAACAAGGCGTGACGAGCGCGCAGCGGGCCATCACCGCCGACCTCCGGCAAGCGTCGGAAGCGCTGGCACAGTGCGCGCCCTTCTTCCCGTCCGAGTCCACGACCTCGAGCGCCTCGCCGACCGCGTCCGCACCATCGCCGACCGCCTCCGCGTCCTCGGCGGCCACCACGTCCACGCCCACGTCCACGTCGACGACTGGCTCCACTCCGACCAGCACTTCGACGTCGACTGCCACCCCGACCTCGACCACGACTGCCAGCACGTCCACGCCATCCGGCGCTGAGATCAAGGCTTGCGTCAGCGCGCTGCGGACCGCTCCGACCCAACAACAGATTCAGCGGCACCAGCTGGCGCTCACCGACAGCCAGAGCGCCCTCATGACGACCGTGACCCTCGCGATCACCACGGCTACCAATACCGCGAACACACCCGGCACGTCGAGCCCCTCCACGAGCACCGGCCAGTCACCAACCAGCCAATCCGCTGCCCGAGGGTCCTCCGGCAGTCAGTCCTCCGGCAGTCAATCTTCCGGGAGTCAGTCTCTCGGCAGTCAGGCCGCCCAGTCCTCAGGCGGGCCGTCTAGCGGAACGGGTCAGTCCAGTGCCTCCCGTGCCATCACTGATCAGGCCGCTGTCACCAGCGCCGAGGCCGCGCTGATCAGCGCGCAGGCAGACCTGACCTCAGCCACTCTGAAATCCTCGATCGGGGGAACAGTGGGCTCGGTCAGCCTGGTGAAGGGGGCCTCCAGCCAGGGCAAGAGCGTGGTCATCGTCGGAACCGGCGCCGTTGAGGTCACGGTCAACGTGCCACTGGCCTCGATCGGCACAGTCCACATGGGCCAGAAGGCGAACGTGACACCACAGGGCGCGACCAGCATCGCCGCAGGCTCGGTGACCTCCATCAGCCTCCTGCCATCCACGTCCTCAAGCTCGACTGGGACAGGAGGTGGGACTGGTCAGGGGACCTCGACGTCCAGCAGTCCGACATACCCGGTCGTCGTTCTCGTTCCTGATGCGCTCCCCGCACTGGCGACTGGCTCTCGTGCCGACGTCAGCCTGCTGATCGGCACCGTGAGCAAGGCACTGACCGTCCCCAACTCGGCGCTCACACCTCTTGCCAAGGGCCAGGCCATGGCCCAGACGCTCAAGAACGGTGTGGTCACCCCAGCCCTGGTCAAGACCGGGTACGCCGGGACGCTCACCACCCAGATCACGTCGGGTCTGAGCGCCGGCCAGCAAGTGGTGCTGGCGGACCTCAGCACGGCCCTGCCGACGAATACGACCAGCTCCCGACGTCTCGGCTTCCCCGGAGGCTCAGCCGGCGGACTTGGGGGCGGACTTGGGGGCGGACTTGGGGGCGCGGGATTCGGTGGGGCCCCTCCCGTGGGCGGGACCGGCTTCCCACCGCCCGGGTAGCACAGCTCACTGCTCTATGAGAACGGCGTGGTTGCCTGCCGCGGACAGGCAGGCCCGTGACTCGGCGGAGACGTTGACACAGGAGGGAGCCCCCGCGGCGCCCGAAGTTCCCACTCAGAGGTCCAGACGATTGCCGAGGCTGGATCCGAACCGGTCTTGGCGGCGGCACGGCGGTGGTGCGACCTTCGTGGTGGATCTGCCCACAGCAGACTCATAGCCAGTGCCCAGCGTCGTTTGAGGTTCCCGGGATTGACTGGATCCACAACCAGGGGAGGTTCCGATGACTCAGCACCCTCCGCTCCAGTCCGCACCGCGATCCGAGGGCAGGTCGCAGGACGCCGGGACGATCTGGTACGAGCAGACGCGGGGGCAGTCACACACCCCGTCCTCCCTTCCTGATCCACCATTTCCGGCTGAGTCGCGCCCCGCTGCGTTGGCGCGGCCCGGAGCAGCGACCGTTCAGCCGGCCAAGCTCCGCAGGCTGGCCGAGCTCGGGGTCGTCGCAGCCCTCGCCGCCGTCCTGGCCAGCACCGGCACGTATGCCGTGACGCGCGTCTCGACCACACAGTCCCCGACGGCGCAGACAAACCCCAGCGCGACCGCCTCCGCGTCGCTCGTCGCGCAGGCCGACTCCTCGGCCCCCAACTGGTCAGTCACCGCCGCGGCCGTATCCCCCAGCGTCGTGTCCATCACGGTGACCAGCACTCAGAGCAGTGGGCAGGGCTCGGGGGTCATCATCGACACGAAGGGCCACATTCTGACTAACAACCACGTCGTGACTGGCGCCGGAGCCGGCTCCCAGCTCTCGGTCACCCTGAACGACAAGCGGACCTATGGCGCGACCGTCGTCGGCACCGACCCGTCCACGGACCTGGCGGTCATCAAGCTGACCAATGCGCCCAGCGACCTCAAGGCCATCGCCCTGGGCGACGCCAACGTCATCAAGGTCGGCGACCAGGTCATGGCTGTCGGCAACCCGCTGGGTCTGGCCGGCACCGTGACCACCGGCATCGTGAGCGCGCTCAACCGGCCGGTCACCACCTCGGATGCACAGAGCGATCCCACCGAGGAGTCCACCGCTGATCCGGTGGTGACCAACGCGATCCAGATCAGCGCCGCGATCAACCCCGGCAACAGTGGCGGGGCCCTGGTCAACTCCGGCGGCCAGCTGATCGGGATCAACTCGGCGATCGCCTCACTCGGGTCCTCGGGCAGCTCGTCCTCCCAGAGCGGCAGCATCGGGATCGGCTTCGCGATCCCGGTCAACGAGGCGCGCTCGATCGCCGAACAGCTGATCACCTCCGGCAAGGCCACCCACCCCTACCTTGGGGTCTCCTCCGAGGACGGCGTCGTCGCCGACGGGTCCGCCAAGCGTGCCGCAGCCGTACTGACCGACGTCGCCGCCGGGAGTCCCGCCGAAGCTGCAGGACTGCGGGTCGGCGACTCAATCACCGAGGTTGACGGCGAGTCGATCGACGGTTCCCTCTCCCTCGTGGCCCAGGTACGCGAACGCTCCGTGGGTGACAAGCTCACTCTCAAGATCGTGCGTGACGGCCAGACCAAGAACATCAACGTCACTCTCACCAGCAAGCCGACCACAGCCCCGTAGCGCGCCGGCTGCCTTCGCGCCATCGTCGCCCGGCCCTGATCTGGCTCGACATCCAGTGGGCTGCTGACCTTCGCCGCGCGCACCCATCCGTCGCAGTTCTCACA
>DASRUA010000157.1:0-23477 GCA_035655615.1 Dermatophilaceae bacterium
CATGCGCTTCTACTCGGTCATCTACTCGGCGATCGAGGACATCGAGGCAGCGCTCAAGGGCATGCTCAAGCCGGAGTACGAAGAGGTCCAGCTGGGCACCGCCGAGGTGCGCGAGGTCTTCAAGTCCTCCAAGTTCGGCAACGTCGCCGGTTCCCTGATTCGCTCCGGCGAGATCAAGCGCGGCACCAAGGCGCGGATCATCCGTGACGGTGCGGTCGTCGGCGAGGGCATCGAGATCACCGGTCTGCGTCGCTTCAAGGACGACGTGACCGAGGTTCGCGAGGGCTTCGAGTGCGGCATCAACCTCGGTAGCTTCAACGACATCCGGGTTGACGACGTCATCGAGACCCACGAGATGCGCGAGATCCCGCGTACCTGATCGTCACTCACCCTGGTGAGCGGGCTGGTTGTTTAGCCCGCCCGCTCACCAGGGTGCCGCTCACTTTGGGCATTCGGGCGACTGCGGATCCTCTTCCATGCCCCGAGCACTGTAATTTTCTAGGAGAGTAAGGACCATGGCCGATCCGGCCCGCGCGAAGAAGATTGCAGACCGCATCAAGGTTCTCGTGGCCGAGACGCTGGAGTACCGCGTCAAGGACGAGCGACTGGGCTTCATCACGATCACCGACGTCCGGGTGACCGGCGACCTGCAGAATGCGTCGGTGTTCTACACGGTGTTCGGTGGCGAGGCCGAACGCGCCGATACGGCGGCGGCTCTCGAGTCCGCCAAGGGCAAGCTCCGCTCCGCGGTGGGCAGGGGCATCGGCATCCGGCTCACTCCCACGCTGGAGTTCATCCCCGACGCGCTTCCGGAGGGTGTGGCCCATATGGAGGATCTGCTCCTCACTGCCAAGCAGCGGGATGCGGAGGTGGCAGCCGCAGCAGCCGGTGCCACCTATGCCGGTGAAGCGGACCCGTACAAGAAGGTGGGCGATGAAGGCCCGGCGGAGGCTGACATTCACGGAGACGACGTCGCGCACGATGACGCTGCGAACGATGACCACTCCTGACGGGCTGCTCATCGTCGACAAGCCGGCCGGTTGGACCAGCCACGACGTTGTCGCGCGCTGTCGACGGCTTTGTGGCACCCGCAGGGTCGGCCATGCGGGAACGCTGGACCCGATGGCCACCGGTGTACTGGTTCTGGGCATCAACCGCGCCACCAAGCTTCTGACGTTCCTCGTGGGGTGCGACAAGACCTACGCCGGGACGATCCGTCTCGGCCAGTCCACGATCACCGATGACGCAGAGGGCGATATCACGGCCTCGCACGATGTCTCCGGCCTGAGCGTCGAGGCCGTCCAGGATGCGGTCGCTGGTCTCACCGGTGAGATCTCCCAGGTGCCCAGCTCGGTCAGTGCAATCAAGGTGGACGGGCAGAGGTCGTATGCGCGGGTGCGTGCGGGGCAGGACGTGGTCCTGACGGCCCGGCCGGTCACTGTCAGCAGGTTCGACATCCTTGACCAACGCACGCGAACCGCGGGCGGTCGCCAGGTGTGGGACCTTGACGTCATTCTGGACGTGTCATCAGGAACATACATCCGGGCGCTTGCCCGCGACCTGGGCACCGTGCTGGGGGTGGGCGGGCACCTGACTGCACTGCGGCGTACCCGGGTTGGCAGGTTCGGGCTCGACAGCGCGCACTCGCTTGCCGATCTCGAGATCGCCAGCGAGGCGGACGCCATGCCTTTGATCACTCTTTCGGCCGCAGCCCGGGACTCCTTTGACGTGCGTGAGCTGACCACGGCCGAAGCGACCGCAGTCGGCTACGGACAGCGCATTCCATCAAAGCCAGCAGGCCGCCGCCAACCCATCGCGGCGTTCGCGCCCGAGGGAGATCTGGTGGCAGTTCTTGACGAGAGCGGCACGCTGGCCAAGGCCCACGTCGTTTTTCAGACGTCGGGTTTGTAGAGTGTCCCTAATGTTGCGATGGACTGACCTCTCCCAGATCCCACAGGGCTATGGCCCGAGCGTGGTGACTATGGGCAACTTCGACGGTGTGCACAAGGGCCATCAAGCCGTGCTTGCCACAGTCGTGGAGCGGGCTCGGGCCGATCGCTCGGACGGCGCTCAAGCGGTCGCAGTCACGTTCGACCCGCACCCGGTCGCGGTACTGCACCCGGAGCGGGCTCCGCAGATCATCACCGCGCCCGAGCTGCGCCTCGACCTGCTCGCGGCCACCGGACTGGACGCCGTGCTGGTTATGGAGTTCACCCGCGAGCTCGCCCTGTGGACTCCGGAGCGCTTCGTGGTCGAGGTGTTCGTCAAGGCGCTCGGCGCGAGCGTGGTCGTCGTGGGGGAGGACACCCGATTCGGTGTTCGCAACTCCGGCAACGTCGACACGCTGCGCCAGCTAGGCGCCGCGCACGGCTTCGAAGTGCTCACCCTGACGGACATCGGTGAAGGGGGCCGTTGGTCCTCCAGTCGCGTTCGCAGCCTTGTGACCGCAGGCGACGTCGCAGGTGCGGCCGAGATCCTCGGACGCCCCCATCGGGTCTGTGGTGAGGTTGTCCACGGCGATCACCGCGGCCGCGACCTGGGCTATCCCACCGCGAACCTGAGCCACGAATCGGCGGGGTTGACCCCGGCGGACGGCGTCTACGTGGGCTGGCTGATCCGGCCGGCCGTGCCCGAGGGGGATCCCGACCGCGTGTTGCCGGCCGCGATCTCGATCGGCACCAACCCGACGTTTGCGGGCACCCAGCGGCGGGTCGAGGCCCATGTCCTGGATCGCACAGACCTCGATCTCTACGGTGAGACTGTGGCTGTCGAGTTCGTTGAATATCTCAGGCCGACGGAGAAGTTCGACTCCATCGAGGACCTGCTGTCGCAGATAGCCGACGACGTCGAGCGCGCTCGGGCGGTGCTCTCCTCCACAGTCGGGTGACCTGGTCCCGCACCTCTGTGTCGGCCTGGCAGTGATCCTCGCGGAGCGCGGAGAACGGGAGCAGCCGCCCGCCCACCGCGACGTCGCGCTGGCCTGGGTCGTGGCCGGCATACCTATCGGCCTGGTCATGCTGCAGCCCGACCTCGGTTCGTCCAGATCTTTGAGAACGTGGGAATGAACTTGGGCATCATGGCGGTGACCGGTCTTCCGTTGCCCTTTGTGTCGTATGGCGGCTCCAGCATGTTCGCCTGCTGGCTCGCGCTGGGCCTGGTGAACAACGCCCACCTGTCCGGGCTTTACGAACGGCGCGTGCGCTGACATTATCCGTGGGTCTGCGCAAGATCACCGATCAGGAGCGAATAATGGTTTTCTCGGCGAGCGATGAGCACAGCGACCTGTCCCTCATCGAGCATCGGGCCCGTTCGGTGGCACACCTGTTCGTTGACCGGGTGGCCAAGACGCCCTCAGCAGAGGCGTTCCGGTTTCCGCGGGATGCGGCTTGGGAGTCGGTCAACTGGACGCAGGTGGACGCTCGTGTGCGCCCCATCGCGGCGGGTCTGGTGGCCTTGGGGATCCGGTCCGAGGACCGTGTGGGGATCGCCTCGAGCACTCGCTACGAGTGGGTGGTCGCCGACCTGGCCGTGATGTTGGCTGGTGCGGCGACAACCGCCATCTATCCCACGACCGCCGAGTCCGACGTGACCTACATCGTCGCCGACTCGCAGAGCCGCATCGTGTTCGCCGAGGACGATGCCCAGATTGCCAAGCTTCGCGCCCACCGCTCGTCGCTGCCTGAGCTGGTCAAGGTCGTCACCTTTGACGGAACAGCCGATGGGGACTGGGTCATCTCGCTGGCTGACCTGGAACGGCTGGGTGTAGCGCATCTGGCAGAGGCGTCGTCAGCCCTGGACGACCGGATCCACGCCATCCAGCCGGAGCATCTCGCCACGCTCATCTACACCTCCGGAACGACCGGCCGGCCCAAGGGAGTTCGTCTTTCGCATGACTGCTGGACCTATGAGGTGGCAGCGGTCGACGCCATTGACATCCTGAACCAGGACGACCTGCAGTATCTCTGGCTGCCGCTGGCCCACGTGCTCGGCAAGGTGCTGCTCACCCTCCCGATGCAGATCGGGTTCCCGACCGTGCTGGACGGGCGGGTGGACAAGATCGTGGACAACCTCGCCGTCGTCTCACCGACGTTCATGGGCGCGGCACCGCGCATCTTCGAGAAGGCCTATGCCCGGATCACGAACACTGTCCGGGCCGAAGGCGGTGTGAAGGCCAAGCTGTTCGACTGGGCTATCGGGGTGGGCAGTCGGGTCGCCGTCCTGCGCGCGGAAGGCCGTTCGGCGTCTGTCTTGCTGGCGGTTCAGTTTGTGCTTGCGGACAGGCTGGTGCTGCACAAGATTCAGGATCGGTTCGGCGGCCGGATCAGGTACTTCATCTCGGGGTCGGCGGCACTGAACAGCGATGTGGCCCGGTGGTTCGACTCCGCAGGCCTGCTCATCCTGGAGGGCTACGGCCTGACCGAGTCCAGCGCTGCTTCCTTTGTCAACCGGCCTGGCTCCTACGTCTTCGGGAGCGTCGGCTGGCCGTTGCCCGGCACCGAGGTCCAGATCGCGCCCGACGGGGAGATCCTGCTCAGGGGACCTGGCATCATGGCGGGCTACCACAACCTCCCGGAGGAGACTGCCGAGACGGTGGACCCGGACGGGTGGCTGCACACGGGGGACATCGGCAACCTTGACGAGCGTGGGTTCCTGCGCATCACGGACCGTAAGAAGGACCTGTTCAAGACCTCCAACGGCAAGCACGTGGCCCCGTCCGCCATCGAGTCGATCTTCCAGGGGGCGTGCCCCTATGCCAGCCAGCTGATCGTCCAGGGTGAGGGGCGAACCTTCGTCTCGGCGCTGGTCACTCTCGACCCCGATGCCATCGGGGGCTGGGCGGCCGAGAGCGGCATGGCCGGTATGCCGTATGCCGAGCTCGTCACCTCACCCGCGGTTCGTGAGCTGATTCAGGGCTACATCGACCAGCTCAACGCCAAGCTCAACCACTGGGAGACGATCAAGAAGTTCATCATCCTTGACCGTGACCTCACTGTCGACGCCGGCGACCTCACCCCGAGCATGAAGCTCAAGCGCAGGGTCGTTGCCGAGAAGTACAAGAATGAGCTGGACTCGCTCTACGCTTGAACCCATGCTCGAACCCATGCTCGACGGCAATCGTGGTGCCGACGCCGCCGGAGGCTCACTTTTTCGACGCCTCGAGCCGCTGCTGGAGCAGGTGAGCAAGCCCGTCCAGTACGTCGGAGGTGAGCTCAACTCCACCGTCAAGGACTGGAACTGCGGCGGGTTCGGCCCGGAAGGCCAGGAGCTGACCGCACGCTGGGCCCTGATGTATCCCGACGCCTACGAGGTCGCCCTGCCCAACCAGGGCGTCATGATCCTGTACGAGGTCATCAACGAACGTCCGGATGCTCTTTGCGAACGGACATACTCCGTGTGGCCGGACATGGAGGCGTTGCTGCGGCGTGAGGGCGTTTCGCAGTTCACCGTTGACGGACACCGGGCGCTGCGTGACTTCGACCTGTTCGGCGTCTCCTTCTCCACCGAGCTCGGCTACACCAACATGCTCACCGCGCTGGACCTGGCCGGCATACCTCTGCACGCGAGCGAGCGGGGCGAGGATGACCCCCTTGTCATCGCCGGGGGACACGCGGCGTTCAACCCCGAGCCGGTCTCGGACTTCGTCGACGCGGTGATCGTGGGCGACGGCGAGCAGGCAGTTCTTGAGGTGACAGACCTGCTCACGACCTGGAAGGCGCAGGATCGTCCGGGCGGTCGCCGCGAGCTGCTCCTGCGGCTGGCGCGCACCGGCGGGGTCTACGTGCCGGCGTTCTATGACGTCGACTACCTCCCGGACGGCCGGATCAAGCGTGTCGCCCCGGCGGCCGGCGTGCCCGGCGTGCCGTGGCGCATCTCCAAGCACACGGTCATGGATCTGGACGCCTGGCCGTACCCGAAGAAGCCCTTGGTGCCGTTGGCTGAGAGCGTGCACGAGCGGATGTCGGTCGAGATCTTCCGTGGCTGCACGCGCGGATGCCGCTTCTGCCAGGCCGGCATGATCACCCGCCCGGTACGCGAGCGATCCATCACCGGCATCGGCGACATGATCGAAAAGGGCTTGGCAGCGACGGGATTCGACGAGGTTGGTCTTCTCTCGCTGTCCAGCGCCGACCATTCGGAGATCGCCGAGATCGCCAAGGGCCTGGCCGATCGTTACGAAGGCACTCAGACCGGTCTGTCGCTGCCATCGACGCGCGTCGACGCTTTCAACATTGACCTGGCCAACGAGCTGACCCGGGGCGGGCGCCGTTCCGGCCTGACGTTCGCCCCTGAGGGCGGCTCCGAGCGCATTCGCAGGGTCATCAACAAGATGGTCAGTGAGGAAGACCTGATCAACACCGTCGCCGCGGCCTACTCGGCCGGCTGGCGTCAGGTGAAGCTCTACTTCATGTGCGGTCTGCCTACCGAGACCGACGAGGACGTGCTTCAGATTGCCGACCTCGCCAAGCGGGTCATCGAGACCGGGCGACGGGTCACTGGCCGGCGTGACATCCGTTGCACCGTCTCGATCGGGGGGTTCATCCCCAAGCCGCACACCCCGTTCCAGTGGTGCGCCCAGCTGGGCGCACCGGAGACCGACGCTCGGCTGCAAAAGCTGCGCGACGCGATCCGGGGCGACAAACGGTTCGCCTCAGCCATCGGGTTCCGCTACCACGATGGCCAACCCGGCATCATCGAAGGACTGCTGTCCCGCGGTGACCGCCGTGTCGGCAAGGTCATCGAGGCGGCATGGCGTGACGGTGCCAGGTTCGACGGCTGGAGCGAGCACTTCAGCTATGAGCGTTGGATGCGCTGTGCCCAGAGTGCTCTGGCCGATGAGCCTGTCGATGTGGCCTGGTACACCACCCGCGAGCGCGAGCAGAACGAAGTGCTCCCCTGGGACCACCTCGACTCCGGTCTTGACAAGGACTGGCTGTGGCAGGACTGGCAGGATGCCCTGGGCGATGTGGAGGTCGAGGACTGCCGCTGGACCTCGTGCTATGACTGTGGCGTCTGCTCCCAGATGGGTACAAAGATCCAGGTCGGGCCCACCGGCCAGCGCCTTCTGCCACTGACGGTCGTTACCGCAGGCAAGGACGACCTTCTGGAGCAAAGCTAGATTTTGCTCCACGTTGCCGCTGGCTACTCCTTGCTGGCGAACCAGGGGTGACGCAGGTTCAGATAGGTCACGTCCTGCATCTGGGCCATCTCGTTCTCCCACGTCTGACGCATCTCGGCGGGCATCTCCTTGCGCTCACCCTCACGGGCGGCATCCTCGCTGCGGAAGGCGACCGTCTCGGTGAACCGGCCGTCCGGCTCGATCGCGATGACGCCGCCGATGATCTCAGGACGGGTCTCCTGCAGCATGTCCATGGGAAGCTCCATGAACTTGCGGAACCGCTCGGGATCGGCCAGCCGACCCTGCATGACCTGGACGAACCCGGCGTCGTCGGCGCCGCCGTCCAGGAACGTCAGAGCGTCGTTGCAGTCGTGGAAGGTGACCTCGCCGTCGAAGCACTTCTGGGTCTCTGCCCACCACGCGCCCTGTTCTGGTCGGGTCGAGTTGCGGGCTGCTGCCTCCTTGGACTCGAACCGCACCATGCCGACAAAAGTGTTGTCGTCGGTGACGCCGTATGTCCCGCCGAGCCAGCCTTCGGCCTGTGGCCCCAGCTCCCGGCGCCACATGTCGATCTGCCGGCGCAGCGCCTCCGAGTCGCGGCAGCTGCCCTGAATGATCTGGATGAACATCTCGTTAGCCTCCGTTCAGGGGACCGCCTCACCCTGAAGCGGCCCATCGATCGACGGTACGCCGGGTCCCGGCTGGTTGTCATCGGCCGGGATGGTGTCATCGGGCCGGTATTCTCGCAAGCATGGCTCGCACTCCCGATGGTCCACCTCCGGCGCCAGCGGTCCAGAAGCTGCGCCTTCGCTATGCGAAACGTGGGCGGCTGCGGTTCTCCTCGACCCGGGACTTTCAGCGCGCCCTCGAGCGGGCGTTGCGCCGGGCTGCAGTCCCGATGGCCTTCTCCGCCGGCTTCCATCCGCACCCGAAGATCTCCTACGCCAACGCGGCGCCGACGGGAACGGCCAGTGAGGCTGAGTACTTCGAGATCTCGGTGACCGAGCGGGTCGACCCGCAGCGGGTGCGTGCCGCGCTCGATGAGGCACTTCCCGAAGGTCTGGACGTGCTCGAGGTGGTGGAGGCCACCCCAGGGGCGCTGGCAGATCGCCTGCAGGCCAGCGACTGGGTCATGGAGTTCAGGGGTATGCCGGTCAGCAGCCTTGCGCAGGCGACCGAGCAGTTCCTTGCGTTGGAGCGGGTTGAGGTCACCCGGGTCATGAAGAACGGTCCGCGGACCTTTGATGTGCGAAACGCTGTCGTGTCGCTGGTCGCCTCGCCTGCCCAGGACGGCACATGTGCGATACTGAGGGTGGTCGTACGGCATACCACACCTGCTGTACGCCCCGATGATGTTCTAACCGCGCTGCAGTCAGTCGCCGCACTCACGCCGCCGATACCACCCCTGGTGACTCGGCTGGCGCAGGGGCCGCTGCACACTGCAACCGCGACGGTGACCGATCCATTGGCTGCCGACCAGGACGTCGACGGCATCTGAGGCGGTGACGCGCAAGGAAGCGCGAGCCCCGAGATGTAACGATACGACTTCCGTCCCGCCCGCACTCAGCGCGGGAGACGAACCCAACCGCGCACCATGCGGCGATGAGGGCCAACTGGCCCAGGTGTGGTCCTTGCCACGTGGATGACGGAAAGACGCCCCAGATGGCATCAGACGATGACAACATCTTCAATACCGGTACGGCACCTGAAGTGCCCACCGCCACCGCAGAACCGATCAAGAAGACCGCTGCCAAGCGAGCCCCACGCAAGGCCACCAAGAAGGCCAGCGCACCGCAGCAGGCACCCGATGGTGCGCCCATCCTTGGTGCGACCAGCGTTGTGACAGCAGCGCCCGCTGACCTGACGGCAGCCCCGGCGCGCAAGGCGGCCAAGCGTGCTCCGCGCAAGACCGCCAAGAAGTCTGCAACGGCACCGCTCGATTCCGAGTCCGCCCAGGTTGCCCCCGCGCAGACTGATCATGCGCAGGCTGATCATGCGCAGGCTGATCAGGCACCGGAACACGAGCCCGCGAAGGCACCTGCGGTCCAGAACTTCGGCCTGTTGTTCCAGCCGCCGGCGCCCACCGAGGCTCCTCGTCGCCGCAGGGTGACTGCTCCGGCAGCCTCACCCACCCCCGACCAGGCTGCGGCCCAGCAGACCCGCCAGACCCCCTCACCTGCCGCGGCAGAGCAGGGCGATGAGGCGCGACAGGACGGTGCGCGACCGGACGGTGCCAGAGGATCCGACGATTCGGACGACTCGGGGGCCGATGGCGCACCACGTCGCCGCCGCCGGGGTGGCAAGGGCCGCCGGGGACGTGCCGCCGGCGAAGGCAATGCCGATGAGTCCGCGACAAGCACAGACCAGGACAGCGCCGAGATGACATCGTCGGGCCAGTCCTCAGCCGAGGACAGCGAGTCGGGGGAGGGCGGCGAGAGCCGCCGTCGTACCCGTCGCAGGCGCCGTGGTTCCGCCGGGGACGGCGACGACCAGCAGCCAGGCACCAGCACCACGACCCGGGTGAGTGAACCGCGCCCGAAGCGTGACGAGGTCACCTCGGTCAAGGGTTCAACCCGGCTCGAGGCCAAGAAGCTGCGCCGTCGTGAGGGTCGTGAGGCAGGGCGTCGTCGCACGGTCATCACCGAGGCCGAGTTCCTCGCCCGGCGCGAGAGTGTCGAGCGGGTCATGGTCGTGCGCCACAAGCAGGACCGTACCCAGATCGGTGTCCTGGAGGACGGCGTTCTGGTGGAGCACTACGTGTCCCGTGAGACCAACGCGTCGATGGCCGGCAACGTCTACCTCGGCCGAATCCAGAACGTCCTGCCAAGCATGGAGGCAGCGTTCGTCGACATCGGCAAGGGCCGTAACGCCGTGCTGTATGCCGGTGAGGTCAACTGGGATGCGGCAGGCCTGGACAACCGTGCCAAGCGCATCGAGAACGCACTGAGCTCGGGTCAGAGCGTCCTGGTGCAGGTCACCAAGGATCCCATCGGGCACAAGGGCGCCCGCCTGACCTCACAGGTCTCGCTGCCCGGTCGTTACCTGGTCTACGTGCCGGACGGCAACATGATGGGCATCTCGCGCAAGCTCCCGGACACCGAGCGGGCCCGCCTGAAGAAGATCCTGCGCGAGGTGGTCCCTGAGAACGCCGGGGTCATCGTCCGCACGGCCGCCGAGGGCGCCAGCGAGGAAGAGCTGCGGGCCGACGTGACCCGACTGGCGGCCACCTGGAACGACATACAGGCGAAGAGCAAGAGCAAGAGCACCAACGCTCCGGTTCTGCTGCACGGTGAGCCCGATCTCACGGTCCGGGTCATCCGCGACGTCTTCAACGAGGACTTTGCCAGGCTGGTCGTCTCGGGTGATCCCGCCTGGGACGCCGTCAGCGGTTACGTGAACTCGGTGGCACCGGATCTGGCCGACCGTATCCATAAATGGACCGGTGAGCAGGACCTGTTCACGCACTACCGGGTGGACGAGCAGATCGCCAAAGCCATGGACCGCAAGGTCTGGTTGCCGTCGGGCGGGACCTTGGTCATCGACCGGACCGAGGCGATGACGGTGGTCGACGTCAACACCGGCAAGTTCGTCGGCTCGGGTGGCAACCTCGAGGAGACCGTCACCAAGAACAACATCGAGGCGGCCGAAGAGGTCGTCCGCCAGCTGCGGTTGCGTGACATCGGCGGCATCATCGTCATCGACTTCATCGACATGGTGCTCGAGAGCAACCGCGACCTCGTCGTGCGTCGACTGCTCGAGTGCCTGGGACGTGACCGGACCAAGCACCAGGTCGCCGAGGTGACCTCGCTGGGTCTGGTGCAGATGACCCGCAAGCGCGTGGGTGCCGGCCTGATCGAGGTCTTCTCCGAGGACTGTGAGCACTGCAACGGGCGCGGCATCATCGTCAGCGCCGACCCGATCGAAAGGCCGGCCGGCAACGACGGCTCCAGCGGTGGCGGCAGCAACAGTGGTGACGGGGGCAGCGGACGCGGTACTCGAGGCCGTCGAGGCCGCGGTACCGGAGGCGAGACGAGCGTGATCGTTGCGCCCGAGCCCCCAGCGCCGACGGGTGGCCCGACGCCCGCTCAGATAGCAGCCGCGGCGCACGCAGCAGCCATTCAGGCGACATCGCACGGGGACCTGGCTGAGTCGCCAATCGGGGCGGCTGCACCGTCCGGTGACAACAAGGTGGACCAGCTTCTGGATGTTCCCGCGGAGGTGGCTGCACCCACGAAGTCGAGGCGCCGATCATCACGGGCCGCCAAGTCGCCCGCTTTCTCGGTGGATCCCTCTGCCGCGCCGGTGACCGAACAACCGGTGGTAGTCGAGTCGGCGGTCGAGCCGTCCAACGAGCAGAAGACGGACCAGCTTCGGGACGTTCCGGTGGACGTGGCTGCCCCCAAGAAGTCGAGGCGCCGGTCTTCACGGTCCGCGAAGTCGCCGGCTTTCTCAGTGCCTCCGGCTGCCGAGCCGGAGGTTGTCGTCGAGCCCGTGGTCGAGCGGCATACGTTCGAACCATCGACGACCCAGGTTGCTCAGGTGACCGAGGTGGCAGCGCCTCCGGTGCGTGCTCGACGCAAGCGCCCTCGCGTGGTGGCCCCTGCCGGGCCTCCCCGCGGCGCCGGCCAACCCGAGGCCGCCAGCGGTGAGTTTGGTTCATAGGCCGAAGTACAAGTAGTCTGACTCCTCGGTGCGCCCACCGTGCTCGTGTCTCCAGTCTGTTGCTTCATGGAGACTATGTGCCGGTTGTCAGAGGCCACCTCCCCGAACAAACGTAAGAGAGTGAGCCCAACGTGTACGCGATCGTTCGCGCAGGCGGCCGTCAGGAAAAGGTTTCTGTCGGCGACGTCCTCATCATCGACAAGGTGAAGGGCGAGGCCGGCGACAGCATCGACCTCACTGCGCTCCTTCTCGTCGATGGATCCACCGTGACCACCGACGCGAGCAAGCTCGCCAAGGTGAAGGTCACCGCCGAGGTGGTCAAGCCCACCAAGGGCCCTAAGATCACGATCATGAAGTTCAAGAACAAGACCGGATACCGCAAGCGTCAAGGTCACCGTCAGCACTCAACCCAGATCAAGGTCACCGCGATCGAGGCCTGAGCCTCGTTCATTCGGTCGTTCTCTCATCTGACAAGCCCCAGAACCAAAGGCAGGCACTGACATGGCACATAAAAAGGGAGCATCTTCGACGCGCAACGGGCGCGACTCGAACTCCCAGTACCTTGGCGTCAAGCGTTTCGGCGGCCAGGCCGTCAACGCCGGCGAGATCATCGTCCGCCAGCGTGGCACTCACTTCCACCCCGGCGACGGCGTTGGCCGTGGTGGCGATGACACGCTCTTCGCGCTCGTCGCCGGTGCGGTGCAGTTCGGCAAGAAGCGTGGCCGCAAGACGGTCAACATCATCGAGCCGGCTGCTGTCACCGAATCGGCCTGACACCAGCCGCAGCACACTGGTCACCGCAAGAACTGCACGTGACACGAGCGGCGCACGTCACGTACCTGATATGAACCTGACGTGACATGAACTTCATGTACGAGGGGGTGGGCCACCGGCCCACCCCCTCGCACATTTTTGTGTAACACCTGACTAATGCCCGGCGAACAGTGCCGCGGAGGGAAGAGACCATGGCGAACTTCGTTGACCGAGTCGTCCTTCACCTGTCCGCCGGTGACGGTGGCGCCGGCATCGCGTCGGTGCGCAAGGCGAAGTTCAAGCCCCTCGGCGGACCTGATGGTGGAAACGGCGGGCGTGGGGGCAGCATCATCCTGCGCGTCGACGAGCAGTCGACCACCCTGCTGGACTATCACCACAGCCCGCACCGCAAGGCTAAGAACGGTCAGCCGGGCGGCGGAGACGAGTGCGCCGGCGCTGATGGCGGTGACCTGATCCTTCCGGTTCCTGCCGGCACCGTGGTCAAGAGCCTCGACGGCGAGGTCCTCGCAGACCTGGTGGCCATCGGGCAGACCTACGCGGCGGCCCGCGGCGGTCGCGGAGGCCTGGGCAACCGGGCGCTGTCCTCCCGGGCTCGCAAGGCTCCAGGATTCGCCCTGTTCGGCGATACCGGAGACACACTCGACGTCGTCCTGGAGCTGAAGTCGCTGGCCGACGTCGCGCTGATCGGCTACCCGTCAGCCGGTAAGTCCAGCATCGTCTCGGTCCTGAGCGCGGCGCGGCCCAAGATCGCCGACTACCCGTTCACCACGCTCGTCCCGAACCTCGGTGTCGTGGTTGCCGGCGATCAGCGGTTCACCGTGGCCGATGTGCCCGGCCTGATCCCGGGTGCGAGTGAGGGCAAGGGGCTGGGCCTGGAGTTCTTGCGGCACGTGGAGCGCTGCTCGGTGCTCGTGCACGTCATTGACTGCGCCACCCTAGAGCCTGATCGTGATCCGCTGAGCGACCTCGACGTCATCGAGCAGGAGCTCTCGCAGTATGTCGCCGACGAGTCCCTGGGCGGGCGCCCGTTGTCCGAGCGCACCCGGATCGTCGTGTTGAACAAGTCCGACGTGACCGAGGCTCGCGAGCTTGCCGAGATGGTGAAACCCGACCTGGAGGCCCGGGGGGTAGAGGTCTTCATCGTCTCCGCCGTCGCGCGCACCGGTCTCAAGGAGCTGACCTTCGCCATGGCGCGGCACGTTGCCGAGGCGCGCGCGGCACTCGGTGAGATCGAGATCCCGCGCACCGTGCTGCGGCCCAAGGCCGTGAACGACAGCGGCTTCGTCATCAAGCACGAGAACACCCCTGAAGGTGAGATCTTCCGGGTGATCGGCGAGCGGACCAGGCGCTGGATCGACCAGACCGACTTCTCCAACGACGAGGCCGTCGGTTATCTCGCGGACCGGCTCGCCAGGGCGGGCGTCGAACAGGCATTGTTCAAAGCGGGTGCCGTGGCCGGCGCCACAGTGGTCATCGGTGCAGCCGACAACTCCGTGGTCTTCGACTGGGAGCCCACCATGGCCGCCGGCGCCGAGCTGCTCACCGGCCCTCGAGGCAGCGACGTGCGCCTGGACAACCTGCACCGCCCCACCCGCGAGGAGAAACGATCCGACTACGCGGAGCGCCGGGCGGCCAAGACTGCTGCCAGAGACCTGCTCCAGGCTGAGCGCAAGGCTGGGCACTGGGCCACGGCGGCTACCATCGCCGACAACGACACCAAGTCTGGCACCGACGGCGACACGAATGCCGAAACTATCGCCGATGATGAGATGGAACAGGGCGACTGACCCAGTTTCAATAGACTTTGCGGGTGCCCACTCCCCGTCACGTTGAACTTCGCACCGCCCGGCGACTTGTCGTCAAGGTCGGTTCCAGCTCGCTGACCACCGCCGGCGGTGCCCTCGATGTTGACCGGCTCGGTGCGCTCGTCGACGTGATCGCAGCACGCTTTCTCCAGGGCACCCGGATCGTGCTCGTCTCCTCCGGCGCCATTGCGGCCGGCCTGGCTCCGCTGGGTCTGCCCCGTCGCCCGCGCGACCTCGCCACCCAGCAGGCAGCCGCCAGCGTCGGTCAGGGGGCCCTGGTTGCGGCATACAGCCTTGCGTTCGGAGTGCACGACCTCACTGTCGGGCAGGTCCTGCTGACGTCCGACGATGTCACCCGCCGCTCGCACTACGCGAACGCCCGGCGCACCTTCAACAGGCTGCTCGACCTCGGCGTCGTCCCTGTGGTCAACGAGAACGACACCGTCGGCACGCATGAGATCCGGTTCGGAGACAACGACCGCCTCGCGGCGCTGGTTGCCCACATCGTGCACGCGGACGCGCTGGTCCTGCTCTCAGACGTCGATGCGCTGTATGACGGGCCGCCTTCCAGGGCGGGCACCTCGCGAATCCCGTTGGTGCGCGGGCCTGCTGACCTCAAGAACATCAAGATCCGTGGCTCCGGTTCTGGCCGGGGCATCGGCACCGGGGGGATGACCACCAAGATCGAGGCTGCAGCCATTGCCACCTCGGGGGGCATCACCACCATGCTGACCTCCACGGCGCAGGCCGCCGAGGCCATGGCAGGGCAGGACGTCGGCACGATCTTCGCCCCCACCGGCTCCCGAAGAGCGAGTCGCCTCCTCTGGCTGGCTCACGCCACGACTGCCCGCGGCCGGCTGATACTCGACGAGGGAGCGGTGGCAGCCGTCGTCGACCGACGGAAGTCGTTGCTGCCGGCCGGGATCACTCGAGTGGAGGGCCGCTTCTCCGACGGGGATCCTGTCGACCTGTGCGACCCCGCCGGTCACGGAATTGCCCGAGGCGTCGTCAACTATGACTCCGCCGAGCTTCCGGGGCTGCTCGGACGCAGTACGCACGACCTGGCCCGCGAGCTCGGACCAGCATACGAGCGTGAAGTTGTGCATCGTGACGACCTCGTCCTGCTCTGATGGCGGATTAGGCTGGTCCCATGGCTGACTCGATCGATCCCGAGATCACTGCGCATGTCGCCGACCTGGCCGGCGCGGCCCGCCAGGCCTCGCGGCGGCTCGCCCTGTTGTCGCGGGCCGACAAGGATGCGGCCCTGCGGGCGATGGCTGATGCCCTGGACTCGGCGTCGGCAGAGATCATCGCGGCCAATGACCAGGACATCGCGCTGGGACGCGCGAAAGGTCTGGCCGAGGGCCTGCTCGATCGCCTGCGGCTGGATCAGGCCCGGGTCAGGGCCGTTGCGGAGGCACTGCGCGACATAGCCGGGCTGCCGGACCCGGTTGGTGAGGTCGTGCGCGGGTCGACCCTGGCCAACGGACTGCAGATTCGGCAGGTGCGGGTGCCGATGGGTGTCGTCGGCATGATCTACGAGGCCCGCCCCAACGTGACGGTTGACGCGGCAGGACTGGCGCTCAAGAGCGGAAACGCCGTCGTGCTGCGGGGAGGCTCCGCGGCCAGTGAGAGCAATCGTGTCCTGGTGGGAGTGCTGCGTGCGACGCTGGAGAGTCAGGGGCTGCCGGCCGGGGCGATCTCGCTGCTTGACGAGGGTGGGCGCGATGCGGTCCGGGCGCTGATGACGGCACGCGGCCTGGTGGACGTCCTGATCCCCAGGGGAGGGGCAGACCTGATCCAGACGGTAGTGCGTGAGTCGACCGTGCCTGTCATCGAGACGGGCGTCGGGAACTGCCACGTCTACGTTGATGCTGCTGCCGATCTCGAGAAGGCGCTGGCCATCGTGGTCAACTCCAAGACCCATCGGGTGAGTGTCTGCAACGCCGCCGAGTCGCTGCTTGTTCATCGCAGCATCGCCTCCACCTTCCTGCCCGCAGTCTTGGCGGAGCTGGGGTCGGCGGGGGTCAACGTCCACGGTGACGCCGAGATGGAGCTGCTCGCAAAAGAAGCCGGTGCGGCATACAGCCTGGCCACCGACGAGGATTTCGCCCGCGAGTACCTCTCACTGGACATCAGCGCGCGGATCGTCGACTCGCTCGACGAGGCGCTGGCGCATGTGCAGCGTTACAGCACCGGTCACACCGAGGCGATCGTCACCGAGGATCGCGGCGCTGCCCGTCGCTGGGTCGCAGAGGTTGACGCTGCGGCTGTGATGGTCAACGCCTCTACGCGGTTCACCGACGGCGGGGAGTTCGGGTTCGGCGCCGAGATCGGCATCTCCACCCAGAAGCTGCACGCCCGAGGCCCGATGGGTCTCTCAGAGCTGACCACGACCAAGTGGATTGTCGAGGGTGACGGTCAGATCCGTCACTGAAGCAGATCCGTCAGAGAACCGGATTCTTCACCGAACCCCAGGCCCGGCGCACCGGCTAGGCTGTTCCCATGTCGTTCATGCCAACAGCTGCCACGCTGGCCACCGCAGGGATCGTGAAGCTGCGCGAGCTGCCGATGTCCCCATATGCCTACTGGGCCATTTCCTTTGCATCCTTCCTGGTGCTCCTGGGGGTGCTGTGGTCCTTCCGCCATACTGCGGCAAAGTACGACACGCCAGTCAGGGTCCGCCACGATGACTCGGGTGATCCGCACGGCTCGCGCGGGGCAACTGATCCGGGAGCGCACCACTGACCAGGCGCATCGGTGTCATGGGCGGGACCTTCGATCCCATCCATCACGGTCACCTCGTGGCTGGCGCTGAGGTCCAGGCGCTCTTCGACCTCGATGAGGTCCTCTTCGTGCCGACCGGACAGCCGTGGCAGAAGGACGCGGCCATGGTGTCCCCAGCCGAGCACCGATACCTCATGACAGTGATTGCGACGGCTTCGAACCCGGGTTTCAACGTCAGCCGGGTCGATCTCGACCGGCCCGGCCCGACCCACACCATCGACACCTTGCGTGACCTGCGAGCCCAGATCCCGGACGCGGAGCTGTTCTTTATCACCGGTGCCGATGCGCTGGCCCAGATTCTGTCGTGGAAGGACATCGACGAGCTGTGGGATCTTGCCCACTTCATCGGGGTGACCCGGCCAGGGCATGTCCTGAGCGACTATGGGCTGCCCGAGGACAGGGTGACCCTGCAGGTGGTCCCGGCTCTGGCGATCAGCTCCACCGACTGCCGCGCCCGCGTCATGGCCGGCGAACCGGTCTGGTACCTCGTGCCCGACGGTGTCGTGCAGTACATCGCCAAGCATCGGCTGTATCGGCCAGATCCGGCCGTAGAGCCTGCTCGCACGCACTGACTCACATCCACTGACTCACATCCACTGACTCACATCCCGCTGAACAGCACACCGTCGCATTGAACAGCACAACCAACAGGAGGACCGCGTGGCCGCCACGCAACGTGCCATTGATCTCGCCAAGGCTGTCGCCGCAGCTGCCGAGGACAAGCTGGCCAGCAAGATCGTCGCCATTGACGTCAGTGAGCAGCTCGCGCTCACCGACGTCTTCGTACTGGCCTCCGCCCCGAACGACCGGCAGGTCAGTGCGATCGTCGACGGCGTCGAGGACAAGCTTCGTGAGATGGGCGTCAAACCGGTTCGCCGCGAGGGCGAGCGCGACGGCCGATGGGTCCTGATCGACTTCGGGGACCTCGTAGTGCACGTCCAGCATGAGGAGGAGCGGGCCTACTACCAGCTGGAGCGGCTGTGGAAGGACTGCCCCGCCATCGACCTGACCGCCTGACATGGTGGCCAGGGAGGGCGGCCGGTCCCTGATCGTCTGGCGTCACGGCGAGACGGACCACAACGCCAGCGGCATCTGGCAGGGCCAGCTGGACACCGCGTTGTCCGACAAGGGTCGAGAGCAGGCGCTGACCGCCGCTGCCGCGCTCGCGGCATACAAGCCGTCGGTGATCGTCAGTAGCGACCTCCAGCGCGCCGCTGTCACCGCACGCTCGCTGGCATCGCTGGTGGATGTGCAGGTGCGGTATGACGAGCGGCTGCGTGAGATCCACGCCGGTCTGTGGCAGGGAATGACCGCAGGAGACGTGGCTGAGCAGTTTCCCGTCGAACAGGCGGCGCTCCTGGCAGGCGAAGACATTCAGCGAGGAGTTCACGGGGAGAGTCTGGGGCAGGTCGCCGAGCGCGCCAGGGCGGCGGTCGACGAGCTGTTGGCGGAGCTGGCACCGGGGGAGTGCGCCGTGATCGTCACGCACGGTGTCGCCGGTCGCACGGTCGTCGCGTCGCTGGTTGGACTGGACCAGCACCTGGCCTGGCAGTCGCTCGGTGGACTGCACAACTGCCATTGGGCAGAGCTGCGCGAATACCGCGGAGGCTGGCGGATCGTGGCATGGAACGTCGGGACGAATCCTGTGTGAGTACCCCGATTTGGTGAATGACGGGGGGTGCCCGATAAACTCACCCGGTCCCCCTCCAAGGGGCACCAACACGAGCAATCGTGCGGGGCTGTGGCGCAGCTGGTAGCGCACCTGCATGGCATGCAGGGGGTCAGGGGTTCGAGTCCCCTCAGCTCCACCAGATACGACGAAGGGCGCCTGACCACTGGTCAGGCGCCCTTCGTGATGCCGGCGCGCGGTCGGCCGGTCAGTCGGAGCGCGTGAGTGCAGCGCCGACCTGGTCGGCCAGCAGAACCGCCACTCCGAGCTGTTCGACCGATGGGCGGACGACGCGCGTCGCAGCCGTGAGCACGAACTGACCGTGATAGGCACCGCCTTGTCGAACGATCAGCCCGATCGGCTCATCGACGGGTAGGCCGTCACGATCGACGTTGACGCGGTGGCCCCTGCTGATGACGTTGCCATCGTGATCGAGACTGGCGGTCTTTGGGTCTGGAGCATCGCCCGGGACGAAGTGGCAGTCGTCGATGTCCAGGACGTCGACGATCTGATGGGCAACGTGGTCGATGAGGGCGTCCGGCGACGGCTGGGGATCGGCGATGATCTTCGAGGTTCCCAGCACTCCGTCGAGGTAGCCCGCCCGACGACTCGAGCGTGCTTGCTGGCGATGTCCCCACAGAGCAATCTCGGTGACGCCGACCCCGACCAGGACGAGCAGGACGGTGACTTCGATGTCCTCGGAGCTCTTGATGGTGAGCTGCCCGAACGGCTGGGTCAGGAAGACGTCGAACCACACGCCGGACGACAGCGCTGCAACGAACCCGGCGACCCGGTCCCCGGTGGCAGCGGCCGCGACGACGATCAGGACCAGCACCAGGGCGGAGGTCGCAGCGGTGACGCTCTCCCGGAAGACCGAGAGCCCGGCACAGAACAGCAATGGTGCGATGGCCGCGGCCGCGATGAGGGCCGACCGGTGCCGGCTCATCCACTCTGTTTTCACGTGACCATCCAATCACTGCGCGACCCAAAGATCGGGATGACGCAAGTCGTGTGTGCTGCGGCCCGTTCTCGAGCGTTGCGTGTCAGCCGGCGCTGCGGACTGCGGCGGCGACCTTGTCGAAGCGGCGTTTGTCCAGGACCGCTCCCTCGCGGCGGACTCCCGCGGGGTCTACTCGCAGTACCCGGTCGACCCGGACCGCGCTGGCCCGGCCGAGCTTGTCCCAGGGGCCGGGCCCGATCTGCGTCCACTGGCTACGGGGCTGGGGGTGCGCGGCGGGGTCGCTTCGGTGGTCCTTGCTGGTCAGTGGCAGGGCCAGCAGCCAGGGCCCGTCGTGTCCGATCACCAGCACAGGGCGGTCCTTGCCCTGACGGTGGTCCTCCTCGAAAGGCCCCCAGGTCCAGACGATCTCTCCGGGGTCGGCCATTTTGCCGTTTCCCGGGTTGGGCTTGTAACTGATGGTGGGGGTCCCCCGGAAGTCGCCAGGGTCTGACCTTCTCGAGGGGCGGCGGCCGGGGCGGCCGAGAACTCGTCGAATGATGCGTGCGAGCTGTGCCCTCGTTCGGCGACAGTGTCTGTGACCGCGAGAATCACGGCGGCGACACGCAGGCCGTGCATGCCTATGCCAGGGAGGATCTCGACTACTGGGAGTCCGTCCTGGAGCGCACCCTCCCGGGCGGTGTGTTCGGCGAGAACCTCACCACGACCGGGCTTGACGTCAACGGTGCAGTGATCGGCGAGCGGTGGCGGATCGGGGACGAGCTGGAGCTGGCGGTGACCGTCCCGCGAATACCGTGTGGCACGTTCCGCGGCTGGATCGCCGAACGCGGCTGGTTGCGGACGTTCGCGCGTGCGGCCATGCCCGGCACCTACCTGAGCGTGGTCACCCCCGGGCAGGTTCGGGCCGGCGACCCGATCACCATCGTCCATCGCCCGACACACGGGGTCTCTGTCGCTGCGGTCTTCCGGGCGCTCACCCTTGAGCCGAGCTGCTGCCGTCGATCCTGGTCGCCGACGAGCTCGAGGAGGAGACCAGGGCGATGGCGCGCGCTGGGAAGACTTTCGGGCTGGACTGACGGCGCAACGCCATGGTCGCGCCCGGCGGTGGTTGGTCCTCGCAGCTGACCAGCAGGTAGACCGCCAACAGGGCCAGCCACACGTCCATGGCGTGCGGGTCCGCGACCGGGACAGCGACGTCGAGTCCAGCAGCTTGGCCAGGTCATGTCCCTGCGCCGCCATGGTCGGGATCACTCCCACCCAGTCGCACCACGCCGGTCCCAGGGTGACCCAGTTCCAGTCCAGCACGTATGCGCGGTCGCTCGTCTCGCCTGCGCCGCGTCCGATGAGCAGGTTGTCAGGTCGCAGGTCGCAGTGGATGAGGTGGTCTCCGACCCGCAGCGCCTCGGTGTCGGCGGCCAGGGCCACCACCTCGTCGATCCGGGCGGGGAGCCACGGTGGGAGGAGGTCCGGCGAACGGGGCATGGTGAGCCCGTCCTTGATGGCCGCTCGCAGCCCATGGTCCTCGAGCAGGTCGTCAGCCACCTGCCCAGGTGACAAGCTCGCCAGCGCGGCGCCGGGCACTTCCGCGACCCTTTCGCACGCAGAACGGACCAGTGCGATCTCGTCCTCGGTCCACGGCAACCCGGGAAGGTGTCCTTCGACCCAATCCAGCGCCAGCACCTGACCGCCGTCGCTGGACGCGTCGGTCCCGATCATGGCCACCGCGGGGATCTGGTCGCCCAACGCCTCGAGCACTTGCGCCTCCCTGCGCAGGGACAGGACGGGAAAGGGGGACTCGGGTCCGGTCGCCTTGAGGAACCCCTCGCGACCGTCGCGGAGCAGGACGCCACCGGCATACGCATTCGTGAACCCGGAGGTGACCGGCGGTGCGGCCCGGACGACAGGGGAGCCCAGCGCCTTGTCGGCGGCCGCGCGGACGGAGGGGGACAGGTCCTCGTAGCGGATGCGCTCCGAGGTGGCGTGGTAGTCGACCCCTGAAGTGTGCTGGGAGGTCGGCGGGGTCATCAGCCCAGAGGGGTCCATACGCCACAGTCTGCCGTGAGGCCCCCGGTGTGATTTTGGCTGCGCGTTCACAACTGGGACCATTGGGCAGTGATTCTGCAGAGACCGAGGTGTTCCCGTCGGGCCGAGTGGCGGCATACCTGATGGACGTCGCCCACGAGGGGCAGTCCCTGGCGGCGGCGCTCAACCACTGGACCCCGAACATGGCCAATTGCCCTGGGGGCGTACCTGGGCAGCGTCGTCCTGCAGGCGGGTTACCGCTACGAGTGGCCCTCGCGAGTGGGTGTGTTGCTTGCCCACGCGGGTCTGGGCATTGCCGCGATCTCGGTGCTCGTCAGCCGACCCCAGAGAGGCGCTGCCTGGGATGACCAACGCCAAAGCACCTTCGCCGGACGTGGTCGACGCTGACGCCGATGTCGTGGTCACGCAGGGCCTTCGTGGCACCCGGGCATTGCTGGCAGTGGCAGGCCTGTTCGCGGTGAACGGCGTCTTGATCGGCGGGTTCGGCGCGACACTGCCGGCGATGCGTGAGCGGTTGGGCGTCGGTGCCGGTGGCCTTGCGGTCCTGCTGGTCTCCCTCTCGACGGCGGCCGTGCTGTCCATGCAGATCGGTGGGCGGCTGGCCGACAGCCGTGGCGCACGCAACGTGGCACTGCCGGCTTGCGCCCTGCTGATCGCCGGCATCGCATCGCTGGCGTTCGCCCCCACCCTGCCGTTTGCCTGTGTGGCCGCGGCGTTGGCGGGCCTGGGCAACGGGGCCATGGACGTCTCGATGAACGCCCTCGGTGTCCGCGTCGAACAGGCTCGAGTGAAGCCGGTCATGAGCAGGCTGCACGCCTGTTTCAGCATCGGCACCCTGGCAGGGGCCGCGGCCGTGGTCCTGATCGCCCGGCTTGTTGGTGACGGCGGCGGGCTGGTCACCACCGCGCTCGCCACGCTCAGCGCGCTGTCCGTGGTTGCCTGGATGGCGATCTCGCCTGGGGTTCCGTCGACGGCGCCGGTCATCGCAGTCAGAAGGTCCGCCGGCGGGCCACGCCTCCCGGCAGGCGCGTTGTTGCTCGGCGCGATGGCTTTCAGCTTCGGTCTGGCAGAGGGCACCGCAATGGACTGGTCATCGGTCCAGGTGACCGACGTGGCCCGGGTCGAGCCGTCGACGGGGGCGTTGGGGCTGGTTGCTGTCAGCGCGTTCATGGTCCTGATCAGGCTGTTCGGTGACCGGGCAGTGGCCGCGTTCGGTCGCGCCAACGTGGTGCGCTTCGGTGGGCTGGTGGCGGCCGCCGGATATCTCGTGGCGATCCTCGGTCAGCCGCTGCCGGTCCTGCTGGCGGGCTGGGCTCTGGTCGGTCTCGGAGTCGGCATGATCGCTCCGCAGGTCTACGCGGCCGCAGGTCACGCGGGCGGCGGGCGGATGCTCGCAGTCGTCGTGACGTTCGGATACGGTGCCTTCCTCATCGGCCCGGCGATCATCGGCGCACTGGTCGGGCAGGTCGGCATTCGCCACGCCATGGCATTGCCCCTGGCCCTGAGCGTGGTTCTGGTGGCCCTTTCCCGGGTGCTGTCGCGCACGGAGTCGGTCAGCGAGCAGCCGAGCGTGCGGTGACGCCGGGCTGACGCCGGGCTGAACCAGGGCTGACGCCGGGCTGAACCAGGGCGGGGCCTGTCCGTGCCCGTGTCATGGTCTTG
>DASRUA010000158.1:0-21799 GCA_035655615.1 Dermatophilaceae bacterium
CTCGTCCTGCGTGACACCGAGGTAGGTCTTGAGCAGGCCCGAGAACTGCCTGGGCTCGGTCCAGGAACCGCGGGTGCCACAGTTGGGGCAGGCGATGGTCGCCAGGTCGATGGTGTCAGGATCGATGGCGTCGGCTTCGGCCGCACCGTCCTTACCCCTGCCGCCCTTGGTCTTCTTCTCTGCCACCGCCTCCTGCAGGTGATCAGCGCGGAAACGGTGGTGGCACGACTGACATTCGGTGAGCGGGTCGGTGAACGTCGCGACGTGGCCCGAGGCCTCCCACGTCTTGGTTGGCAGGATGACCGAGGAGTCCAGTCCTACGACGTCGTCGCGCTGCTGAACCATGGACTTCCACCACTGGCGCTTGATGTTGTCCTTGAGCTCCACGCCCAGGGGGCCGTAGTCCCACGCCGAGCGGGTACCTCCATAGATCTCACCGCACGGGAAGACGAAGCCCCTGCGCTTGCAGAGACTGACAATGGTGTCGATCGTGGAAGTGGCAGCCATGGGGCAAGGGTATCTGTGTCACACCGGCGCTTCTTCCGCACGCCGGCTCCCGTAGCCTGATGTGGTGCCGAATACTGTTCGCAGCCGCATCAATGACGCCAGCCTGCCCCTGATGACCAGGCTCAGCCAGCTTCCGAAACTGGTGCCGTTCGCGATCTTGCTGACCATGCTGGTGGCCGGTGTGCTGATCGGCGGCCCCCTCGGATTCGTCCTCATGGCTCTGGCTGCCATTTTCGTGGCCTGGGTGCTCTATCTGTCATGGCCAATCCTGAGCAGCTCGGAGCGCCTCATGCGGTCCGCCGTGCTGCTGCTGGCCGCCGCCATGGCTGTCGTGCGCCTTTTCCAAGGCAACTGAGCGGCCCCCGCCCCGGTACCTGAGCGGGCACCGCCCACGAGATACACTATTGGCATGCCTTTTGACACATTTGTTCTGGTTTGAGCCATCATTTTGACAATGATTCTCATTAGGGTGAATAATCGGCGGCATGAAGTCACGAAGGGTCCTGGTCGCAGCCCCCTTGCTTATCGCTGCCCTCGCCCTGAGCGGCTGCGGAACAGGCGCGCCCGGGAAGAACAGCGCGGGTCAGCTGACCGTCGTCGCCTCCTTCTACCCGCTGCAGTTTGCCGCGGCGCAGATCGGCGGTGACCACGTCGCCGTCACCAGCCTGACCAAGCCCGGTGCCGAGCCACATGACATCGAGCTGACAACACATGACGTCGCCATGGTCAGCACAGCCGGCCTGGTGATCTACGAAAAGGGACTGCAGGGCGCCGTCGACAAGGCCGCCGAGTCCCAGGCGGCCGACCGCAGCCTCAACGTCGCCCCGGCGGCCAACCTCACCCTGAGGCTCACCTCGGGCGCCACCGATCCGCACTTCTGGCTGGATCCGCAGCGCTACTCCAACGTCGCGAACGAGATCGCCGCACGGCTCTCGAGTGCGGACCCCGCCAACAAAGCTGACTACGAGAAGAACGCCAAGGTCTTCGTGGACAAGCTCGCCACCATCTCGGAAGAGTTCACCCGCGGCCTGGCCAACTGTCAGCGCAGGGACCTCGTCACCAGCCACGCCGCCTTCGGCTACCTTGCCCAACGCTTCGGCATGAGGCAGGTCGCCATCAACGGCATCTCTCCCGATCAGGAGCCGAACGCCACCGAGCTGGCCGCAGTCAGCAACTACGCCAGGGCACACGGCGTGACAACCGTCTACGCAGAGACGCTGGCCAGCCCAGCCATCGCGGCTACCGTTGCCCGTGAGTCCGGCGCCAGGGTGGCCACGCTCGACCCGATAGAAGGCCTGACCAAGCAGTCAGCCGGCAAGGACTACTTCGAGGTCATGCGCTCCAACCTCACGGCCCTGCGAGCGGGGCAGGGGTGCTCATGACGACAACCCCGGACGCTCCCGCGAACAGCTCGAATGACTCGCAGTCCATCGTCTCGATGCGTTCGGCATCCTTCGGGTACGGGGAACACCCGATTGTCTCCGGAGTCACCCTCGATGTTCATGCCGGCGAGGTCGTCGCCATCCTGGGCCCCAACGGCTCGGGCAAGTCGACACTGGTCAAGGGGCTCCTCGGGCTGAACGACCATATCGGCGGTGAGGTGGCGCTCTTCGGTACCCCGATCGAACGTTTCCGGGACCATACCCGGGTGGGATACGTCCCGCAGCGCCACACACTGTCCTCCTCCGTGCGCGCGACCGTCACCGAGATCGTCGCCATCGGGAGACTCCCCCACCAGGGCTGGCTTGGCCGCCCGGACCACGAGGACCGGCAAATCATCGCGGAGTCCCTCGCCATCGTCGGCCTCGATGACCGCGCCGATGTCGACGTGAGCACCCTCTCCGGTGGTCAGCAACGCCGGGTGTTGATCGCTCGCGCCCTCGCCGCACACCCGGACGTCCTGATCATGGACGAGCCCACCGCCGGCGTCGACCTGGCCAGCCAGGAGGTGCTGAGCCACGTGCTCGCACGACTGGTCAGACGTGGGGCAACCATGTTGATCGTCACCCATGAGCTCCAGGCCGTGAGCGGCGTGCTGACCCGGATCGTCCAGATCAACGGGGGACAGATCACTTTTGACGGCACCCCTGCCCACTACGCCCAGTCACAGGGCACTCCCACGCCCGGCCACGACGGGCACCACCACCACAACGACGAGGAGGAGGGCCCAGAGGACTCGGCAGCGGCCGGACCACTGGACCACGTCAATCATCCGCCCGGAGGCCATGGTGCCTGACAACATCCTGGCCTACAGCTTCATGCAGCACGCACTCCTGGCTGCGTTCCTGGTGGGCCTCGCGGCGCCGATGGTCGGAGTCTTCCTCGTCCAGCGCCGGCTGTCCCTGATCGGTGACGGCATGGGCCACGTCGCACTGGCCGGCGTGGCCGTAGGCGTCGTCACGAACCAGGCGCCCGTCCTGACCGCGCTGGTGTTCGCGGTTCTGGCCGCGGTAGGAATCGAGCTGGTACGGGCCCACGGGCGGACCAGCGGCGACGTCGCACTCGCCGTGATGTTCTATGGCGGCATCGCCCTTGGCGTCGTCGTCATCAGCAAGTCCACGGGCGGAAACACGCCTGCCAACCTGGACTCCTACCTCTTCGGCGCGATCGCCACGACCACCCACACCGACCTCGTGACCTTCGCCGTGCTGGCATTCGTGGTGTTCGGGCTCACCTGGGCGCTGGCTCCCAGGATGTTCGCCGTCGCCAACGATGAGGAGTATGCGCGGGCCACCGGCATGCGGGTGACCGCACTCAACATCACGCTGGCTGTCCTTACCGCGGTAACCGTTGTGGTCGCGATGCGCGTGGTCGGCCTGCTGCTGATCAGTGCGCTGATGATCGTGCCGAACGCCACGGCTCAGCTGCTCGCCGGGAGCTTCCGGTCGGCCATGCGCATTGCTGTGGTCATCGGAGTCGTCTGCAGCGTGGGAGGGGTCGCGACATCGTTCTATGCCGACACCGCTCCTGGCGGGACCATCGTCCTGCTGGCGATTGGGCTCTTCGTGGTCGCCGCGTCATACAACGCCTTGCGAGGTCGGATCAAGGGCAGGCGGCACAACGAGGCCGAGCAGCACGAACACGAGCACGGCCCAGGCTGCGGCCACCCCGCGATCGAGCACGAGCACCACGTCGACTATCTTCACGACGGCCACAGACATGCCCCGCATGAGGGCCACTACGACGAGCACGACCCGCTCAAGACCGATGACGAATCCGTGAGGCACTGATGTCCGTAACATTCCGGCGACCCACCAGACAACGCGCTGCCGTCGAAGCCCTTCTGGTGAACATCGGCGACTTCATGTCGGCCCAGGACCTGCACGCGCGCCTTCGAGCCCAGGGTCAGGGCGTAGGTCTGGCGACGGTTTATCGCACGCTGCAGGCCATGGCGGCCGACGGCGGCGTGGACATGATGCGGACCAGCGACGGCGAGGCTGTCTACCGACGGTGCAGCAACGGCCATCACCATCACCTGGTCTGCCGCAGCTGCGGCAGGACGGTCGAGGTCGAAGGACCTGCTGTCGAGAGCTGGACGGACAAGATCAGCGCCGAGAACGGATTCAGCGACGTGCACCACACCCTGGAGATCTTCGGCCTCTGCTCCGACTGCACCGCCTGACGAACGCCTGGCGGGCCTCAGCCAGGACCCAGCGCGCGGTCCACGGCGCCGCCGTAACGCCGGTCGCGAGAGGCGTAGATCTCGATGGCACGCCACAGGTCGCGCCGGTCGAAATCGGGCCACAGCGTGTCCAGAAACACCATCTCGGCGTAGGCCGACTGCCACAGGAGAAAGTTGCTGGTCCGCTGTTCGCCGGAGGACCGCACGAACAGGTCGACGTCGGGCATCGCCGGCTCGTCGAGGTACCTGGCGACGGTGTGTTCGTCGATGTGGTCGGGTTTGAGCCGCCCGTCCAGGACCAGCTGGGCGATCCGGCGGGTGGCATCGGCGATCTCGGCCCGGCCGCCGTAGTTGACGCACATCGTCAACGTCATGACCGTGTTGTTACGGGTCATCTCCTGCGCGACCTCGAGCTCCTTGATCACCGACAGCCACAGGCGTGGGCGCCGACCCATCCACCGAACCCGGACACCCCACTCGTTCAGGATGTCGCGACGACGCCGGATCACATCACGGTTGAAGCCCATCAGGAAGCGGACCTCGTCCGGCGAGCGCTTCCAGTTCTCGGTGGAGAACGCGTACGCCGAGACGTTCTTGACACCGATCTCGATCGCTCCGGCCACGACGTCGAGCAACGACGCTTCGCCGGCCTCGTGGCCCTTGGTGCGAGGCAGGCCGCGAGCGTTGGCCCAACGTCCGTTGCCGTCCATGACTATCGCGATATGCCCGGGGATCAGCTCGGCGGGCAGGTCGGGCGGGCGAGCCCCGGACGGATGCGGGAACGGCTTGTTGTGCCCGCCCGTCAACTCGGCTGGGTTCGTTCCGCGCCTCGCCCTGCGGCGATGCTCAGTCGCCCTCAGCTTCGTCATACCCGCTCGACCAGTCGTAGGGAGCGCACGCCACGCTCGAGATGCCATTGCAGGAAGGCAGTCACCAGACCACTGCCCTCGCGACGATGCTGAGGAAGGCTCTCATCGGCGACGTCCCAGTCGCCCATGAGCAGTGCAGCCAGGAGCTCCAGGGTGGCCAGAGCCGGAACGGCTGAGCCAGGCGTCCGGCAAGACGGGCAGACCGTACCGCCACTGGCGAGGTTGAAAGCGCGCTGGGGCCCGGGTGCACCACACCGTGCGCAGTCGTGAAAGCTCGGCGCCCACCCCGCGACAGCCAGCGACCGCAACAAGTAGGAGTCCAGCACAAGCCCCGCCTCATGCTCGCTACCGGCCAGCGCGCTCAGCCCGCCGGCCAGCAACAAGAACTGCTGAACCGCAGGCTCGCGTTCCTCGGTGAGCCGTTCGGCGGTCTCGAGCATCGCCGTCGCCGCGGTGTAGGCGACATAGTCGCGGGCGATCGGATCGCCATACGGGGCAAGGGTTTCGGCTTGGGTCACGGTGTCCAGCGAACGTCCCTCATAGAGCATGACGTCGACGATCATGAACGGCTCGAGCCGAGCACCGAAGCGCGACTTAGTCCGGCGCACGCCCTTGGCAACGGCCCTGACCTTGCCATGCTGACGTGTCAGGAGCGTGACGATGCGGTCCGCCTCACCCAGCTTCTGGGCGCGCAGGACGATCGCAGCGTCGCGATAAAGGGCCATGAGCTCATTGTCCTATGCCGGCCCGCGAACGCTGGTATGCCGGGCCGCTCACCCCGCGCGCTCTTGACCAGCAGCAGACGCACGGCTGTCAGGATCCGCCGGTAGGTTGCGAGTATGAAGACGGATGGTGCCCTCAGCGATCCCGACCCCGGCAAACCCGACCCCAAAGAGCCCGACCCCGGAGATCCCGACCCTGGCGACATCGCCTGTTCGCCTACTTTGACCACGCCAGTGCCGACCTGCACCACGCCTTGAGCACAACCTCGCCAGGCACGCCGGCCTGGACGTGGTGCCAGGACGAAACCGTGTGGTTCATTCGTCGCCGCCAGGCGCACGAGGCGCTCATCCACCGGATCGACGCCGAGCTCACGGCCGGCGACCGCACCCCGATGGACACAGACCTCAGCGCCGACGGGGTCGACGAGGCCCTGCACTTCATGGATGCCGGGTTGCGCTCCTGGGTGCGCATCATCTACGAGCCGGCGCAGACGATCCGGGTCGAGACGACCGACACCGACGATTCCTGGCTGGTGACGCTCGGCCGCCTCACCGGCATCGCTGACGACGGCACAGCCCATGACGACCTGTATCTCACCGTGGCTGAAACGGACGACGACGGGTCAGACAGCGGCGAGCCGGCCGCAGCCACCATGAGTGGGGCCGCAGCCGACCTCGACTGCTGGCTGTGGAACCGGCCGCCGGTGGGCCAGGTCGAACGAACAGGAGACCCGGCGGTTCTCGAGCGTTTCGACCGGACCATCACTGCGGCCGTCAACTGACTTGAGCCACGTCAGTCCTGAGCCACGTCAGTCCTGAAGGGCGGCCGTTTCAGCAACAACCGTGTCGCGCTCCGCACGGTTGACCGCAGAGATGACCGCCTTGAGCGAGGCGATCACGATGTTGGCGTCCAGGCCCACTCCCCACAGCACCCGCTCCCCCAGAGCGCACTCCACGTAGGCGGCAGCCGTCGCGTCGCCTCCTGAAGAGAGGGCGTGCTCGGCGTAGTCCAGGACGCGCACGTCGACATCAAGGGTCGTCAGCGCCGACACGAAGGCCGCGATCGGACCGTTGCCGACCCCCTCGATCGTGACCTCCTGCCCGTTGTCGGTGAGCCTTACCGAGATCGTGTCCGCACCCTCAACCGCCGAGTCAGAGCGCATGCTGAGCAGTGAGAACCGGCCCCATTGCTCGTTATTGGCCGCAGCGGCATCCGCCCCGCTGACTGGCAGGTACTCATCCCGGAATGCGGACCACAGCTCGGCCGACGAGATCTCGGCGCCGCTGGACTCGGTCCGCTTCTGGACAACGCCGCTGAACTCGATCTGGAGCCGACGTGGCAGGTCGAGCTGGTGCTCGTTCTTGAGAATGTATGCCACACCGCCCTTTCCGGACTGGCTGTTGACACGCACGACCGCCTCGTAGGTCCGGCCGATGTCGTGCGGGTCGATAGGCAGGTACGGCACCTCCCAGACGAGGTCGTCAACAGAGGACGCCGTGGAGCTGTTCGCCACGTCCTTCTCCATGGCGTCGAACCCCTTCTTGATCGCGTCCTGGTGCGATCCGGAAAAGGCGGTGAAGACGAGATCGCCACCATAGGGGTGACGCTCGTGGACCGGCAGCTGTGTGCAGTACTCAACCGTGCGCCGGATCTCGTCAATGTCCGAGAAGTCGATCTGTGGGTCGATGCCCTGGCTGAAGAGGTTCATGCCCAGCGTCACCAGGCAGACGTTGCCGGTGCGCTCGCCATTGCCGAAGAGGCAGCCCTCGATCCGGTCGGCCCCGGCCAGGAAGGCAAGCTCAGCGGCGGCCACGGCGGTCCCCCGGTCGTTGTGCGGGTGCAGCGAAAGCACGATCGACTCACGACGGGCCAGGTGACGCGACATCCACTCGATCGAGTCGGCGTAGACGTTGGGCGTGGTCATCTCGACCGTCCCTGGCAGGTTGATGATGACCTTGCGATCGGGCCTGGCGTCGAAGACCTCGATGACCTCGTTGCAGATCCGCGCCGCGAACTCGAGCTCGGTGCCGGTGAAGGACTCGGGTGAGTACTCGTAGTAGACGGTCGTCTCGGGGATGGTCTCCTCGAACTTACGGCACAGACGCGCGCCCTCCAGCGCCACGTCGACGATGCCGTCCTGGTCCAGTCCGAAGACGACTCGCCGTTGCAGCACCGAGGTCGAGTTGTAGAGATGGACTATCGCCTGCTTGGCCCCGCGGATCGAGTCATAGGTGCGCTCGATCAAGTGGTCCCGTGACTGTGTCAGCACCTGGATCGTCACGTCGTCGGGGATGTGCTCGCCCTCGATCAACATCCGCACGAAGTCGAAGTCAGTCTGGCTCGCGGACGGGAAGCCAACCTCGATCTCCTTGTAGCCCAGGCGCACCAGCAGGTCGAACATCCGCATCTTGCGCTCAGGGCTCATCGGGTCGATCAGGGCCTGGTTGCCGTCGCGCAGATCGACCGCGCACCAGCGCGGAGCCTGTGTCATGCGCTTGGTCGGCCAGGTGCGATCGGCCAGCTCCACCGAGATCTGTTGATCGAAGGGTACATACTTGCGGACCGGCATACCGCTGGGTTTCTGTGGCTGAATCATGTTGTCGCCTCTAACGTCTGGTTGCTTTCGGTAGGGCCGGGCAACTCAAACTCCGCGACGAGGGTGGCCGAATCAGAGGGCCTCGCCGCGGCACGGAAGCAGGAGCAGAGCTCCGAACGCGATGCGCACACCACTACGGTATGCCGTGGACCGGCGCGACGTCCACCAATCGGACATCGGTCCCGCATGGTGGGATCGCGGGGTGGGTAGCCCTAGAAGCCGAGCCGCTGCAGCTGTTTGGGATCGCGCTGCCAGTCCTTGGCGACCTTGACATGCAGGTCGAGATAGATCCGCTGGCCGAGCAGCGCCTCGATCCCCTTGCGCGCGGTGGTCCCGACCTCCCGAAGGCGCGCTCCGCCCTTGCCGATGATGATGGCCTTCTGGCTGGACCGCTCGACAAAGACGTTGACCCTGACGTCGAGCATCGGAGAGATCTCCGGCCGGTTCTGCCGGGGCAGCATCTCGTCGACGACGACTGCCAGGCTGTGCGGCATCTCGTCGTCAAGACCCTCCAGGGCTGCCTCACGGACCAGCTCGGCGATCATGATGATCTCTGGCTCGTCGGTCAGCACACCGTCCGGGTACAGCATCGGCGAGCTGGGCAGGTAGGACGTGAGCAGCGAGGTGACCTCGCCGACCTGGTCGCCACGCACGGCCGAACACGGAATGATGGCAGCCCATTCGCCGAGCTGGTCGATGGCGATGAGGTGCTCGGCCAGACGCTGCTTGTCGACCCGGTCGCTCTTGGTCGCGAGCGCCACAACGGGCGTGTGCTTGGCCAGCATCAGCTCGGTGAGCTCCCTGGCGATGTACGCATCGCCTGGACCAATCCGCTGGTCGGCGGGCAGGCAGAAGCCGATCACGTCGACCTCGAGCAACGTCGCGCGGACCATGTCGTTCAGACGCTGGCCCAGCAGTGTTCGCGGCTTGTGCAGGCCCGGGGTGTCGACCAGGATCAGCTGCCCCTTGTCGGAGGTCACGATCCCCCGGATGGTGTGCCGGGTAGTCTGCGGCTTGCTCGACGTGATGGCCACCTTCTGGCCGACCATGGCATTGGTCAGCGTCGACTTGCCCGCGTTGGGGCGGCCAACCAGACAGGCGAACCCGGCTCTGAAGTCCTGGGTCACGACGCTTCCTCCTGCATAGTCTTGCGTTTCATCGTCTTGGCTTTCCTTGTGTCGGCCAAGCGTCGCACGATCACCGTGTCGATACGGTTACGACGCCCAGCCATGCGCTCGGCTGTCAGCGACAGTCCGGCCACCTCACCGCAAGAACCCGGGATCGGGACCAGACCGATGGTCTTTCCGAGCAGACCACCGACGGTGTCAACCTCGTCATCCTCGAGGGTTACCTCCAGGAGCTCGGCCAGGTCGTCGACGTGCATCGTGGCCGGCACGCGGATCGAGCCGTCCTCGAGCTCTTCGACTCCGGGAGCCTCGCGGTCATACTCGTCATCAATCTCACCAACGATCTCCTCCAGGATGTCCTCGAGGGTGACCAGGCCTGCGGTTCCACCGTATTCGTCGATGACGATCGCAAAATGGTTCTGGTCCCGCTGCATCTCGTGCAGCAGGTCATCGATCGGCTTGCTTTCCGGAATATAGCGCGCAGGCCGCATCTGGTGACTGACCGGCAGCTTGGCGGCCTTGGCATCGCCGTAGACCCGGCGGGCAACGTCCTTGAAGTAGAGCAGGCCGAGAACATCGTCGGGCCCGTCGCCGAGAACGGGAATGCGCGAGAACCCCGATCGCAGGAACAAGGACATCGCCTGACGGAGCGTCTTGTCCTGGTCCATGGTCAGCATGTCGGTGCGCGGCACCATGACCTCTCGGACCACGGTATCGCCAAGCTCGAAGACCGAGTGGATCATCTGACGCTCCCCGGCCTCGATCAGCAGGGCCTCCTCCGCCATGTCGACCAGATCGCGCAGCTCGGCCTCCGAGTCGAACGGCCCGTCGCGAAAGCCGCGACCCGGGGTGACCGCGTTGCCGAGCGTCACGAGCAGGCGCGCCACCGGGCCGAGCACCCGGCGAAGCAGGACCAGGGTCGGTGCGGTCAGCAGCGACACCCGGTCAGCGTGCTGGCGGCCGAGCGTCCGCGGTGATACCCCGACCAGGACGAAGGAGACCACGGCCATGACGCCGATGGAGATCAGCAGCTCCGGCCACAGGTCGTTGACCGAGTTGACCACTGCCAGCGTGATCAGGACGGCAGCCGCCGACTCGGCGAGGACCCGTACAAACGCCGCAGCCGAGAGGTATGCCGCACTGTCGGCCACGATGACGGCCAGCGCGGACGCACCCCGGTGGCCCTCCTCGACGAGCTCAGCTGCGCGGTGGCGAGAAAGGCGCGACTGGGCCGACTCCGCGGCAGCCATCGCGAACGCGACCACGATGCCGGCGAACGCCGCAATGATGAGCTTGGTGACCATGACTGTCCAGTGGGTCCGTGGGGAGGGTCAGCGACCCACGCGGCGACCGCGGCCGGCGAGGAAGGTCAGGAGCAGGGTGCGCTGAAGCTCGAACATCTCGCGCTCGGCCTCTGGCTCCTCGTGGTCGTAGCCCAGCAGGTGCAGGATGCCGTGAGTCAGCAGCAACAACAGCTCTTCCTCGGTCGCATGCCCCGCACCGACCGCCTGGCGCGCGGCCACCGACGGGCACAACACGACGTCGCCGAGAACACCCTCGGCGGGCTCCTGCTCATCCCGGGCCGGACGAAGCTCGTCCATCGGGAAGCTCATCACATCAGTTGGGCCGGGCAGGTCCATCCACTGGACGTGCAGGACCTCCATCGCCGCTTCGTCGACCAGCTTGATACAGAGGTCGGCCTGCGGGTGGACCCTCATCTCGCTCATGACGTACCTCGCGCAGCCGAGAAGCTCCATCTCGTCGAGGGCGAAGTCGCTCTCGTTGAGAACGTCAATGCTCACGGCGGATCACCGCCTCGCCTTGGATGACGCGGCCCCGGAGTGCGCTGTCCTGGTTGACGCGGTCGTGGATGGCGCGCTGGTCAGCTGGTCCCAGCGGCCATAGGCCTCCACGATCGACCCGACCAGGGCGTGACGCACCACGTCGTGAGCGTTCAGCTCGGCGAAGTGCACGTCCTCGACGCCGTCGAGGATCTCCTGGACCACCTTCAACCCGGACGGTGTCCCTGAAGGCAGGTCGATCTGGGTCACATCGCCGGTCACCACCATCTTGGAGCCGAAGCCCAAACGGGTGAGGAACATCTTCATCTGCTCCGGTGAGGTGTTCTGTGCCTCGTCCAGGATGATGAAGGCGTCATTGAGGGTGCGGCCCCGCATGTAGCCCAGCGGAGCCACCTCGATGGTGGCGGCAGCCAGAAGTCTCGGGATCGACTCGGAGTCGACCATGTCGTGCAGGGCGTCATACAGCGGCCGGAGGTAGGGATCGATCTTGTCGCTGAGCGTGCCGGGCAGGAAGCCGAGTCGTTCGCCGGCCTCGACCGCCGGCCTGGTCAGGATGATCCGGCTGACCTGCTTGGTCTGCAGCGCGGCAACCGCCTTGGCCATCGCCAGGTAGGTCTTGCCGGTGCCTGCAGGTCCGATGCCGAACACGATGGTGTTCTTGTCGATCGCGTCCACGTAACGCTTCTGGCCCAGGGTCTTGGGCCGGATCGTCCGGCCGCGGTTGGACAGGATGTTCATCGTCAGAACGTCTGCGGGGCGCTCCTTGGTATGCGCTCGCAGCATTGAGACGGAACGTTCGACCGCATCTCGATTGAGCGACTGGCCGGTCGCCAGAACGATCAGAAGCTCGTCGATCGTGCGCTCGAGAAGCGCCACGTCGGCCCCGGCGCCGGACACGTGGAACTCATTGCCTCGAACCAGCAGATCAAGGTGCGGGAAGGAGGTCTCCATAGCGCGTAGCAGCTCGTCCCGCGGCCCGAGCAAAGTCACCATGGACAACTCGGGCGGAAGAACGATGATATGCGTGGGCTGTCCATCGTCAGTCATCTTGTATTCAGTCTACGTGCTCGCCCTTACAGCGAACACGGTTCAGCCCGGAGGCCACGTCATGGCCCGCCCCCCCAGCACGTGCACGTGAGCGTGAAACACCTCCTGCTGGGCCAGGGCGCCGGTGTTGAACACACTGCGGTACCCGGCCTCGAGACCCTCTAACCGCGCCACGGCCCCGACCGCGTCGAACAGCTCCACCACCCCTTGTGGGGAAGAGGCACCCAACGCCACCACGTTGGGCTGATGTTCCTTGGGAATCACCAGCACATGGGTCGGCGCCTGCGGCTTGATGTCGCGAAACGCCAGTGTCGTCGATGTCTCGTGGATGATGTCTACCGGGATCTGCCGGGCGATGATCTTGCAGAACAGGCAGTCGCTCGCAGCCGGAGCGTGATCGGTGCTCATGGGATGAGCGTACGGCGCGTCAACCGGATGGTGCCGCAATGCGTCATAACTGCGTGAGAACGTTGACCATGGCCGAACGGGAAGAGGTCGGGCCGGCTGACAGGGCGTGGGCAGCTGATCAGGCCCTCACCGACCTGTACGCCGCCCACTGGCACTCGCTCGTACGCCTCTCGTGGCTGCTCGTCAGGGACCAGCAGCTGGCCGAGGAGACAGTCCAGGACGCTTTCGTGGCCATGCACTCCCGCTGGTCACAGCTGCGGAACCAGGATCTGGCACTGGCCTACCTGCGCCGCTGCGTGGTCAACAGCTCACGCTCGGTCCTGCGGCACCGCAAGGTCGAGAACCGCTATCTGAGCGCCGAAACCAGCGCACGCACCAGTCAGGGCATCACCAACGAGCCCAGCGCTGAGTCGCGCGCCCTGGAGCACGCGACCGGCGCGCAACTGCTTGCCGCGCTGGGACGCCTGCCCAGACGAGAACGAGAGGTGCTGACCCTGCGCTACTACCTGGACCTCAGCGAGGCCCAGATCGCGGACGCTCTGAGCATCTCGCCAGGCTCGGTCAAGACTCATGCTCACCGAGGATTGATCGCCCTGCGATCAGAGGTGGAGGGCACGCCATGACGAACGACGATCTTGAACGCAGGCTGCGTGAGGCCTTGCACCGAGAAGCTGAACAGATCAAGCCGCACGAAAGAAGAACGGAGATCCTGGCCATGGCCCACAACGAGAAGCAGGATGTCGAACCTCCGCGACGCTGGCTCATCCCGGTTGCCGCAGCGGCCTCAGTGGTCCTCATCGGCGCCGTCGTCTGGGGTGTGTCCAACAGCGGCGGCGGCCAGCAGGGAACCCCTGCGGTGACGCAGGCGACGACGTCTGCGACCGCCCCCTCAACGGCCGCGGTGCCGGTGCCCGTGCCCTCACTGGCCTCGACAGCGACCTCGAACGGAAGTGCGGCCGGTGCCACCACCCAGGTGACGCTGCCGGCATACTTCGTCGGCGCAACCTCCGCCACCGGCGACCAGTACGGCCTCTACCGGGAGTTCGTCCGGACGTCCGTTCCGGTTGGCGCGACCCCGGCCCAGAAGGCGAAAGCAGCCGTGGCCGTGGCGATGAACGCCCAGCCGTTCACCAACTATGAGCCCTACGTGCAGCCCTGGTCCGCCACCTCGGTCAAGAACGTCACGGTGACGCCGAGCCTGATCACCATCACGCTCAGTGGCCCGGGCGCCAGCGGCTTCACGGCCGCCCAGACCAAGCTTGCGGTGCAGGAGCTCGTCTGGACCGCGCAGGCGGCCATCGGTCAAGGGACGGTTCCGGTGAAGTTCGTCGTCGCCAACGGCTCACCCACGCTGTTCGGGACCTACCCCACCGCCCAGACCTACAACCGCCCCGCACCGGACCTGCAGTATCAGGTGCTCGCACCGATCTGGATCACCTCCCCTGTGCGGAACCAGGTGTTCCCGGGCGGTGCAACGGTCGTGGCCGCGGGCCAGTCCTGCGCCTTCGAAGGCACGACGCAGTGGGAGCTCAAAAAAGGCGGGACAACAGTCAGGTCCGGTGTGGCCACGGCCTCCAGCGGATGCCCGACGCGAGGCACCTGGCAGGTGAAGCTGGGGGTTCTGCCCGCCGGCAGCTACACCTTCCGGATGTACGAGGTGAGCATGAAGGATGGCCAGGTCATCGCCGAGACGTCAAAGCCGTTCAGCGTGAGCTGAGCCAGCACGGCGGCGTCAGCGCCAGCGACCGGCGGCACTCAGCACCGCGAGCGCCGCCGGTCCGGCACTGGATGAGCGCAGGACGTTGGGCCCCAGCCGCACCGAGACCGCTCCCGCGGCGAGGAACGCGCTCAGCTCGTCCGGAGCGACCCCGCCCTCGGGGCCGACGATAACCACGACGTCGCCGGACGGGGGCAGCTCGAATCCGGCCAGAGGCTGCTGTGCGTCCTCGTGCAGGACCAGCGCGAGTGCCGCCGCCTCGATCCGCGCAACGACCGCAGCCTGGTCTGCGGGCTCGCTCACCAACGGGACGCGGGTCCGCCGTGACTGCTTGGTCGCTGCGAAGACGATCGACTCCCATTTGCGCAGGGATCTGACCGCTCGCTCGCCGCGCCAGATCACAATGCTGCGGGCGGCCTGCCAGGGAACCACCTCGTCAACGCCGAGCTCGGTGGCCGCCTCGATGGCCTGCTCGTCACGATCCCCCTTGGCCAGCGCCTGAATCAGCACGAAGCGCGAATCCGGTTGCCGCTCTTGTGTTATCGCCCGCAGACGCAGTCGCAACGTGCCCGCGCCGACGCTCTCGACGACGGCCTCGGCCCGATGGCCGGCCCCGTCGGTGAGGAGGACCTGCTCGCCTACGCCGATCCGCTTCACCGTCGCACCATGACGTCCCTCAGGACCATCAAGGATGACCTCGGACCCCGCCGTGACCCCGGCCAGCTGATCCGCGGAGACGAAGAAGAGGGGGGCAGTCAAAGCAACGTCCTCCTTGGCCTATTTGCCCAGGAACGCGTCGCGCAGCTTGCCGAACAGACCTTGTGAGGCGGGAGTGAGCCGGCCTTCGGGACGCTCTTCGCCTCGTGAGGCCGCGAACTGGCGCAGCATCTCCTCCTGTGCGGGCGTGAGCTTGGTCGGCGTCTGGATTGCGGCGTGGGCCAGGAGATCGCCGCGTCCCGTCCCCCTCAGGTGAGTGACGCCCCTTCCCTTGAGCGTCACGATGTCGCCCGGCTGAGTACCCCGCTTGATCTCAAGGTCGGTCATCCCGTCGAACGTGTCGAGCTTGATGGTCGCGCCAAGGGCCGCCGCTGTCATCGGGAGCTCGACCGAGCAGTGCAGGTCATCGCCCCTGCGCTGGTAGGTCTCATGCGGGGTGACGACCACCTCGACATACAGGTCGCCCGCTGGTCCCCCTCCGGAGCCGACCTCGCCCTCACCTGGCAGCTGGATCCGGGTACCGGTGTCGACTCCGGCCGGAACACGGAGCTTGAGGTTGCGGCGGGTGCGGACCCTGCCCTCGCCCGAGCACTCGAAGCACGGGTTGGCGATGACCGTGCCGATCCCCTGACACGCAGAGCAGGTGCGGGAGGTCATGACCTGACCGAGGAAGGACCGCTGGACCTGATGAATCTCGCCTCTGCCGCCACAGACGTCACAGCTACGCGAGCTCGTGCCCGGCTGCGACCCGCTGCCCTCGCAGGTACCGCAGACAACAGCGGTGTCCATTGTCAGCTCTCGTTCGGCACCGAACACGGCCTGGGAGAGGTCTATCTCGATCTGGATCAGAGCGTCCTGACCCCGACGCTGACGAGAGCGCGGCCCACGTCCGGCGCCGCTGGCCGCCTGCCCGAAGAAAGCGTCCATGACATCACTGAACGAGAAGCCCTGGCCGAAGTTCGCGTTCGCGCCGCCGTAGGGGTCCGAGCCGGCATCGTAGGCGCGGCGCTTCGCGGGGTCGCCCAGCACGTCATACGCCTGGGAGACCTTCTTGAACTCTTCCTCAGCCCCGTCATGAGTGTTGACATCGGGGTGCATCTTCCGCGCAAGCCGATGGTAGGCGCGTTTGATCTCCTCGGTGCTGGCGTCACGTGCGACGCCCAGGTCCTCGTAGTAGTTGTTCAAAGAGTGTCCTTGCGCATGTTGGTCATGGAGTTGGCCCGAGTGTCGTTGTCGGAGTCAGAGTCGTTGTCGGAGTCAGTGGCGGGTGTCTGTGTCATGGGGCGAGAATCTCTGAGACGTATCGGGCCACGGCTCGCACCGACGCCATCGTCGTCGGGTAGTCCATCCGGGTCGGTCCGAGCACGCCGAGCCCTGCGACGACTTCTTTGCCGGCGCCATAGCCGGTGCTGACCACCGACGTGGCGCTCAGCCCCGCGTGCGGGTTCTCGTGCCCGATACGGACGGCCACCACATCACCTTCGTTGCTCATCGTGGCCAGAAGCTTCAGCAGCACGACGTGCTCCTCGAGGGCCTCAAGGACCGGCCCTATGGTGAGCGGGAAGTCCGTGCCGAAACGCATGAGGTTGGAGGTCCCGGCCAGAACCACGCGCTCCTCGCGCTCCTCGACCAGGGCGTCCTCCAGCGAACGGATGACTGCGCGCACGAGATCACGATCGGCCGGGGCGAAGTTGTCCGGAAGGGACTGCAGCCGCGAAGCGGCCTCGATGAGCTGATGCCCGCTGGTCTCAGTGTTGAGCCGAGACCGCAGGTCTGCGATGAACTGCTCCCCGTCGGCCAGCAACAGGTCCCGGGGCGACTCGATGACTCGCTGTTCAACCCGGCCTGTGTTGAGGATGAGCACCACCATGAGGCGGTTGGCTCCCATGGGTAGAAGCTCGATGTGACGCACTGAGGATCAGGTCAGCGACGGATACTGCATGACCGCGACCTGATGGGTCAGCGAGGACAGCAACCTGACCGTGCGATCCACCACGTCATCGAGATCTACCGCCCCGCGGAGAAATGTCGCGATAGCTGTGCGTTCCGGGCCGCTCATCGGTTTCAGCTCGTCGAGCCGGTCGACGAACATCCGGTAGCCGGCATCGGTGGGAACCCGCCCGGCACTCGTGTGCGGAGCCGAGATCAGGCCCTCGTCCTCGAGGGCTGCCATGTCGTTGCGCACGGTCGCCGCCGAGACACCGAGACGGTGGCGCTCCAGCAGCGCCTTCGAGCCGACCGGTTCAGAGGTCTTCACGTAGTCCTTGACGATGGCATCCAGCACCGCCAGCCTGCGTTCGTCAGGCATCAATCCACCTCCTGTCCCATTGACCGGTGGCTCTGCCTTGTCCAGGGCCGCCCGGTATCGGTCAACGGCGCGTTGGCACTCCGCATTCCAGAGTGCTAAGTCTACGATGCCACCGTGGACAACCGATACGGCGCTGACGTCCTATCCGGTGACTGGCGTGTCCCGAAGAATGGACGGGCCCATGAGGTCGAGGCCGAGCCGGGGCTGGTGGTCGAGGATGTCGAGACCGGGTGGTGTGGCGCCGTGGTCAGGGTTGAGAAGGCCGGGGGCATGCAGGTCGTCCACCTCGAGGACCGCCACGGGCGCAGCAAGGGCTTCCCCCTGGGGCCCGGGTTCCTGCTGGACGGCGCACCGGTCATCCTGACCCAGCCGACCGCAGCCGCGCACGCAGCCGCCCAGCAGTCCAGGGTGGCCGCGTCCAGGACAGCCAGCGGCTCCAGGGCCGTCGAGGGCGCCCGGGCCAGGGTCGCCTCGGGATCACGGATCTTTGTCGAGGGCAAGCACGACGCCGAGCTCGTCGAGAAGGTCTGGGGCGACGATCTGCGGATCGAGGGAGTTGTCGTCGAGATGCTCGACGGGGTCGACGATCTCGCTTCCGTCATCCGCGACTTCCAGCCCTCAGCCGGGCGGCGCCTCGGGGTTCTGGTCGACCACCTCGTGCCCGGCACCAAAGAGACCAGGCTGGTTGAGGAAGCGCGGGCACTGCGCCGCTACGCGCCATACGTGACAATCCTTGGCCACCCGTATATCGATGTGTGGCAGTCTGTGCGACCCGAGCGGCTGGGCCTGGAGAGGTGGCCGGTCATCCCGCGCGGACAGTCCTGGAAACACGGCATCGTCGCGGCGCTCGGCTGGCCCCACGAGACCCAGACCGACATCGCCCACGCCTGGCATCGCATCCTGGCGACCGTGCGGACCTATGCCGACCTCGAACCAACTCTGCTGGCCAGTGTCGAGGAGCTGATTGACTTCGTCACGACGCAGGAGTGACGGACACGTACTCCGCGTCACGAGTGACGAACAAAGACCCAGCGCCACGACGCAGGAGTGACGAACACGTACTCAGTATCAGGAGTGAAATGCTCAGACTCTGCGGATCACCGCAAAAAGGGCATACAAAGACACTCTGTGGCATATCTCGACGCGATCCCCTCTGAGCGCTAGATTTTTAGGTGGCGTACGTTCAGCGCTCGACGTTCAGGAGGGGATTGTCATGACTGAGAACCCGCTAGACCAACCCGCTGAGGGCGAGCAGCCAAACTCGGGGCAGCAGCCGTACTCCGGGCAGCCGGCTCCCCCACCACCGCCGCCACCTGGCCAGCCGCAGGGATACGTCCAGCCGCAACCATATGGAAATACACAGGCACCAGTCTCTGCAAGTGACGCCCGGATGTGGGCGCTACTCGCCAACCTCGGCGGCATCTTCTTCTCCTTCGTCGCGCCGCTGATTGTCTACGTGATCTACAAGGATCGCGACCCCTTCGTCCGTCGTGCCTCGGCGCAGGCGCTGAACTTCCAGATCATCCTGGCAATCGGCTACTTCATCTCGTTCATCTTGACGTTCGTCATCATCGGCATCTTCACCTTCATAGCATTGGCTGTCTGCTCGATCGTCTTCCCGATCCTGGCTGCCGTTGCTGCGAACAAGGGTGAGGACTACGACTACCCACTCATCCCCCAGATGGTCAACTGAAGCCCGTCGTCCACTGACGTATCAGCGAGAGACCAAGCACCTAGAACCCCAGCAGACGCCTCACGACGGTGTCCGCAAGCAGGCGACCGCGCAGGGTCAGGACGACGCTGCGCGGTCGCAGTGCGCTCGGCCCGTCGACCAGTCCGTCCGCAATGAGGCCGGCAACCGCCGTGGCGCCCTCAGGGCGCAGGTCCTCGATCGGCAGCCCGTCCACCAGCCGGGTCCCGAGGAGCACCCGCTCGTCGTAACGCTGGTCGGCGGTAAGCAGCTCGCGTCCTTCCGCCGGCGAGAGCCCTGCGTTGAGCCGGGTGGCATAAGCATTGGGGTGCCTGACGTTCCACCACCTGACTCCGCCAACGTGGCTGTGTGCGCCGGGTCCCACGCCCCACCAGTCACCGTCGGACCAGTAACCCTCGTTGTGCCGGCACCTGTCGGCCTCCATACGCGCCCAGTTGCTCACTTCGTACCATCCGTACCCGGCGCTCTCCAGGATCTCGTCGGCCAGCTCGTACTTGGCGGCCTCGTCGTCGTCGTCTGGTGCCGGCACCTGACCCCGCCGGACCTGGGCGCCCAGTTTGGTGCCCTCCTCGACGACCAGGGCATAGGCCGAGATGTGGTCCGGATCAAGGTCGACAGCCGCTTCCAGACTGATGCGCCAGTCCATCATCGACTCCCCCGGTGTGCCATAGATCAGGTCGACACTGACGTGGAGACCGGCGGTCTTCGCTGCCTGGACCGCCTTGGCCACGTTGACCGGGTCATGGGTGCGTTCCAGAGTGGCAAGCACGTGAGGCACAGCTGACTGCATGCCGAAACTGATCCTGGTGAACCCGCCGATGGCCAGTGTCTGCAACGACACAGGGGTGATCGAGTCCGGGTTGGCCTCGGTGGTCACCTCAGCGCCCTCTGCCAGGCCAAATCGAGTCCGTATGCCGTCCAGCATCCTCACCAGGTCGCTCGCCGCCAGCACGGTCGGGGTGCCCCCACCGAAGAACACGGTGTTGACCACCGGGGCGCGGGGGCCAAGCACCCGGCTGGCCATCTCCAGCTCGCGCAGCGCGACGTCGGCATACGTCCCGACACTGGCGCCATCAACGCCGAGCTCGGTCAACGTGTAGGTGTTGAAGTCGCAGTAGCCACAACGCACCGTGCAGAACGGGACGTGAACGTAGACGCCAAAAGGCCCCGACCCCAGCGCCTCCAGCGCATACGCAGGAAGCTCCCCGGACGGCGGGGCAGGTTCACCCTCGGGCAAGGCACTCGGCATACGTCCATCCTCGCAGGGATCCACGCACACCTGGCCACCCTGTGCGGCAAGAACCGGGGCGGGCTGGAGTGGTCAGCCGGAGTGGGTCAGCATTCCGTAGCGTTCGCGGCTGCGCAGCGCCCAGTCGGCGGCCGGCACCATCAGCACGCCGGCAAGCACGATCACCCCGCCCATGACGAACCAGCCGGGTCGCCCCCATTCGATGCAGAGCAACGTGACGAGCGTGGGTGCAACCATCTGCGACAACGAGAACCCCGTGCCCGCAAAGCCCTGGTACTGCCCCTGACGTTCCCGTGGCGCCAAGCCCATCTGCACACCCCATTGCCCCCCGGAGCCGATCATCTCGCCGATCACGTGCACGAAAGACCCTGCACACAGAAACGTGATCGCGAGCCAGGTCGGCTGGCCGCTGGCGAAGGCTATCAGCGCGAATCCCCCGGCGATCCAGAAACCGGACCGCGCCATCGCCCGCGCGGACGGGCCGACCATGTCGATGTTGCGGGTGACCCGCACCTGCAGCAGGGCCACAAGACCGTGTTGATCATCAAGGTGATCGCCACCAGGGACTTGGGCGCGGAGGTGTACAGCGCGATCCATAGCGGCAACGCCAGCTCGATGGTGACGAAGTGCATAGCTGCGACTCCGCTGAGCAGGGTGACGATCACGAACGGCAGGTCCCGCAGCACCGCCATCCGAGGCTCACCGACCTGACGAGCCGGAGCGGGCGCGATGTGTGGCAGGCGACCGAGCCAGATCGAGGTCAGGACACCGGTGAGCGCGTTGAGGGCGAACACCGCAAGGTAGGCCCAGCTCTGGTCCACCCACAGTGCCAACCCGCCGAGCATCGCGCCCAGGGAGATTCCGACGTTGGTAATCGCCCGTAGGTAGGCCCTGAACTGCACCCCTTGCCCGCCCTCGGCCAGGACGGCGACATAACCGTTGCGCACCGCTCTCGCACCGCTGTCGAAGACCTCGATTACTACCATCGCGGCCACGAGCGCCCACACTGACCGGGCGAACAGCAGACCCAGCATCGCGACACTGCTGGCAAACGTGAGCGTCTGTAGGACCTTCCGGGGGCCGCGCAGGTCCGCGAAGTGTCCCGCAGGGACCTGGACCAGCAGTCCGGCGAAGGCACCCGCCGACATGGCCAAGCCCACCTGTGTTGGTCTCAGGCCCACCACCCGAGTGAAGTACAGCGCGAACGTCGTCATCAACGCGCCGTTGCCGAAGGTGTTGACCAGGGTCGCCCCGGCCATGATCCGCAGGTTCGGATCGACGGGGACACCTCTGACCGTCAGCGGCCTCGGCGCGTCATCCACCGAGTGGTCTACCTCGCTGCCAGTCGTCACTATCGTCCCCGGTCAAACTATTTTGACGTCAAGATAGTTTGACC
>DASRUA010000159.1:0-2786 GCA_035655615.1 Dermatophilaceae bacterium
CCTGGTGCCGACGTACGGGATCTACGCCGGTTACGAGCTGATCGAGGACGTCGCACGCCCCGGCGTCGAGGAGCAGATCGACAACGAGAAGTACCAGCTGAAGGACCGCCACTGGTCCGACTACGAGGACGGTGGCCCCAAAGCCGGACAGTCCCTGGCGCCGTATCTCACTGCCATCAACGAGATTCGCCGAGCGCACCCTTGCCTGCACTGGCTACGCAACCTGTGCCTGCATCACGTGGACGACGAGAACGTCATGGCGTTCTCCAAGCGCCGCAACATCAACGGCAGGGACGACACCATCCTCGTGGTCGCCAACCTCGACCCCCATGCGACTCGCGAGACCACGGTCCACCTGGACATGCCCGCGCTGGGTCTCACCCCCGGCGACCGCTTCGTAGCCCATGACCTCATCACCGGTGCGTCATGGCACTGGGGTGAACACAACTTCGTCCGGCTCGGCCCCGATAACGAGCCCGTGCACATCATCCACATCCGGCGATTCTGATGCAGGGGCCATCTATGCCATTGACACCGTCCATCATGGCGGTCCTACCGCAGTGGGTGGCTCAACAGCGCTGGTATGCCGGAAAGGGCCGGCTCCCGGTGTTGAGGCGCATTGACGGGCTGCGGCTCAAGGACCCCACCGGAAAGGTGGACATCGACGTCCATCTGCTGCTGGACGAGTCAGGTCGGACTCCCACGGTCTACCAGGTCCCGCTCACCCGCCGAACCGAGAGGCTCACGGGCGGCGACCGTGCGCTGGTGGCGACACTGGAGCCCGGCGGCCATGACCACCATGACGGAGATGATGGAGATGACCACACAGGCACCGTTTACATCTACGACGCACCGCACGACCCAGCCTTCGCCGCGGCGCTGCTGGCGCTGATGCTGGACGAACAGAACTTGGGCCTCGCCGAGGGCCATCGGCTCCCGGCCGCCGACCCGGGTGAGCTGTCGGCATCCCGCGTCATGGTCGGCGAACAGTCCAACACCTCGATCGTCCTTGACCTGGTGGATACCCTCGGTGTCCCCATGAAACCCTTGATCTGCAAGCTGTTTCGCGTTTTGCAGGACGGTCAGAACCCCGACGTCGTGGTGCAGTCAGCCCTGTCTGCCGCTGGATCAACGCTAGTGCCCGGCTCTGTTGGCTACGTCTGCGGGAGGTGGCCGGATACCGCCGCCGACAACGGCATGGCCACGGGTCACCTGGCGTTCGCCCAGGAGTTCCTCCCCGGAGTCGAGGACGCGTGGCGAGTGGCTCTTGCGGCGGTGGCCGCGGGCGCGGACTTCAGCGAGCAGGCACGCAGCCTGGGTCAGGCCTCTGCCCAGGTTCACGCGACGCTGGCACAGACCATGGGCACCCGGGAGGCGACCAAGGATGACGTCGCAGCCCTGACCCGGAGCATGCGGGCCCGCCATGCCGCGGCTCTGTCCGAGGTGCCCGCGCTGGCTGACTACGACCAGATGATCCTGGCGTCCATCGAGGCGGTGTCATCGATCAGATGGCCTGCACTGCAACGCATCCACGGCGACTACCATCTGGGACAGGTGCTCGACGCGCCCGGCCGCGGATGGGTCCTGGTCGACTTCGAGGGCGAACCCCTGCGACCCCTGGCTGAGCGCACACATCCAGATCTCGCTCTTCGCGACGTGGCTGGGATGCTTCGGTCTTTCGACTACGTGGCGGGCTCCTGGGAGCAGGAGCACCCCGGCCGCTCGGCGGCCCCTTGGGCGAGCCAGGCACGGACCGCCTTCCTGGACGGTTACACCAGCAGCGCCGGCCGCGACCCCCGTGAGGATGCCGTGCTGCTCGACGCACTGGAGCTGGACAAAGCCCTGTACGAAGTGGTCTATGAAGCCCGGAACCGCCCGACCTGGCTCACGATCCCGATCACCGCAATAGCGAGACTGTCCGCTGGACCAAGGAGTGATCTGCGACCGTGACCACCAATACGCACCCCCGCCTGCCATCGTCTGTGAAGCCGGTCGACCGCCGCGATCTGGAACAGCTGATCGCGGGGAGGCATCACGACCCACACTCCTTGCTGGGGCCGCATCCACACGATGGCGCAGTGACCGTGCGCACGCTCAAACCGTTGGCGGAGAACGTGGTCGTCGAGATGGCCGGTGGCACCCGGGTCATGCTCACCCATGAGCTCGATGGCGTCTGGGTCGGCGTGCTGCCAACCCCGGCGGTCCCGGACTACCGGATCCGGGTCGCCTACGACGACGGGATCGAACACGTCATCGACGACCCCTACCGCTTCCTGCCGACATTGGGTGAGATCGACCTGCACCTCATTGGCGAAGGCCGCCACGAAGAGCTGTGGAACGTCCTTGGCGCCCATGTGCGTGAGTACGACGGACCAATGGGCCCCGTGCATGGCACCTCCTTCGCGGTATGGGCACCCAATGCGCGCGCCATCCGCCTCGTCGGTGACTTCAACCAGTGGGACGGCTCTGTCCACCCGATGCGTTCACTGGGCTCGTCGGGTGTCTGGGAGCTGTTCATCCCGGGCGTGGCCGAAGGGAATCGCTACAAGTTCGAGATCCTCGGCTCGGACGGCTCTCGACGGGGCAAGGCTGACCCGATGGCGCGCGCCACCGAGAAGCCTCCCGCGACCGCCTCGGTGGTGACCTCCACGACATACCAGTGGCAGGACGGCGACTGGATGACCACGCGTGCGGCGACAAACCCGCACAACGGACCCATGAGCATCTACGAGGTCCATCTCGGGTCCTGGCGTCAGGGCCTGGGCTACCGCGATCTGGCCGAGCAC
>DASRUA010000160.1:0-2741 GCA_035655615.1 Dermatophilaceae bacterium
ACGACCACGGCCGTCACAATCGCGACAGCCACCCGACGTACGTGCTTGCTTCGCACTTGCGCTGCCAAGAGCCCCAAAATCGAATAGCTCGGTGCGACCAACCCACCGACCGCTGACCGAAGATGTGACCGCGCCAGCGCATCTACGGGACCAGAGACGACGCCTGATGGGCCCTTTCGAACGTATTCCGGTCGCCCCCGTTCTACGTCGCGATGACACGCGGCCCGCCACCAGGACCAGGCGTACCTCGTCCTCGACCCGCCCGCACACCGCCACCTCGACCACGAGTGCCGCCGACGGTGACCCGGAACCGCGGGCAGTTCCCCACACGCAATCGGTCCTGAAGGTGCTGTACCTGGCGGTGCGGAACCCCGGCCATCGGCGACTCGCTGCACCTCGGCGGCTCCGACCTGCAGTGGCTCATCACCGCCTACCTGTTGCTCTCGGCGGCGGCCTGCTGCTGCTCGGCGGGCGCATCGCCGACCTGCTGCCGCGACGCCGGGTGTCCCTCACCGGCATGACCATCTTCACCGCGATGCAGGGGATAGGTCGCCCGTGAACGGCGCGCCTGGTCCGGCATGACTCACGATCCGACAGGCAGCTGGATCTCGTTGTCGTTCTCGGTCACGACCCGATCGATGCGCACGGGGGTCGGTGACACCCGAGGTCGTATTCGCCCGGGGCCTTGGGCCGTCCCTTCAGGTCGCTAACGACACAGCAAAGATCTGCCAGGCGAGCAGGGACTTCGCCGTCAGGCTGAGCACCAGGTAAATCTTCTCTCCGTAGGCGTAGTCGGTCCACCTGCTAACTCCGCGGTACTGCAGCCACTGGTTGAGCCCAAAGCTGAAGAAGAGGATGGCTTGGACGACGATGATCCCGTACACCGCCCCGGGGATCGTCGGGGACCCGATGACATTGACCGCGATCGAGATCCAGGCGCCCAGACCGACGATCGTGCCGAACCAGAACGGGAGCATCGTCGTCTTCGCCCGCCCGGGTGGGTTCATCAACTCCTGGAGCCAACCGAACAGGATCATCCCGACGTTGGCCGCCGCGATCGTGATGACCGCGTTGACGCCCGTGATGCCCGAGTAGAAGCTGATGAGGATGATCATCAGGGTGGCGCTCAGGGAGTACTCCACCCACCGGAACCGGTTGATGCCACGTTTGAGGTCGCGCTCGTAGGTGCTGCGAGACACGGTCGAGGTCAGCAGGTGGTCCAGTGCCGCAAGACCGAGGAAAGCGGCCACGGACCATCCGACGGACACGTCGAACAGCGGCTCCGGGGCGGGGGCGGCGGTTCCCGGTGGTCCTTCGGGGAAAGAAGACGTAACGGTGATCGCGAAGTCCGTGGACAGGAAGACGATCAGTGCCGCCTGAACGAGGTGTGCCATCGCGAGGCCGAGGTTCCAGGACCGGAGTCCAGCCAGGCGCGCCTCAGTCACGCCAGTGGCATCGGGCGGTGTCTCGGTCCCGTTCATCAGCTTTCCTCCCGGATGCACGCAACGCCCGTGGTCCCTCACCATGCCACACCACCCGAGCGAGCAGCGCAGGTCGGCGGCTCCCGGCCCTGAGCGCTAGGTGCCCGGTGGCGGACTCGGGTCAGCCCCGAGTTCGGTTGACTTGACGACGTGCATGTGTCCTGTCGGTTCGGTGCCGCGGCTGCGTCGGGAGACAAGGGCCTCTAAGTAGTACTTCTTTGTTAGGTTGGGTAGCGGGCGTGACAGGTCGGGCAGACGCCGATCCAGTACGCAAGGAAGGGCTGGAGTATGCCCAGCAGTGCGTAGAGGGTCAGGCCTGCCCAGCTGCTTTTGGGTTGGTGAGTCGTAGCCAGGTCAGGAAGACATGGGCGGCGGTGGCCAGGGTGGCGTGGTGGTGCCAGCCGGTCCAGCTGCGGCCTTCGAAATGGTCAAGTCCGACACCGGTTTTCAGTTCCCGGTAGTCGTGTTCGATGCGCCAGCGGATCTTCGCGAGGCGAACCATGGTGGCGATCGGGGTCTCGACGGGCAGGTTGGCGATCCAGAAGTCGGTGGGTTCGGCGGTGCCGTTTGGCCATTCGGCGATCAGCCACTGTTCGGGCAGGGCGCCGTCGTCGTCGCGGGGGATGTCCCGGTTGGCGGGTCGGATCCGGATCGCGGTGAACTCCGAGCGCATCGCGGCGGTCCGGTTGCTCGGGCCGGTCCTGGTCCCTCGCCGCCAGGTGATCTTCTGCCGGGCCTTGCGGCCGGCGGCCATGATCAGGTCCTTGCAGTTGCTGGGCGGGTCCGGGTAACCGGGTACGGGTGGCCGGCCCCGGCCGGGGCTGCGGGGGGCGGTGACGGGCACCGCATCGGCCGGGTAGGCGCTGGTGGAGCCCTTGACCGCGACGACGTAGCCGATGCCCCGCTCTTCCAGGCCAACCCGGAACGCGTTACACCGATCGACGGAACGTCCGAGCGGCTGAGCCTTCGGTCCCCAGGGCCGGTGTCGGGGACTGGTCAGCGGTGTAACACAATCAACCGAGGTGTAACGAAAGCATCCAGATCACGCTGGCGAGTGATCTGGTCAACGAGCTGCGGTCACCGGTGCTGTCCGGTGCAGTGCGCGATGCGCTGCTGTCCGGCAGGCGCCGCTGCAGTACTTGGCCAGCCGACCACCCCGAGCACCATCGGTGTTCAACGGTTTGCCGCACCGCTGACAAGTTCTGGAGCGGGCGGTGTTCGCCTCAGGCTCGGGACACGAAGCGGGTCCGCGGGTAGCCA
>DASRUA010000161.1:0-12187 GCA_035655615.1 Dermatophilaceae bacterium
GAATGGCAGGTCAGGCGCCGAGAACCGTGGATCCTCGCACGACGACATGGCATGGCATAGTCTCCACACCAACAGTGGGGTTGCCGCCGATGGCGTCGAACATTCGTTGGGCGGCGCGGCGACCGAGAATCTCGAAGTTCATGTCGAGGCTGGTCAGCTGTGGGCGGGCACCGGAGGTCAGTACCTCCCAGTTGTCGAAGCCCATCACGGCGACCTGACTGGGCACGTCCACTCCTCTGTCCCGAAGCACGTCCATGACGCCGCGGGCAATCTGGTCACTCCCGCAGAGGATCGCGTCGACATCAGGGGCCTTATCCAGCAGCGCGTCGGTTGCGGCGCGGCCCCACGCCTCGCTCCAGCTGCCGAACCGGACCTGTCCTCCTGCCAGCTCGAGACCCGCATCTGTCAAGGCGGACAGGGCACCCCTTGCCCGGTCGCGCGCTGCCGCGAAGCGCACATCGCCGGCGACGTGTCCGATGCGCTGGCGCCCGGTGGCAATCAGGTGCTCCACCGCAAGCGTGCCCGCGCCCACGTTGTCCGGGACCACGGAGGAGTCGCGCTCATCGGTCGACGGTGCATACGCGTAGACGACCGGCACGGGCAGCTCCCGGCCCAGCGAGGGGCGCGGGTCCGTGTTGCTGCCCACGACGATCAACCCGTCGACCCGGCGTCCGAGCAGCGCCTTGAGGTGGTATTGCTCGCGGATCGCATCATCGCGCGCATCGCACAGGAACACCGACATCTTGCCGGCCCCGAAGGCATCCTCGGCGCCCATGAGGATCGGCAGGCTGAAGCGACCCTCGAGGTCGTTGGCCAGCAGCCCGACCGTGCTGGTCTGACCCGCGAGCATCGCCTGGGCGAGGGTATTCGGGGTGAACGAGAGGCGCTCGGCTGCCTCGATGACCCGGCGCCGCGTTTCCGGGTGCACATTGGCGCGCCCGTTAAGCGCCTTCGAAGCCGTGGCGACAGACACCCCGGAAAGGAGGGCGACGTCCCGCAACGTCACGGCGCGGGGTCGAGAGGCGGTGCTGTGGGTCTCAGTCACACTGCCCCTTGTCACAGTCAGATCACAAATCCTTTTCAGATCTTAGTGCTCTTGAAACACTAAGTCCCAGCCACCCACTTTCGATTCACGAAAGTCCTCTCGCATCGTACTTCTCTTGACCGGTTCCAACTCCCCAGTGCTAACGTCCAGAAACCCATTGCGGAGTATTTCGGTCTGAGGTACGCAGTTGCGTCACGCGGCGACGACACCCCCTGCACGCGGTCCTCGGCCATCCCCCACCAGAGGAGTTCCGTTGAGAATCAACGACATCTCCCTGATCGTGTCCACGGTGACCTACCGCCTGCTGCGCGGCGAGTCGACCGTCACCGCGGCCGAGTGAGCAGAGACCGCAGACACATCGCGCCGTACCCGAATGAGCCCGGCCTGGAGATCCCCATGCTGTCCTACGCACCCAACGACATCCGCACGGTCTCCCGGTGCCTTCCGGCCTCACCGACCGTGGCCGCCTTCAGCAGGACATCTTGATCGAATGTGAGCGCTAACATTCATGCTTTCAAGAGCATCGAACTGACTAGCCAAAGACACCCAGGTGGCGGGGATCGCATGACCACGGGCTGCCGGCGCCTTCATGTTGAGAGCTACGGCGGGAGGGCCATCCGTTTGAAGACATTCCACAGATTGGCTCCGAGTCGTCTGCCACGCTGCTCGTCCATCGACGGACATTCAGGTCGACGGTTGCCTCCCGATGCGCACGCCGCTCACGGGTCCGCGTAGCTGCGCCCACCCGCGCCAGGGCGCGAGACCACACTCCCTCACGTCGCGGACCATGGCAGGCTCCGCTGCATGTCTGCGCTTTCGCTCCTGGACCTTTCTCTCCTCGCCCTCGCGGCGACCCTGGTGGGGCTGAGCAAGACCGCCCTGCCCGGTGCCGGCACCATCACCGTGGCCGTCTTCGCGGCCGTGCTGCCCGCCAGGCAGTCCACAGGGGCACTGCTGGCCCTGCTGATCCTCGGGGACCTCTTCGCTGTTCGAACGTACCACGCACACGCCGACTGGGCGGCGCTGCGCCGACTGGTGCCCGCAGTGCTCACGGGCGTCGTGGTCGGCACGTTCTTCCTGGCGACCGCCGACGACGGCACCGTGCGCCGCGTCATCGGGGTGACCCTCCTCGCGCTCGTCGCGGTGACGCTTGCACGCCGGGCCGCCGCAACGACGGGTCGAAACCGGCCCCGGATGAACGCAGACGGTAGCGCTGCAGCAGCGGACGCCGCCGGACGGGCAGACCGCGCGACGGAGCGTGGTTGGCGACACCAGCTGGAGACCGGCAGCTTCGGCATCCTCGCAGGGTTCACAACGATGGTCGCCAACGCCGGCGGGCCGGTGATGTCCATGTACTTCCTCGCGGCCCGGTTCCCCATCAACCGGTTCCTCGGCACGGCGGCGTGGTTCTTCTTCGTCGTCAATGTCGCCAAGACCCCGTTCTCGGTGTCCCTCGGCCTCATCAGCCTCGAATCGCTGCGACTCGACCTGCTCCTGGCGCCGGCGGTCATCGTCGGCGCGCTGGTCGGTCGCCGCCTCGCCCGGCAGATGAACCAGAGGCTGTTCGACCGCCTCGTCCTCACCCTGACGATCGTCTCCGCCACCTACCTGCTTGTGCAGTAGCCCCCGGGCGCGAGCGAGTCGGCCGCATGTCCGCATTCCAGCTCACCCCAGCTGGTCAGAATCGTCACTTCTCCGCTGGTGAATACGAACCGATCCAGTTCCCTGGTTCAGAGCCACTCCCCTGGTTGATGCCGCGAGGGCGCTCATCAGGATCGGTCCGCACGGTGATGGAAGGAGACAGCAATGTTCGTCAGTGGGGACGGCCCGTAACCGTCAGTGTGCCCCGCGCAACCGACCCGAGGGGTGTGCGCGCAGGTGGCCTCCAAGACGTGCGGAACCTGAGCTTGCCGGATCGGACAGGATGGATTCGAAGGCAAGCTCGGCGGCGCCGATCATGAGCAGATCGGACCCGAGCTGGGTACGACTGATCGTGACCCCCTCCCTCGCTGCGTGGAGCGTTTGGTGAGCCAGCTTCTGATCCAGGTAGGCCGGAGCGACCGCGTATAGGGAGCCGAGAAATCCGCCCAGGACTACGAGCCGCGGGTTGAAGACGTTGATCGCGTTCCGGAGCGCAACAGCAAGGTAGTCGAGTTGACGCTCGACTTCGGCCAGAACAGCAGGTGAGCGTGATGCCGTGAGCGCCAGTTCGAGCTCATCCCCGTCAGCATCCGTCAACCCAACGAGCTTGAGAAGTGGAGCTCTCGCCACCTCGGTCTCCAGACAGCCCAGAGCTCCGCAGGTGCAGATCACTCCTGCGCTGTTGACGAGCGTGTGACCGAATTCGCCTGCGTAACCGGCGATGCCGACGAGCGAAACTCCCCCCGAGATCACACCGCCGCCGATCCCGCTCGCACCACCGTTGAGGTAGATCAGGTCGGTCACATCGCGGCCAGCACCAAAAGTGCTCTCGGCCAATGCCCCCAAGCTCGCGTCGTTGGCAGCCACGACCGGATATCCGGTGGCATCCGTCAACATTCGGGCGAGTGGTTCATCGACCCAGCCGAGGTGTGGGGCGAGACGCACCAGGCCGTCCTGTTCCCGTACCAGGCCAGGCACCGCAACTCCGATTCCCACAGTTCGGTAACCGGCATCCAGTTCCGAACGCATTCCTTCGATCACGGCGGCACAGATCGTTACTGCCTCCGTCGCCGAAGCGCCGTTCGGGGTTGGATACCGGATGCGCTTGAGCACCTTGCCACCGAGCCCCACGACTCCGATGGTGATCGCATCGACCTCGGGGTTGACAGCCAGACCAACGGCCCCGGGATTGGGCCGCACCATGGGACTCGGCCGCCCGACCTGACCCGACGAATCAGGTTCCATCTCGACGACAAGCTGTCGGTCGACCAGCTCGGCGACCAAAGCCGCGATGGTCGACCGGTTGAGTCCGGTCCGCTTGGTCAACTGGGCTCGGGACAAGCCGCCCGTACGGTGGGCCAGACCCAGGATCACCGAAAGATTGTGACGTCGCACGTGATCGCTGTTGCTGCCGCTGCCGGTCTGCGTCACCTCGCCCACCGCCATATCGACGACTTCTCTCTCTCGCGGGACCAGTGCTTCCGGCCTATGACCCTAGTCAGGTAGTCGCTTGCTCGCCGCCAGCTCGGCGTACCAGTGCGCGCTGTCCTTCTTCGTGCGCAGAAGCGTGTCGTAGTCGACCCGCACAATTCCGAACCGCATGGTGTAGCCGTATGCCCACTCGAAGTTGTCGAGCAGTGACCACGCCAGGTAGCCGCGAAGGTCCACGCCAGCTGCGATGCTTCGATGCACGGCCGTGATGTGGCGACGCAAGTAGTCAATCCTCTCCACATCATGCACTCGGCCGTCCTGCACGACATCGGGAAAAGCCGCCCCATTCTCGGTGATCATGAGCGGGAGGTCGGGGAACTCGTGGTGGACCGCCAGCAGCAGGTCCTCGAAGCCGTCCGGGGCAATGTTCCAACCCATGTCCGTGTACGGCCCCTCCTGCCGGACGAACTCGACGCAGTCCGCTGCCGGCCATGAAGTCCCGGCCGCGGGCTTGTGCCCGTCGACGCTCGACTTCTCGCTGAAACCGTCCCACAGCCGAACGGCCGTCGTGGAGTAGTAGTTGACGCCCAAGATATCGATGGGCTGGTGGATGAGTTCGGCATCGCCCTGCAAGACGAAGTCCCAGTTGGTGACCTCAGCGGTGTCGGCCAGCAGATCCGCCGGATAGGCGCCGTGCAACATCGGGCCCGTGAAGACCCGATTGGCCAGCGCGTCGATGCGACGGACAGCCTCGCCGCCGCTGTCTCCGACACCACGCAACGCGTGAAGGTTAAGGGTGACCGAGTACTTCGGATCGTTCGTCGCAACCTTGCGCAGCTCGGAGATCGCGAGCCCATGCGCGAGATTGAGGTGGTGTACAGCCTCGAGAGCATCCTCGCTGTTGGTTCGCCCGGGGGCATGGGCGCCGGAACCGTAGCCGAGGTAAGCCGAACACCAGGGCTCGTTGAGGGTGGTCCAGGTTTCCACGCGATCCCCGAGGGCGGCACCGATCACGGCAGCATACTGAGCGAAACGGTAGGCGGTTTCGCGATTCGGCCATCCGCCTGCGTCCTCCAGCGGCTGCGGCAGGTCCCAGTGGTAGAGCGTGGCGATGGGCTTGATACCGCGGGCGATCAGCCCGTCGACGAGCCGCGAGTAGAAGTCGATGCCAGCCTGGTTGACCGCCCCTGAACCGGCAGGAATGATCCGGGACCAGGAGATCGAGAATCGATAGGCATCAAGGTTCAGGCTCGCCATCAGGTCGAGATCCTCGTCGAGGCGATGATAGTGATCGTCGGCGATGTCCCCCGTGTCACCGCCCACGACGAGACCCGGGGTGTGGCTGAAAGTGTCCCAGATCGACGGGCCCCGACCGTCCTCGTTCCAGGCGCCCTCAATCTGGTATGACGCGGTCGCCGCGCCGAAGATGAATCCAGGAGGGAAGACCAGACCCGAATCCCGGTAGTCCGGGTTGCCTACGCTCACAGTGTCACTTCTGCCTCTCCAGTGGTCGTTGCCACGGTTGCTCCCCCGGCGACCCTGACCGACCAGTTGCCGGCCGACGGCGAGCTGACTCTGGCGCGCCCGCCGGATCGTTCGATCGTGAAGACCGCGCTTTCGCCGCCCGGCTCCGTGACCGTGACCTGGCGCGAACCATCGAGGACGCCGGACATTGAACTCGGGTACAGCTCAAGAGTCAACCCGTCCAGGTAGTTGTAGTCCGGACGGTCCTCCCGGGCACCGATCGCCAGCACAGCGCCGTCGCGAACGTAGAGCGGGATGCTGTCGAAACCGTGCGTCTCCCGGCGCCAGCCGGGACCGGTCACCGCTTCGCCCGTGAAGTAGTTGGTCCAGGTGCCAGCGGGCAGGTAGAACTCGACACTCGCGTCGGCGCCGAACACGGGCGCCACCAGGAGGTCGGCGCCCAGCATGTACTGGCGGTCGAGGTAGCCCGTTGCCGGATCGTCGCCGAACTCGAGCTGCATCGGACGGAGCACCGGGGTGCCGGTCCGGGTCGCCTCGAGACCGGCCGCAAACAGGTATGGCATCAGACGAAGCTTGAGCTTCGTGAACTTGCGGGTCACCTCGACGGCCTCGTCATCGAAGGCCCACGGCACGCGATACGAGCTGCTCCCGTGGAGGCGGGAATGGCTGGAGAGCAGGCCAAAAGCGGTCCACCTCTTGAAGACTCCGGGGTCCGGCGTTCCCTCGAAACCACCGATATCGTGACTCCAGAAAGCGAACCCGCTGAATGCCAGGGAGAGCCCGCCGCGCAGCGTCTCGGCCATCGACTCGTAGGTCGAGGTGGAGTCTCCACCCCAGTGCACGGGCAGCTGTTGACCGCCGACGGTCGCCGAGCGGGCGAACAGCACGGCCTCGCCCTCGCCGCGCGCCTCTTTCAGCACGTCGAAGACGGCTTGGTTGTAGAGCTGCGTGTAGTAGTTGTGCATGCGCTCCGTGCTCGACCCGTCGAAGTAGTCCACGTCCACCGGGATCCGCTCGCCGAAGTCCGTCTTGAAGGCATCGACGCCCTGGTCGAGCAGCTGGCGCAGCTTGGCCTGGTACCACCTGGTCGCATCCGGATTGGTGAAGTCGACCAGGCCCATGCCTGCCTGCCAGAGGTCAGACTGCCAGACATCACTGCCGCGTTTCTTGACGAGGTAGCCGGCCGCCTTGGCCTCGGCGAAGAGCGGCGAGCGCTGCCCGATGTAGGGGTTGATCCAGACGCAGACGTGCACGTCCTTCTCATGCAGACGCGCGAGCATGGCCTCCGGCTCCGGGAAGGTGCGCGGATCCCACTCGAAGTCGCACCAGTTGAACTCCCGCATCCAGAAGCAGTCAAAGTGGAATACCGACATCGGCAGGTCACGCTCGGCCATCGCGTCGATGAAGCCGGTGACGGTCTGCTCGTCGTAGTCCGTGGTGAAGCTGGTCGAGAGCCACAAGCCATAGGTCCAGGCGGGCACGGAGGCGGGTCGCCCGGTCAGCGCGGTGTACCGCTCGAGGATCTGCTTGGGTGTAGGTCCGTAGATGATGAAGTACTGCAGGCTCTCCCCGGCAACGGAAAACTGCACGCGCTCGACCGACTCGGAGCCGATCTCGTAAGAGACGTGGCCGGGATGGTTGACCAACACGCCATACCCGCGGTTCGTCAGGTAGAACGGAACGTTCTTGTAGGCCTGCTCGCTCGACGTACCGCCGTCGGCGTTCCAGATGTCCACGACCTGGCCGTTCTTCACCAGCGGCCCGAAGCGTTCGCCGAGCCCGTAGATGAGCTCACCAACCCCGAGCGCCAACTGTTCATGAACGAAGGTTGCCGGCTTTGACGGATGCTGCGTGACGGCGTCCGGCGCGACCTGCAGGTAGCCAACGGCCTGGTGCCCGCTCGAGGTGAGGGTGCGACCACTGGCGGTGAACGACAGGCTCCACGGCGCACCTTGCGTGATGGTCGCGGTGAGCTCGCCGCTCGTGATCGCGCCCGCTGCATCCGTCACCGACACCTCGCCGTGACCGGCCTCAGCACCCACCAGATCGAAGCCCAGCTCCGCAGACGCACCCTGGAAGTGCTCGATCTTCACGCCAACCACATTGGGCAACGGCGAGCTCAGCGTGACCGTGAGCGCTGGCCGGTTCAGGGTGTCGCCACGAACGTGTATGACCTTCGTGGGTGCCGTCACCGTGAGCGAATGCTCCCCCGCGACGATGTCGTACGCCTCCTGCGCATAGAGCGGCGTCACTCCGGGCCGCATCTGCCAGAATCCGTCGGTGAACTTCACAAGGGTGCCTTTCGCAGGGGGCGGGTGCGGCGCTACTTGACCGCGCCAGCGGTGATGCCACGCGTCAGTGTGCGCTGGAAGATGAGGAAGAAGACGAGGGTCGGGAGGAGGCCGAGTAGCGCTGAAGCACTCGTCGTCGTGACATCCATCAGCCGGTCTCCCTGCAGAACGCTGATGGCGACGGGCACAGTCTGGTTGTCGTTGCTCACCAGGAAGGTCAACGGGATCAGGAACTCGTTCCAGGTCCAGATGAAGAAGAAGATCAGGAGCACACTCAGCGTCGGACGGCTGATCGGCACGATGACCCGCCACAGGATCGCCCACCGACTCGCGCCATCGAGGGACGCCGCCTCCAGGATCTCCTTGGGGAAGGTCCCATAGACGCTGGACAGCAAGTAGGTGCCGAACGCGCTCTGGATGACCGTGAAGATGATGATGACGCTCCACACGTTGTCGTACAGCCCGACCCGTTTGAACATGGAGTACAGCGGATAGAGCAGGGCCTCCTGCGGCACCATGTTGGCCAGCAAGAAGAGCACGATGATCCACAGGCGTGCCTTCACGCGTCCGATGCCCAGTGCGTAGGCGTTGAGCACCGAGATGATGATGGCCAGAATCGACACCATCCCGCTGATGAAGACGCTGTTCCACAGCTTCTGCGGGAAAGCGACCCGGTTCCAGAACTTGACGATGCCGTCGAAATAGAGATGGCTCGGCAGCTGGAGCGGCCCACCCGAGTTGTAGTCGGCAGGCGACTTGAACGAGTTGACCAGGATCATCAGGAAGGGCACCGCGATGATGATCCCGACGCCGATGGCGGCCGCAAGGATGATCCAGTCGGACAGCTTCTTGCGATGCGGTTTCCGCGCGACTGAGGTGGTCACTTAGCTCTCCCTGCGCTCTGCGCGGTTCTGAGCCACGATGAAGAGGAAAGAGACGATGACGATCAGCACGGTCAGCGCCGTAGAGATCGTTGCGCCGTATCCCACCTGCTGGGTCTGGAAGAACTCGCTGTACGAGTAGTAGCTGGGCACGATCGTGGACGTTCCTGGCCCGCCGCGAGTCAGCGTGTAGATGGGGCCGAACACTTTCAGTGCCGCAATCGTGCAGGTGAGGCTGACGACATAGATCTCGGGGCGGATGATGCTGACGGTGATCCAGCGGAAGCGCTGGAACCAGTTGGCACCATCGAGCTCGGCGGCCTCGTACAGCTCCGGGTTCACGCGCTGCAGGGCGGCCATGAAGATGACGACCGGATAACCCAGCTGCACCCAGACCATGATGACCATGATGGAGGCCAGTGCCGTATCGGGGCTGCCGAGCCAGTTGTGTTGTAGGGAGCCAAGCCCCACGGCCTTCAGGATGACGTTCAGCGCACCGTTCTCGGGGCGCAGGATCCAGCCAATGACGATGGCCGCGATCACTGCAGGCAGAATCTGCGGCAGGTAGTAGGTTGCCCGCAGGAAGCTCGCGAGCCCGCCGCCGAACTTCTTGCCGATCAGGTCGAACAGCATCGCGGCAAGCACGAGCCCCACCAGTGTGGGGATGACGACCATGGCGACGATCATGGCGACGCTGTTGCTGAAGGAAGTCCAGAACTTCTCGTCACTGATGAGCCTGGTCCAGTTCGCCAGCCCGATCCACTGCGGCGGCCGGATGCCGCGATACTTGGTGAAGCTGAGATAGACGTTCCAGACGAGCGGAACCAGCACTACCCCGGTGAGCAACACGAACCCGGGCAGTAGGTACCACCAGAATCCGCCGCCGGTGCTGGCCGGGAGCAGACTCTCGCTGTGGCGCTTCTTCGGCCGCGGAGGCGAGACGGTTGACGCGGCGGTCATCCGCCGTTCCTTTCCGCTGGAGCGGGGGGGCGAAGACCGATCCGCCGGACGGCGGTCTTCACCCCTCCTCGCATTCGTCGTTCTACTGCCTTGTCGTTCTACTGCGTTGTCGGTCTACTGCTTGACGATGCTGTCGACGCCGGTCTGGTATTCGGTACCCAGCTCGGTGTTGACATCCTTGGCCGACTTCGTGCCGTTGACGAGCTCCTGCAGGCCGGCGTTCAGCTGGTCGTAGAAGGTCGGCGTGGGCCAGTCGGGGTAGAAGGCGATGCCGTCTCTCTTCGTGAGGACGTTGAAGTTGTCGATCAGCAGCTTGCTGTTGGGGTCTGTGATGTCGGAAGCCTTCGCCGCGACCGGCACGCCGCCGCTGTTACCCAAGAGGGCCTGGTTCTCCGGGCGCATGGTGATGTCCATGAACTTGTACGCCAGGTCCTTGTTCTTGGCTTTCTCCGGGACCACCCACATGTTTCCGGCTGAACCGGGCGACATCTGTGCTCCCGGGAACAGGAACGTGCCCCACTTGAAGGTCTTGACCTCAGTCGTGAACCGGTTGTACCACCAGCTGCCGGAGTAGAAGATCGGGTACTTGCCGCTGATGAAGCTCGTTCCGGCATCCTCGGCTTTCGCACCAGTGACGTTCTTGCTGATGTAGCCCTTGTCGACCCAGTCCTTGATGGTTGCGGTTGCGTAGCTCAGCTCCGGTCCCTGCCAGTCCACCTTGCCCTTGTAGAGCTGGTAGTTGTTGACGAACGCGCGGTCGGCTTTGTTCAGTGCGAGCTGATACCAGAGCTGGCCGAGGGGGTACTCGGCTGCGGACTCGGCAAGAGGTGTGATGCCGGCGCTCTTGAACTTCTGCATTGCCGCGACGAACTCATCCTGTGTGGTTGGGATCGCGATGTTCTGCTTCGCGAACATGTCCTTGTTGTAGAAGACCTCGACGTACTCGCCGTAGTTCGGAACGCCGAACCAGTGCCCGGAACCCATGATGCCCTTGTCGTCATACTTGGCGGTGGTCTGAAGCGACGGTGCCAGCTTCTTGTCCCAGCCGTACGTCTTCACGGCGCTGTCGAGGTTGACGAGCAGACCCTGGCTGGACAGCAGGCCCGCAGTGGCGTTGCCCTTGTTGTACTCCAGGATGTCCGGAGCGGCATCGGAGTTCAGCACCTGGCTTGCCGTCGAGCGGATCTGCTCGAAGCTCTTCGGCTCGAACTTGACCTTGGCGCCGGTCTCCTTCTCGAACGTCTTGATCGCCTGGTTCCAGGCGATTCCCATCGCGCTCGTGTCACTTTCGTAGTGCCACAGGGTCAGGGTCTTGCCCTTTCCATCGACGTTCTTGTTCACACCGGTGCTCTTGCTGGTGTCGGTCGAACCACTTGCGCAGCCGCTGAGGATTATGGCCCCCGCGACCACCATGCTCCCTAGGGCGAGATGCTTCTTGTGCATCGAGTACCTCCGTGTTGGGGAGCAGATGCGGGAGAGATTCGCGGCCACTCCAGTGTCATTTGTTGACATCAACAACATAAACCCAGGCGATATGTATTGGCAAGCAACGATTCGGTCAGGACCCACACACCGTCGATGGCGACTCCTTGTCGGATCGCCGCCGCCTAGTGGGCGAGGAAGCCGGCGGGGTCAGCGATGAGCTCGGCAAAGACGATCTCCGCGGCGCCCACGATCAGCTGATCCGCCCCGAGCACGGCATCCCGGATTCGCACGGTCTCACGCGCAGACCGGATCGCCTCGCCGATGAGCCCTCGGTCGTCAGGCGCGGCGCTGTGCAGGGCGGCAAGAAACCCGGAGAGCACGACGACGCTGGGGTTGAACAGGTTGACCGCGTTCCGAACGACGATGCCGAGCAGATCGAGGGAGTCCGCGACCAGTTCGGCCACGTCCGGGTTCGTACTGTCTGCGAGCGCCACCGAGAGCTGGTCGGCCTCAGCGGCATGCAGGCCGACAGAATCCAGCAGCCGTTGCTGCGTGACCTCAGCCTCGAAGCAGCCGTGCCCACCGCATTGGCAGGCTGTGCCGCTGGGCCTCACGAAGGTGTGGCCGAACTCTCCCGCGTAGCCGGCGGTCCCTGTCAGCAGTCGACCGCCGGTCACCACACCCCCGCCGATGCCGCTTGCCCCGCCGATGACGTAGACAAGGTCGTCCACATCGCGGCCGGCACCAAAGGTGCTCTCCGCGCGCATGGCCAGCACTGCGGCATTGGCGGCCCAGCTCGGGTGTCCGGTCGAACGCTCGAACATCGCCGCGAGCGGCTGCTCGAACCAGCCCATGTGCGTCGCCTCGCGTACCAGGCCGTCAGAGAGCCGCACCTGGCCGGGAACGCCGACGCCGATGCCGACAACCCGGAGCGCAGGATCCTGCCCCGAGAGCATGTCGTCAATCGCGGTTGTCGCGAGCTCCACCACCTGTTCCGCACTCGGAGTGTTGGCCGTCTCAACGCGAAC
>DASRUA010000162.1:0-3436 GCA_035655615.1 Dermatophilaceae bacterium
CGCGCCGACGACACCGTGACCAAAGCCATCGCCCGAGTCCTGCGAGCAGATTTGGTTGTCGTTGATGACATTGGACTATTGCCGGTAGCCCAGGACGCGGCCGAAGGCCTGTACCGCCTAGTTGACGCAGCGTATGAGAAACGCTCCGTTGCGATTTCGTCGAACCTCCACCCCGCCGCGTTTGACGAGCTGATGCCCAAGACCCTCGCAACCGCGACCGTCGACCGGCTCCTGCACCACGCCCACATCTGTCAGACCACCGGAGAAAGCGTGCGCCTGTCCCAGGCCATGGCCGGTAAAGGAGTGAGCCCATTGAACTGACCAACCACGGCGGTGATGGTCAGCACTGGGCAGATCCCAAGGCCATCACCGGGCAGCTCTCGTGACCGTCACCGGGCAGTTTTCACCACCGCCCCTGGGCAGATTCTTATGGCCCTTGACAGCCCAGGGACGAAGGTCCCCACGTCCCCGAAGCGGGAAGCCTGACTGACGCTCAATACCCCTCGACGTGGACGCCGTTGAACAAGTCTTTGCTGCGCCGGCAGCCGATCGGTGACCGGTCACCGATCCCGTTACGAGGCACCCGGCCACATCACCTTGCCGTGGCAACTGGTGAGGAGCCGGTGACACTGCGCGATATGCGCCTGAGAGCGGACCATTGTCGGGCTGATGAGCCCGTCAGGTTGTCTCAATCCAGTGATCTGGGGGGACCTCTGGTCTTCCCGGCACAGGCCGCTGTTCCTCTGACCAGCAACCGTTACCGAAGGCTGCGTCGGCCGTTCGCCGCCAGAAGTCTCCGGCGCCAGTGTTGTCGTGCTGAAATGCGATCGTCCAGGGCCCTGGATGCCGTGCCAAGACATCGAGCGCGAGCGTGCGGCCTGCCCCGTTACGCCGAGCGGCGGGGGCGACCCAGAAACCGGCAACCGACCGTCGCGGTCCTTGTCGGCCGTCGATGATGGCGAACCCGATCGGTGCATCCTCGCCGGTGTTGGGGTGTGGCCTCCAGGCGATGTAGCCAGCGCCGTCCGCTGAGGGGAATTGACTCAGTTCTCGACACTGATAGCGGCCGTCGGCGTAGGGCAAGCCGTTCACAACGGTGGCCAGGTCATGGCTGTAGGCCTGCCATAGCCAGGCAACGATGCCCCATTGGTCATTGGCAACGGGAACTACCGTGAGGTTCGACGTTGTGGGGTCTCCAGGAGTCCACGAGTGATTCTGCGCAGCGACCATTCCGAAAGGCTAACCAGCGCCGGTTCGGATCCCAGGGGTGGGGCGCATCGGCTATCGGACATAGGCAGATCGAGGCGTTTGGGGATCGAGCTACGGTGAGAACCGGGCGGTGACGGGACCTCAGCTGACAAGACAAAGAGCAGGGAACAGGACGAGCAAGAATGTTCGTGATGCCACCTGACCCCCGCTGCCGGACAAACACGGCGGCGGGAGTCATGGCCTCCCCCCGGATGGGCTCCGAGCATCGTTAGTGCCGGGAAACTATGGGTTGTTGGCTGCGTTCTTAGGCGGCAGTGGCAACAACGTGCCGTCGCCGCCAGGCTACGGATCGCGCGCGCGATGGCTCTATCGGCGGAAGGGCTCAGGACGTGTCTTCGGTGTTGGCCCCGACATAGCTGCGGTAGACCCCGAGCAGTGCATGGCGTTGCTCTTCGCTGAGGCGTGGGTCGGCCCGGATCGTGTTCTCGGTTGCCTCGTCGTCCAGGTTCTCCGCGGGGCTGGTCAGGCCGGCCCGCTCGAACAGCGTCTCCGCGGACACGTTCAACGCCTCACCGATCGACTTGAGCACGCGCACAGACGGCTCATGCATGCCACGCTCGACCTGGCTCAGGTACGGGTTGGAGACCTCGGTCAGCACCGACAGCTGGCGCAGCGACAGATTTGCCATCTGTCGCTGCGCCCGGATGAAGCCTCCCAGCATGCGCCGGGGGCTCTCTCCTGTTGGCGTCGGTTCGTCCGTGTTCTGCATGGATGAAGCCTGGAAAGGGTCAGGCGGTCTTCGCGGGGACCAGCGCGTTCGTCAGCTGCAAAGCGAAGTCGCGCTGGGCGTTGAGCAGGTCAGCGGCGAGATCGAAAGTGAACGTGGTGGCGGCTTCCACGCTGGGAACGGTAGGGACCCCGGGGATGGTGGGCAGGTCCGGGGTGGGAAGCACCGAAACGGCCTTGACCCAGCCCTGGGCAGCGTCGATCGACAGCTTCTGACCCTGCTGGACAGCGGAGAGCAGCTGCTCGCGGACCTTCTGGGCAATGTCGGGGATCTCGGTCGTGGTCTTGGTGGCTGTTGCCATGGTGAACTCCTGGTGTGTCTAGGCGGTGCGCGGAGTCTCCGGCACTTGCATACTATAAACGCCAAGCGCTTGGTATGTCAAGCAAACGTCCGTTCGCTCATGTTCAAGCCGCCGTTGACAGGACACGGGGGACGGAATCGGGCTGAATGCAACAACGGGACGATGCGACCAGAACTTCCGCTGGGTGGCGTCGCAGCTCCCCAACGACCACCGGTGATCAGTGGCTGCCCTCGGTCGACGGACCTGTGGTGTTCGCAAGCGGATCGTCTTGCGGTTCGAGGTCGACGCGGGTCGCGCGACAGCGCAGGGTCGGCGGGCGAGCACGTGGTTTGCCATGAACAGCCTGAGCATGTCCGCTAGGACGATGACCGACCGCGAGACAGCCCGACTCATCCTGCGCGCGGTCGACACGGCACAGGCACAGCGAATCCGCGATACGGCACCCTTGGCTGAGGACCGCTGGGCTGAGGGCTATCCGTTTGAGGGCGACCTCGCTGCCATCGGCGGGTTCCTCCGCGCCACGGATCAGTATGGGGACCAACGGCCGTTCGGCTACTACCAGATCACCCGCCAATCGGATGGTGCTGCAGTGGGCGGCATCGGCTTCGTTGGCCCTCCCGACGGCGGGATCGTTGAGATCGGCTACGGGCTGATTCCCGCAGCTCGCGGCCACGGCTACGCAGGAGAGGCACTTTTCGCGCTGATGGCGATCGCCGGCGAGCACGGTATAGCCGGATTCCGCGCGGACACGACCCACGACAACATTGCATCCCAGTGCACCCTCGCACACGCCGGATTCGAGCAGGTCGCGGCAGACGACGAACTACTTCACTACGAAGCCCGCCTGGTGCCACGAATGGCATGAACGCATGCCGTTTCGCAGTCCCGTATCGGGAACGATCAGCGGTGCGGCCCAGGGCGCCGACGAGGGAGAGCCAGTAATCACCGCAGCGGGATCCCCGACCGGGATCGAGGAGAGCCTGCTCACCAGTCAGGAGGCACTGCTCGGTGTCAGCAACTTCGCGGAGAAGCGGTCAGGTCTGAGTTGCGTGGTCTTTCAGTGCGCCTCGACGTGGTGTCGTACTGCGTCGAGTTGCGTTGATGTCCCGAGGGCGATGAGGATCGTGTGCGGGTCCAGG
>DASRUA010000163.1:0-2839 GCA_035655615.1 Dermatophilaceae bacterium
TGGAAGGTGATGTTGTCCTTGCCCATGAAGTAGTAGGACAAAGCCTGGGGGTTGTTCCACCAGTCGCGCCAGGCATCGGGATTGCCGGATCGGCGAGCCCACTCGATCGACGCGGACAGGTAGCCGATGACGGCGTCGAACCAGACATACAGCCGCTTGGGCTGGTCACGCCAGCCGTCCAGAGGGATCGGGATACCCCAGTCGATGTCACGGGTCATCGCGCGCGGCCGGATGTCCGCCAGGATGTTCTGGCTGAACTTGATGACGTTAGGCCGCCAGGTGCCCGACGCCTCACGTCCGTCGAGCCACTCCCCGAGCGCCTCGGCCAGCGCGGGCAGGTCAAGGAAGAAGTGCTGGGTCTCGACGAACTCCGGCGTCTCGCCGTTGATCTTGCTGTGCGGGTTCAGCAGGTCAGTCGGGTCGAGCTGGTTTCCGCAGTTGTCGCACTGGTCGCCGCGGGCCTCGCCATACCCGCAGATCGGGCAGGTGCCCTCGATGTAGCGGTCCGGCAGCGTGCGGCCGGTCGACGGGCTGATCGCACCCTTGGTGGTCTGCTCGACCATGTAGCCGTTGTCGTGGACCGTCCTGAACATCTCCTGGACCACGGCGTAGTGGTTGCGGGTCGTCGTACGGGTGAACAGGTCGTACGACAGACCGAGGTCGGCGAGGTCCTGCACGATGACGCGGTTGCTCTCGTCCGCGAGCTGCTTGGCGCTGACCCCCGCCTTGTCGGCCGCCACCAGGATCGGGGTGCCGTGCTCATCGGTGCCGCTGACCATCAGGACGTCATGGCCGGCCATCCGCATATAACGACTGAAAACGTCTGAGGGCACGCCGAATCCGGCGATGTGGCCGATGTGGCGCGGGCCGTTTGCATACGGCCAGGCGACGGCAGAAAGGACCTTGCTCATGGCAAGAATCCTATGGGGCGGCCGCAATGACGTTTCCCACGGTGCAAGTATTCGCGTATGCCTGATCTGCGCGAGTCCCTTTCCGTCGCCGCACCCGCTGACCTTGTCTACGACCTCGTTGCCGACCTGCCCCGGATGGGCGAGTGGTCGCCCGAGTGCGAGCGGGTCACCTGGCGCGGTGGCGTCACCTGCGCTGCGAAAGGAGCACACTTCATCGGCCACAACAAGGCCGGGTCGCTGCGGTGGATGACCCAGGGCGAGGTTGTCATCGCCGAGCTCGGTCGTCACCTGGCCTTCGAGATCACCTTCGGCCTGCTGAAGATCGCCCGCTGGGAGTACCTGGTCGTCCCCGCGGACGGCGATCTCTCGACCTGCACCGTCGTGGAGGAATGGACCGACCGGCGTCCCCGCTGGTATCGCGGACCCGCGGACCTTGCGCTCGGCTCCCGGCTCAAGACCAACCAGAGGGGCATGGTCGAGACACTGGCCAATCTCAAGCTCGCCGCTGAGACCGCGAACGAGTAGGAACCACACCCAGGCTGCTAGGCCACCGACCGAGTGCCCCCGGACAGGGCGACCTGAACACCAGACACCTGAACGCAAAGATGGACCCGCTCCCTCCGGGGTGCGGGTCCATCAGCGTGATGTCGGTTGAGTCAGTGCCCGATGGGCGCCATCCCCGTCTTGGCGGTGCTGACCTCGGACTCGAGGTCAGCCAGCTCCTCATCGAAGGCACCGCCACTGTGATCGTCACCGGAGGCGAACGCAGCCTCGTCGAAGGGGTCCTGACTGGAGAGCACCCGTTCGGCGCGCTCCTTGTCGAACTCGCCGGTCCAGCTGCCGATCACCACGGTCGCGACCGCGTTGCCGGTGAAGTTCGTCACCGCCCGTGCCTCGCTCATGAACCGGTCGATCCCGACGATCAGGCCTACCCCGTCCAGGAGGTCTGGACGGAAGGACTGCAGGCCGCCGGCCAGGGTTGCGAGACCGGCGCCACTGACCCCGGCTGCGCCCTTGGACGCGATGATCATGAAGATCATCAACGAGATCTGCTCACCGATCGCCATCGGCTTGCTCATCGCCTCGGCCACATACAGGGAGGCCATGGTCAGGTAGATCGCCGTTCCATCCATGTTGAACGAGTAGCCGGTCGGCACCACGATGCCCACGACCGGGCGCGATACGCCGAGGTGCTCCATCTTTCCGATGAGCCGGGGCAGCGCGGTCTCAGACGATGACGTCGAGACGATGAGCAGGATCTCCCGGCCCAGATACTTCAGCAGCCGGAAGATCGAGATCCCGGTCGCAGCTCGCAGAACCGTGCCGAGCACCACGAAGATGAACAGTGCGCAGGTGGCGTAGAACGCGAGCATCACCTTGCCGAGACTGAGCAGCGCGTCGGTGCCCGTCGCGCCGACCATGGCCGCCATGGCGCCGAACACACCCACCGGTGCCACCCACATGACCATCGCGAGGACCTTGAACACGAGCTTCTGCAGATGCCCGATGCCGGTCAGCACCGGCACCCCTCGCTGCCCCATCGACTGCAGCGCGAAACCCACGAGCAGCCCGACGAACAGCGCCTGCAGCACCTTCCCTGCAGTGAGCGAGGAGACCAGCGTGTCCGGGATCAGGCTGAGCAGGAACTCGGGAAAAGTCTCCGCGCCCTTTCCTGTCGACTGGGCCTGCCCGCTCTTGGCGACCGCAGCGGTCAGGTGAAGTCCCGCACCAGGCTTGACGATGTTGCCGATGACCAGGCCGATCCCGAGGGCGAAGGTCGACATCACGGTGAAGTAGCCCAGAGCCATGCCGCCGACCTTGCCGACGCTGGCTGCCTTGCGGACCGACCCGATGCCGAGCACGATCGTGCAGAAGATGATCGGCGTGATCATCATCTTGATCAGGTTCACGAAACCGGTGCCGAGCGG
>DASRUA010000164.1:0-2919 GCA_035655615.1 Dermatophilaceae bacterium
CAGCCCCCCATCCCCCACATGCCGTAGCCCACCGCGCTGACCTGCCAACCGAGCCGACCGAAGGTTCGCTGCTGCATTCGGGCTCCCTGTGTGCGATTCCGATTGTGCGATTCCGATTGTGCGGCATCAGCCAGGCCACCGGCGCCGCTCGGGCGGCGCAGGCGTCAACTGCCCGTCACGTCACCCGCGGTACGATCCGCGCAGACGTCCCGCAACTCGGAGACCCAATGCGCATTCTCGATTTCCTGTTCGCCAACTCTGCCAAGTCGCAGCTCCCCTCCCCCGCCGACGCGCTGCCCGGCCGCCCCGAGCCGATCGTGGCGCCGGGGCGCCATACGATCCTGGGCACACCGATCGATGGACCCTGGCCGGCCGGTACCCGGACCGTGACCTTCGGGATGGGCTGCTTCTGGGGTGCCGAGAAGGGCTTCTGGGCGATCCCGGGCGTGGTGAGCACCGCCGTTGGCTACGCCGGTGGCAGCACGCCGAACCCGACGTACAACGAGGTCTGCACCGGCCGCACCGGGCATGCGGAGGTGGTCCGCGTGGCCTACGACCCGGCGCGCGTCTCGTTCGAGACGCTTCTGCGCGCGTTCTGGGAGGCGCACGACCCGACGCAGGGAATGCGCCAGGGCAACGACACGGGCACCCAGTACCGATCCGCCATCTACGTCGCCGACGCCGACGAGCTGGCGCGCGCCGAAGCATCGCGGGACACGTACCAGGAACGGCTGGCCGCGGCCGGGTTCGGCCGGATCACGACCGAGATCGCGCCCGCGGGACCGTTCTTCTTCGCCGAGGACTACCACCAGCAATACCTCGACAAGAACCCGAACGGATACTGCCCCGACCATGGGACCGGCGTGGCGTGCCCGCTGCCCACTGGCGTCGCCACACAGTCGGAGACGTAGCGCGGCGCCAGGACGCCCAGTGCGCCTGCCGTCCCGCGGCTGGAGCGGAGGGCCCGATGCGAAGCGGACACCGCCGCGACGGCGATGGGTGCTCGGATTTCGGACGTTGTCTTCCGGCCGATCGTCAGGGATGCCTGAGAGAAGAACAATGAAGAGGATGGTGAGTATGCCGCCTCCTGATCTCTTGAGCGATGTGTTCCTCTTCCGGGCCCTGATGGAGAACGAGGTAGACAGCATCTACTTCAAGGATCGTCAGTGCCGTCTGTTGCGCGTCAGTCAAAAGATGGCCGATAGCCTTGGCTTCTCGGATCCAGCAGAGCTGATTGGCAAGACCGACATCGATCTGTACGGAGAGGCGTTCGGCCGGGGAACCCGACTCGACGACATCCGGGTCATGGATACGGGCCGACCCATAATCGGTCTGATCGAGAGCCGCCAGCTGGACGATGGTCAGACGAACTGGACGCTGGCCACCAAACTGCCGATCCGCGACAAGTCCGGCAAAGTCATAGGCCTGGTGGGCATCACGCGCGACATCAACGAGATCAGGGAGACTGAGGTAGCCCTCCAGCACCTCGCCACGCACGATTCCCTCACCGATCTGCCGAATCGCTTCCTGGCGGTCGACCGGTTGAGCCAGCTCCTGGCCCGCGCCAAACGATCAGATACCGCCTTTGCCGTCCTGTTCATGGACATCGACCGTTTCAAGGACATCAACGACTCCCGCGGACACGAGTTCGGCGATCACCTGCTCCGTGCCGTTGCACAGAGACTCAGGAAGAGCGTGCGTCAGAGCGACACAGTCGCCCGTATCGGCGGCGACGAGTTCGTGATCCTCCTGGAAGCGGTTCACCAGGTCCGAGAGGCCGATGCAGTCGCCCTGAAGGTCAAGAGCATTCTTGCCAGATCCTTCAGCGTCGCAAGGCACAGAGTGAACGTCACCGTCAGCATCGGCATCAGCTTCTACCCGCAGAACGGCGGGGACGCTGACGCATTGCTGAGGGCCGCGGACTACGCCATGTACCTGGCCAAGAGAGAGGGTGGCAATCGCCATCTGATCTGCCTCCCAGACATGCCTCGCTCCGGGAAGGGTTCTCGAAAACGAGCAGCCGCCATCCCGCCAGTCGATGGCGAATCCCCGTCTGTCAGCCCGAGCTGAGACACGCCCACTGGTGTCCCGCCACGGAGAAAGCTGATGTTTGGCGAGATCGCAGCTACGATGCTGCGCATGCCGAACCGTCCAGCCCCTCCCTTGATCGTCGACGACACCGAGCTCGTTGTGCTGCGGTCGATCGCCCGGGCCGGACGGACTGCTGTTCGCGCTGGTTCCGCTCGCAGTCGCCGTGGTTCGGTTCCGCCGGGCGCTGGCAAGCTAGGGTGCGGTGGATCGCCTACTTGACCGTGACCGACAGGCTGTACGTCCACTCGCCCTTCGTGCCACCGGCCCACGGCTGGCTGTAGCGGATCGAGAGGGTCGTCGTCCCGGCCGCGAGGCCGCGAACCGTCAGGATCTCTCCGCCGGCCGCTCCCACGACCGGGAGGTTCGGGCCGTCCGGCGCCTGGTAGGTGCGATCGACGAGCTGGAGCACGGACGTGTCGCCGAGCCGAGGCTCCTCCCAGGAGAACCCGGTCGAAGGATTCGAACAGAGGACGATCCTGACGCCCGTGCCGGCTGCGATCACGCCTGACTGCTCGATCGTTGGCCTGGCGCGGAACTGGTCGCAGGTCGCGCCCAGGGGTTCGGACGCCTGCGTCGCGGAACAGGCCGTGATCGCCGACGCGCAGAGAAGCGTGGCCACGACTGATCGGAAAGCCATTGCGCGACCCTTTCCCGGGGGGCCGGTGCCGACGTGCGGCCGGGACGCTCCGACCACCGAACTGCTGGATGCTTCTGCGGACGAGACGCCGAGATCACCGCGGAGGTTCCGAGGAGGGTGCCACAGCTGTCTCGCCGCGCGGCCGACCCGACTTACGCCTCGTGACCCAGCATCTGCGGGGTGAAGTCCTT
>DASRUA010000165.1:0-20225 GCA_035655615.1 Dermatophilaceae bacterium
CAGGATGACCTGTCGACGACTCGCCCCCAGGGCGCGGAACAGGGCAAGCTCCCGGCTTCGCTGAGCGACCAGGATCGAGAAGGTGTTGATGATCAGGAAGGTGCCCACCACGAGCGAGACACCCGCGAAGACGAGCAGGAACGTGCTGATGAAGGACAGCGCCTTGTTGATCGCGCTGGCGGACTCGTCCGCGGCCTTGTCACCCGTGACGGCCTCGACCCCTGCAGGGAGAAGGGCCTTGACGCGGTCGCGCAGCTCTGCCTGGCTGACACCGTCCTTGGCCGTCACCCAGATGCCGGTGTACACGTCCCTGCCACCCTCAAAGAGCTGCTGGGCGGTCTTGAGGTCGAAGGTGGTCAGGCTGGCGCCGGCCAGGCCTCCGCCGCCGAACTTGCCGACGCCCACCATGGTCGCCTTGAGGGAGGGCTCCGCACCGGAGGTCACCATGGGTACGGTGTCTCCGATCTTGTATCCGGCCTTCTGGGCCGTCAGAGGATCGAGCGTGATCTCGCCGGCCTTGGCCGGTGCCCTGCCCGACGTGATCGACAAGCCCTGGACACCGTGTCCGGCAGGTGCGTCGCTGAAGTTCACCGCAATGCCGGGCGCCCCCTGGGCGCCGATCACCTTGCCGTCCTTGCCAATCACGAAGACGCCGACAGAGGTCACGCTTCCGTCCGCCCGTGCCGCCCCGTCGACTGTGGCCAGATCCCTGACCAGCGAGGCCGGCAAGGTCTTGGCGCTCTGGGTGTTCTCGTCATTGACGGCACCGACCGGGCGCACGACCACGTCGCCGACACTTCCCGCCATGATCTTGGTGAAGGCCTGACCCAACGTATCGGTGAAGATCAGCGACCCGGCGACGAAGGCCACGCCCAGGACGATGGCGAAGCCACTCATCAGCAGCCTCAGCTTGCGGGCGAGCAGACTCTTCCAGCTGGCACGCAACATGGCTCAGGACCCCTGCTCGACCATGCGGCGATCCAGGCGCTTCATCCGCTCAAGCACCAGGTCCGAGGTCGGCTGGCGCAGCTCGTCCACGATCCGCCCGTCCGCCAGGAACACGACCCGGTCCGTGTGGCTTGCGGCAACCGGATCGTGGGTCACCATCACGATGGTCTGTCCGAACTCGTCAACGGATCGGCGCAGGAACTTCAGCACCTCCAGGCCGGACATCGAGTCGAGGTTGCCGGTCGGCTCATCGGCGAAGATGACCTGGGGCCGGCTGAGCAGGGCCCGCGCACAGGCGACACGCTGCTGCTGGCCCGCCGAGAGCTCTTTGGGGCGGTGGTCGAGCCGGTCACGCAGCCCCACCGTGTCGATGACCGCGTCGTACCACTCCTGGTCCGGCTTGCGGCCGGCGATCGCCAGCGGTAGCAGGATGTTCTCCTGGGCGCTCAAGGTCGGCACCAGGTTGAGCGACTGAAGATGAACCCGATCCGGTCGCGCCGCAGCTGGGTCAGCGCCTTGTCCTTCAGCCCGCTCAGCTCGACATCGCCGAGGAACACCTGGCCCGACGTGGCGGAGTCCAGAGCGGCCGCACAGTGCAGAAGCGTGGACTTGCCCGACCCGGACGGCCCCATGATTGCGGTGAACTCGCCGGCGGCGAGATCGATGCTGACGTCGTCCAGAGCCACCACCCGGGTCTCACCCTGGCCGTAGACCTTTGACAGACCGACGGTCCTGGCCGCTGGCAGCGCGGTGGCTGTGCCTGTCGAGATCGTGGTGGACGACGTGCTCATGGACTCTCCCGGTGATGGGCGATCGGCTGCCAGAGTCATCTCCCTGAGCCGATCCCAAGCCTAGGGCGGGGCCATGGCGAACGCAGGGGGTTCGACCCCGAGTCGACCCCGAAAGAACCCTGAGCCACCCCTGAGTCACCCCCAGCCCGCCACAACGACAAGAGGCGGACGAAGGCCGTGGAAAGCTCCTCGTTCGACCAGCGTGAAGCGCCGCCACCTGACCGGTCTCACCCGGGGAGCGGGGCTCAGCTGAACGCGCTCCGGGCCCTCCAGCCGGCAAAGTCATAGACCCACACGCCGATGCCCTCGGTCGGCTTGAACGGGCGCGAGGAGCCGGTGAACTTGACGACGTCGCCCATCCTGGAGTTGTTGAACATCCACTCGGCATCGGCAGGGGCCATGTTGGTGCAGCCGTGCGACACGTTCTGCAAGCCCTGCACACCAACCGACCATGGCGCCGAGTGGATGTACTCGCCCGTCCAGGTCAGCCGCAGGTTCCACTTGACGGACAGCTTGTAGTAGTTGGGATCGCCCTTGGGGATACCCACGGTCGCCGAGTCCATCACGACGACGGCGCTGCGCTCGATGATGATCTTGACGCCGCTTCGGGTCTCGGTCATCGGTCCGGGCTTGCCGGTGCTCACCGGGAACGTGCGGATGACCACACCATCGCGACGAACCGTGAGGGTGTGTGCGCGCATGTCCACACTGCTCACCATGGACGAACCCACGGTGAAGCTCGTCCGGCCATCCTTTGTGATCCATTTGGTGTCTCCGGTCTGCACACCGTGCAGCGGTGTTGACACGGTGACCTTGGTGCCGGGACGCCAGTAGCTCTGCGGCCGCCACATCAGCTGTCGGTCGTCGAGCCACCCCCACGCGCCCTGCTGGTCCGGCACCGTCGTGACCTTGACCCGCTTCTCGACCGCGGCCCGCCGAGCCTTGGTGTCGACGGCCGAGTCGAACTTGACGATGACAGGCATGCCCACACCGACGGTGCCACCGCTGGGTGTCAGACCGTAGGTCGCCGTGACCTTGGGATTCAAGGTCACGAAGGTCGACCTGCTCGTCGAAACCCGGCCGTCGGGTCCGGGTGATGCGATGGTCATCGTGTATGCGGTCGATGGACGGAGCAGCTCGCTGGTCGTCCAGGTCCCGTCCGGACCTGTCTGCCCCGCGACGCCCTCTCCCTTGGCACTGACCAGCGTTACCGTGCCAAGCGTGCCGGAGGACGCCTTCACGGTCACCTGGACGTTGGGCGCGACACCGGTGGCCAGATCAGCGGGGAAGACGTCGAGCACTGTCGGCGGGGTCACCGGAGCGGGCGTTGGCGCGGCTGGGATCTGCTGAGAGCCGTTGGTGGTCGAGCTGCCCGAGGCTGCCGCTGAGGTGCCCTGGCAGGCACTCAGTAAGACGCTGAGGGCCACTAGCGCAGCCGCAAGACCGCTCCCGGACCGGGACCCTGCTGATGGTGCCTTCACGTCATACCGCTCTCAGGTCAAGGCCGCTGGCCGATGCTCCACCGAACCCCCCGTGAGGCCGGTCATGTTGACAGACGCCGCAATCCCCCCGGAGGTTGGCTTCACGCGTCGCCCAAGCGTCTCACCGCCGTCAGGAAAGGGCTGGTTGAAGTCGGCATGCGGACGTTGCGAGGGGCGTCTGTCGGCTGCTGCCCGGAGTATGGCGCCTGTTGCTCGTGACGCCGTGCGACACCGTGCCGAGCCTGAGGCCGCATGACGTCCCACAGCTCTGGGTGAGCTGTTGGACGGCTGCCATTGCAAGAACCCTTGACCGCCTTGTCACCCTCGTGAACCATGCAACTGCTAACTCCCTCGAGGGCACCTTCCTTGGCGGTTGCCTGTTCTCCGGCCGCACCGCTGCCCGCTCGGCCGCCAGAAGCATCGCCTGACGGTCGGAGCCAGGCACCGGTCGATGGCTCCACTACCGCCCTCTCAGGCGACGCCTTCAGCTCGGGATGCGAGAGCGGCCGGATTTCAGTAGCAGGACGGTCGGCAGGGTCGGTCCCAAGGACGAGGACAACGCGAAGGGCGGCTCCCCCATCTCCGGGGGAACCGCCCTCTGCTCGTTACTGCTGTGCTCGTTACTTGCTGCGTGGGCTAGAAGCCCATGCCACCCATCTCGTCGCCACCCGGGGCCGCCGGAGCGGCCTTTTCGGGCTTGTCTGCGATGACGACCTCGGTGGTGAGGAACAGCGCCGCAATGGACGCGGCGTTCTGCAGCGCCGAGCGGGTGACCTTGGCCGGGTCGATGATGCCCTCGGCGATCAGGTCGACGTACTCGCCGTTGGCCGCGTTCAGACCCCAGCCAGACGGCAGGTTGCGGACCTTCTCGGCCACAACCCCACCTTCCATGCCGCTGTTGATCGCGATCTGCTTGAGCGGAGCCTCGGAAGCGACGCGAACGATGTTCGCGCCGGTGGCCTCGTCACCCTCGAGCTTGAGGTTGATGAACGCAGCGTCGGTCGCCTGCACGAGAGCCACGCCACCACCGGCGACGATGCCCTCTTCAACAGCAGCCTTGGCATTGCGGACTGCGTCCTCGATGCGGTGCTTGCGCTCCTTGAGCTCGACCTCGGTGGCCGCGCCCGCCTTGATGACAGCAACGCCACCGGCAAGCTTGGCGAGGCGCTCCTGGAGCTTCTCACGGTCGTAGTCCGAGTCGGACTTGTCGATCTCGGCGCGGATCTGGTTGACGCGGCCGGCAATCTGGTCAGCGTCGCCACCACCCTCGACGATGGTGGTGTCGTCCTTGGTGACAACGACCTTGCGCGCGCTCCCGAGCTGGTCGAGCTCGGTGGTGTCGAGCTTGAGGCCGACCTCCTCGGAGATGACCTGGCCACCGGTGAGGATGGCGATGTCACCGAGCATGGCCTTGCGACGGTCACCGAAGCCCGGCGCCTTGACGGCGACGACGCTCAGGGTGCGACGGATGTGGTTCAGAACCAGGGTCGCGAGAGCCTCGCCCTCGACGTCCTCGGCAACGATCAGGACGGGCTTGCCGGCCTGGCGCACCTTGTCCAGCAGCGGGATGAGGTCCTTGATGCTGCCGATCTTGGAGTTGACGACCAGGACGTACGGGTCCTCCAGGACGGTCTCCATGCGCTCTGCGTCGGTGACGAAGTAGGCGGAGATGTAGCCCTTGTCGAAGCGCATGCCCTCGGTCAGCTCGAGCTCGAGACCGAAGGTCTGGCTCTCCTCGACCGTGATGACGCCTTCCTTGCCGACCTTGTCCATAGCCTCGGCGATCATCTCGCCGATCTGACGGTCAGCGGCCGAGATCGAGGCGGTGGCAGCAATCTGCTCCTTGGTCTCGACCTCCTTGGCCATGGTCAGCAGCTCGTCGGAGACGGCCGCGACGGCCTGCTCGATGCCGCGCTTGAGTGCCATCGGGTTCGCGCCGGCAGCAACGTTGCGCAGACCCTCGCGCACCATCGCCTGGGCCAGAACGGTCGCCGTCGTGGTGCCGTCACCGGCCACGTCGTCGGTCTTCTTGGCAACTTCCTTGACCAGCTCTGCGCCGATCTTCTCGTACGGGTCCTCGAGCTCGATCTCCTTGGCGATGCTCACCCCATCGTTGGTGATGGTGGGCGCACCCCACTTCTTCTCAAGGACCACGTTGCGGCCCTTCGGACCGAGGGTCACCTTGACGGCGTCGGCGAGGATGTTCATTCCCCGCTCGAGTCCGCGGCGAGCCTCTTCATCGAAAGCGATGATTTTGGCCATTCGGGTGGTTCCTCCCACGCGAAACGGATGGGTGGCCGGCTGGCGCCCGCGACGGACGGACCGGATCCGGCGTGCGCCGTTCGCACGCGTTCTCCGACCCTCACCAGACAGTCAGAATTATCACTCTCATGGTGAGAGTGCTAACCCAATGATTAGCACTCGACCCCTCCGAGTGCAAATGCCGGACGGCGTGCCGGATGCTCGCGGCGGGATGTCAAGCCCAAGTTCGCGCAGGAGTCGGATTCTCAGGCTCGCGCTCAGGCTGGATGTTTCAGGCCTGAGCGCCCAGGCGTCGAGCCGAGCGCGCCCGCTGACGCGTGGCCCGAAGGCGATTCAGACGCTTGATCAGCATCGGGTCGGCCTCGAGGGCAGCCGGGTTGTCGATCAGGGCGTTGAGCACCTGGTAGTACCGCGTGGCGCTCATGTCGAAGAGCTCGCGAATGGCCTGCTCCTTGGCGCCAGCGTACTTCCACCACTGACGCTCGAAGGCGATGATCTCACGGTCGCGGTCGCTCAGCTCGCCCAACGGTGTGGTCTCGATCTGTGTCGCGACGTCCTGTTGTGTGGTGGTCATATAACCCTCCGGGTGGCTGGGGTGCAGGTCAATCGTACCGGCCAAATGACACCGTTGTCATTCACCGTGGCGGTCCGCTCGACGCGCCGGCCACGCCAGCCACGCAGGCCCCGCCGGAACTTGAGCTCAGGCCATGGTGTCCAGGATCGCGGCGATGTCATCCTCGGTGGTCGTCGGATTGACGATGGCAAACCTGGCCACCGTCTCACCCTCGTGTGAGGTCGGCACGACGAAGGCGAACTCCTCGCGCAACATCTCAGCGCTCCACGCGTGATAGTCCTCGGGCTCCCAGCCATGCCGGCGGAAGACCACCACTGACAGGTCGGCCTCACGCAACGCCTCCAGATAGGGGCGCCGCGCGATCTCGGCCTCGGCGAACCGGGTCACCTCCAGCGTCCGCTCGATCGCTGCGGTGTAGGCATTGGTCCCGTACGTGGCGAGCGAGAACCACAGCGGCAGCCCGCGAGCACGACGAGTCAGCCCGATCGAGTATTCGGACGGGTTCCACTCCGCATCGTTGAGCACGTCAAGATACGACGCCTTCTGTTCGTGGGCCCCGCGTGCCTGAGCGGGCTCGCGATACAGCAGGGCGCAGCAGTCATACGGCGCGAAGAGCCACTTGTGCGGGTCGACGATGAAGGAGTCCGCCTGCTCGATCCCGTTGAACAGGTGACGGACCGTTGGTGCGGCCAGGCCCGCCCCGCCATAGGCGCCGTCGACATGCAGCCAGATACCGTACTCACGGCAGACCTGCGCCACCGAGTCGATGTCGTCCACAATGCCGAAGTTCGTGGTGCCCGCCGTCGCAACGACCGCGAAGAAGCTCTCGGGGCCAGACTTCTCAAGCACCGTCCGCAGATTGTCGCCGTTGAGCCGCTGGTGCTCATCGCCCCGGACGTCCACCAGGTCAGCATCCATGACCTCGCATGCGGACCTGATCGAGGAGTGGGCCCCCAGCTGAACAGCCACCTTGGTGGGTCGCGGCCCGGTGGAACCTGACGCGGTATGCCGTTCGCGTGCCACCGAGCGCGCGGTGACCAGTGCCGACAGGTTACCGATCGTGCCACCGGAGACGAACACGCCTCCTGCTGCAGGCGGCAGCCCGGCAAGGTCTGCGATCCAGCGCAGCGCGACGTTCTCGGCGTAGACGGCGCCTGAGCCCTCGATCCAGGATCCTGCATAGATGCCTGACGCACCGACGACCAGGTCGAACATCGCCGCAGCCTCGGTGGGCGCGCACGGGATGAAGGACAGGTAACGCGGGTGGTCGCTCGACAGGCAAGCCGGAGCGAGGCCGTCGCCGAACAGCTTCAGGGCAGCCAGACCACCCATACCCTCGGGCGTGATGGTGTTGCCGGCCACGGCCTTGAGCTCTTCGAGCGTCTTGGGACCATCCAGCGGCACCGGATGAAGCCGCATGCGGTTCTCCGCATACTGCAGGATCGCCTCGCCCAGGGCCTCGGTGTCTGCATTGAATCCGTGCACGGGCGGAGTCTACGGCCGCTCACGTTCGGTAGGTTGGCCACGTGCCCACTACCCGCGCACTGACCGACATCGTCCATCCTTCATGGGTCCCGGCTCTTGCCCCCGTCACCGCCCAGCTAGCGGCCCTGGGAGCCTTCCTGCATGGCGAGCGGGAGTCCGGCCGCGGATACCTGCCGGTGGGTGGACAGGTCCTGCGGGCGTTCGGCCAGCCCATGGACGCGGTGCACGTCCTCATCGTCGGCCAGGATCCCTATCCGAGTCGGGGCCATGCGGTCGGACTGGCCTTCTCGGTCCCTGCCAACGTGCACCCGCTCCCGCGCAGCCTGCAGAACATCTTCGAGGAGCTCGAGACCGATCTCCACGTGGCCCGGCCCAGGAACGGAGACCTTTCCCGATGGGCCGACCGCGGCGTGCTGTTGCTCAACAGGGTGCTGACCGTGGAACCTGGCGCGAGCGGGAGCCATCGCGGCAAAGGCTGGGAAACCGTGACCGGACAGGCGATTTCGGCCCTGTCCGCCCGGGGAGGACCTCTGGTGGCGATCCTGTGGGGGCGAGATGCGCAGACCCTCGAGCCCTCTCTGGGGACGGTTCCCTGCATCAAGAGCCCCCACCCGTCACCGTTGTCCGCCCGCACCGGATTCTTCGGGTCCAGACCGTTCAGCCGGGCCAACGACCTGCTGCGCCGACAGGGCGCCGATCTCATCGACTGGAGCCTGACATGAATGGAGACACTCGTGAATGACGACGCCTTTGCCCCGGCGACGCCCTCCCGAGATCGGGAGCCGACGGCCTTCACCCGCTATGTCGCGATCGGGGACTCCTTCACGGAGGGCATGGCCGACGCCGATCCCAGACCAACGAACGGGTATGTCGGATGGGCAGACCGCCTCGCCGCACACCTCGCACGACTGCCACAGCCGGCCGGCGCACACCCGCCCACCTTCGGCTACGCCAACCTTGCCGTGCGCGGCCGGCTCCTGGCGGACATCGCGGGCCCGCAGGTCGACAATGCCCTCGCGCTGGCGCCGGACCTGGTCAGCATTGTGGGCGGCGGCAACGACATCTTGCGGCCCAAGGCCGACATCGACGCCCTCGCCGCCCGGCTCGAGCACGCGGTTGCCCAGCTTCGGGCCAGCGGGGCCGACGTGCTGCTCGCCACCCCGTCGGACCCTCGTGACGCGCCACTGATCAAGGCCAGCCGGGGACGAGCCGCGACCTACACCGCTCACATCTGGTCGATTGCCCGACGCCACGATGCCCACGTCATCGATCTGTGGGGCATGGCGGCAATTCGCGACTGGCGGATGTGGGCGCCCGACCGGATCCATCTGACCTCAGAGGGTCATCGGCGGGTGTCGCTGAACGCTTTCACCGCCCTGGGATTCACGGCCCCGGACGCAGGTTGGGCCATTCCCCTGCCACCCGCGCCGCCGATCTCGCGGGCCGACGCGGCTCGCGCCAATGCACAGTGGGCACGCAAATATGTCGGCCCGTGGGTGCAGCGCCGGCTGCGCGGTCAGTCATCCGGAGACACCATCTCTGCCAAGCGCCCCGCTGTCACCCCGCTCGACGGCTGACAACCGTTCGTCAAGGTGGCGGCGCCCAAGGAGTGGATCAATAGGGGAGCCTCGCTGTTCAGGACGCAGTTGCGGCAATACTGTTACCTCCATGCCGCACATGCGAATCTCCGAGGCAGCCGAACTACTCGGCGTATCTGACGACACGGTACGACGAATGGCCGACTCAGGCCGTCTGGACACCTCCAAGGACAGTGCCGGAAGGCTGACCGTCAGCGGCAGGGATCTCGCGGCACTGGCGAGCGAGATCGCCAACCCGGCCCCGGTCGGCGCGGTCAATGAGGAGTCAGCTCGCAACCGGATGCGCGGAATCGTGACCCGCGTCGTGAAGGACAAGGTGATGGCACAGGTCGAGATGCAAGCAGGCCCGTTCCGGATCGTGTCACTGATGTCCCGCGAGGCCGTCGACGAGCTGGGGCTTGATGTGGGCGTCGTGGCGATCGCGTCGATAAAGTCGACCCATGTCGTGATGGGCATCCCGACGTGAGGCCGCAGACAGGGCGAATCAGACCGGCCGCCTCAGCGTTCGCCGCACGGGTCGCCGCGCTTGCCGTGGCCGCCCTCGCGCTTACCGGCTGCAGCGCGGCAGCCGGCAGTCAGGCGAAGGCACCCACCCGGCATACCGTGGTCGTGCTGGCCGCGTCGTCACTGACCGAGTCACTCACGGCCATCGCCAAGGACTTCGAGGCGAGCCACCCCGGCACCGATGTCCAGCTCAGCTTCGCCGCCAGCTCGACACTGGTGAGCCAGGTCAACCAAGGCGCTCCGGCAGATCTGATCGCAGTGGCCGGGACGTCCTCGATGGGGCCCCTGGAGAAGAGCCGGATCGCCACGGACGGCATCCGGTCGATGGCCGCCAACACCCTCGAGATCGCCACTCCCCCAGGAAACCCCGGCACGGTCAATGCCATTGCCGACCTGTCACGGCCCACGCTCAAGGTCGTCCTGTGCGCAGCCACGGTGCCCTGCGGCAAGGCTGCGGCCAAGGCATTGAAGGCCGCCGGTGTCGTGGCCCACGTGGTGTCCTACGAGACCGACGTCAAGGCCACCCTGGCGAAGGTCCAGCTCGGCGAGGCCGACGCCGCGATCGTCTATCACAGCGACGTGGTCTCGGCGGGCAGTCGGATCCGCGGCGTGCAGATCCCGGCGTCGGTGAACCAGACACTCGACTACCCGCTGATCCGGCTGACCAGCGACCCGACGACGGCTGAGTTCATGACCTACGTCCTCTCCGACCAGGGCCGCAAACGCCTTCGTGACAACGGATTCCTCACGCCGTGAGGTCCTTGCGTTGGTCTCGGGCAGGCCTGCTCATCCCGGCCTGGGTGGCCATCGCCTTCCTGCTCGTGCCCTTGGTCGCGCTGGTGCTCAAGGCGGACTGGACCGGCATGCCTGCCCAGCTGGCCAAGGCGTCCGTGGTCCCGGCGTTGCGTCTCTCCCTGGTGACGACGGGTGCGGCTCTGGTCATCTGCGCGGTGCTCGGCACACCGCTCGCCTGGCTGCTGGCCCGGTCGACGCACCGGGTGACACCGTGGCTGCGAGCGCTGGTGACCGTGCCTCTGGTGCTGCCGCCCGTCGTCGGAGGAGTGGCGCTGCTGATGGCCTACGGGCGTGAAGGGGTTGTCGGCAGGACTCTGCTGGAGGTCGCCGGCTGGTCCATCCCCTTTACGCCGGTGGCCGTCGTCTTCGCCGAGACCTTCGTGGCCCTCCCTTTCTACGTGCTTGCGGTCGAGGGGTCGATGCGGGGACTGGACATCCGGTATGACGGGTTGGCCGCCACGCTCGGAGCCTCGCCGTGGCGAACGTTCCGAACGGTCGTCGTGCCCATGGTGGCTCCGGGGATCGCCAGCGGGTCGGCACTGGCGTGGGCCCGGGCACTGGGCGAGTTCGGCGCCACGATCACCTTCGCGGGGAACTTTCCCGGCCGCACCCAGACCGCACCGCTCGCGGTCTATGTGGCGCTCGAGAGCGACCCGCAGGCCGCCATCGCCCTGAGCCTGGTCATGCTGCTCATCAGCGTGCTCATTCTCGGGGCCCTCCGTGGCCGGTGGCTGCGATGAGCCTGCAGGCAGAAATCAGGCTGACCAGGGGGCTGCTGCATCTCGGCCTCGAGCTCAGCGCACAACCCGGTCAGATCATTGCCGTCCTCGGGCCGAACGGCTCCGGCAAGACCACGCTCCTGCACACCCTGGCCGGCCTCATCCGCTGTCAGCAGGGGCAGGTTCAGGTCGCCGGCTCCCTGTGGGACTGCCCGGCGAGGAACGTGTGGATGCCGCCCGCGCAGCGCCGGACCGGCCTCGTCCTGGCGGACCACCTGCTCTTCCCTCATCTGAGCGTCATCGAGAACGTGGGTTTCGGACCGCGGTCACGGGGTGTTCCCAAAGCCAATGCCCGCGCGCGGGCCCGCGCCGAGCTCGACGCACTTGGCCTGAGCGACCGCATGGAGGTTCGGCCACGCGAGCTCTCCACCGGCCAGGCACAGAAGGTCGCACTCGCCAGGGCACTGGCCACCGACCCCGCCCTGTTGCTGCTCGACGAACCGTTGTCGGCGCTCGACCCGACGACGCGGGCACAGACCCGGGCCGATCTCAGCGTCCGGCTGCGCGGGTTCGATGGCATCACCATCCTGGTGACCCATGACCCGCTCGACGCCTTGTCGCTCGCCGATCGTCTGGTCTTCGTCGAGTCGGGTCATCTCGTCCAGGAGGGGACACCCCAAGAAGTCATCGCCAGGCCTCGTGATCCCTATGTCGCACAGGTTGTCGGGCTGAACTTCCTGCGAGGCAGGCGGATCGACGACCTGCAGGTCGACGTGGCGGGGACCACGGTCGTGGCGCCCCAGGTCCCGTCCGGCACCGCGGTCTGCGTCACCATCCCGCCGTCCGCCGTCGCCCTCTACCGGATGCGCCCGCAGGGCTCACCGCGCAACACCTGGCCGGTCACCGTCAGCGACATACTGCTGATCGGTCAGACGGCCCGGGTGAGCCTCACCGGCCCGTTCGCTCTGGTCGCTGAAGTCACGACAGCGGCTGTGGCTGAGCTGCGTCTGGGTGTGGGCCAGGAGCTGTGGGCGACCGTGAAGGCCACCGAGGTGCACGCCTATCCGGCGTGACGGTGGCCAACCAGCTCCTGAAGTGCCACCAACTGCTGCTCCGCCGCCGATCTTGAGTCGATTGTCGCGGCTTCACGGTGGATGAGTTGCGGGTCCCGTGCTAGGCGGTCGCCATCTCGTCGCGCAGCGCCGCGGCAAACCCGTCAACGTCAGCCTCCGTGGTGTCGAACGAGGTCATCCAGCGCACCTCGCCGCTCCGCTCATCCCACACGTAGAACGGGTAGCGCCCCTGCAGCCGCTCGGTCACAGCCGCGGGCAGGATCGCGAACACGGAGTTGGCCTCGACCGGGCGCTGCACCTCGACGCCGTCCACGCCGCGGACTGCAGCCTCCAGCCGGGCCGCCATGGCGTTGGCGTGGCTCGCGTTACGCAGCCAGAGGTCGCCGGACAACAGGGCGTCGAACTGCACCGACACGAAACGCATCTTGGAGGCGAGCTGCATCGAGAACTTGCGCAGGAACGCCATCCCGCGCACCGCTTCGGGGTTGAGCACCACGACACACTCCCCGAGCATCATCCCGTTCTTGGTGCCACCGAACGAGACGACGTCGACGCCGACGTCCGTGGTGAACGCGCGCAGAGGAACGCCAAGGGCCGCAGCGGCATTGGCGATCCGGGCACCATCCAGATGAACCGCCAGATCGCGGGCGTGGGCTCGCTCGACGATCGCGGCGATCTCGTCCACCGAGTACAGCGTGCCGAGCTCGGTGCTCTGGGTGATCGAGACCACCTTGGGCTGGGCCCGGTGCTCATCACCGCGTCCTCCCGCTGCCAGCTCGACCAGCGCTGGAGTGAGCTTGCCCCGCGGAGCAGGGACGGCGAGCAGCTTCAGTCCGCCGACCCGCTCGGGCGCACCGCACTCGTCGACGTTGATGTGCGCGGACTCGGCACAGATGACCGCATCCCAACGCTCGGTCATCGCCTGCAGCGAGATGACGTTGGCGCCGGTCCCGTTGAATACCGGATATGCCGTGGCATCGGCACCGAAATGCCGCTGGAAGACGCCCTGTAGATGCTGGGTGTAGACGTCGGCACCGTAGGCAACCTGGTGTCCTCCGTTGGCCCGGGCGATGGCCTCCAGGATCTCGGGGTGGATGCCCGCGTAGTTATCGCTGGCAAATCCTCGGGCCTCAGGATCGTGCAGGGGTGGTGGATTTGTCACAGGCGTTCCGTTCAGCTCGGTGGCCCGCAAGGCTAGCGCGGCACGGACGAAGGCTAGCGCGGCACGGACGCAGTATCCTTCCCGCCATGCCAGCACAGCGCCTCATGCCGAACGAAGAATCCCAGGACCTCATCGACCTGACCCGTGAGATCTGCGTCGACCAGCTCGCACCGATAGTGAGTGCCGCCGAGGAGGCTGCCCAGTTCCCGCGCGACACCTTCGCGCTGTTGGGCCGCTCAGGTCTGCTCTCCCTGCCGTATCCCGAGGAGCACGGCGGTGGCGGGCAGCCCTACGAGGTCTACCTCCAGGTAGTCGAGGAGATCGCGTCGGCCTGGATGAGTGTGGCGGTCGGCGTCTCCGTGCATTCCCTGACCTGTTTCCCGGTGGCCGAGTATGGCAGTGACCGGCAACGCGCGGATCTCCTTCCGGCGATGCTCAGCGGCCAGACCCTGGGCGCCTACTGCCTGTCCGAGGCGCAAGCCGGCAGCGACGTGTCCGCGATCTCCACCAGGGCAAAACCCACCCCGGACGGTTCGCAGTACGCCGTGAGCGGCACCAAGGCCTGGATCTCGCACGCCGGACATGCCGACTTCTACACCGCGTTCGTGCGCACCGACGAGAACCCGAGCAAGGGCCTGTCCTGCTTCGTCATCCCCGCCGATACGGACGGCATCACCTTCGACCCCCCCGAACGCAAGATGGGCCTCGCCTGCGACACCGTGCGCCAGGTTCACTTCGACCATGCCCTGGTCGACTCAGCGCGAATGATCGGCGCACCGGGCCTGGGCATGTCGATCGCTCTTCACGCCCTCGACTCAGGTCGACTCGGGATCGCCGCAGCCGCCACGGGTCTGGCTCAGGCGGCACTCGATCTGGCTGCGACGTACAGCAAGGAACGCGAGCAGTTCGGCAAGGCCATCAGCGAGTTCCAGGGGCTGTCGTTCCTGCTCGCCGACATGGAGGCCGCAGTGACGTCGGCCCGAGCGACCTACCTGCACGCCGCGCGACTCAAGGATGCGGGCAGACCGTTCACCAAGCAGGCCGCGGTGGCCAAGCTCATCTGCACGGACGCGGCCATGAGAGTCACCACCGATGCCGTCCAGGTGCTCGGTGGCGCCGGCTACACCCGTGACTTCCCCGCCGAGCGCTACATGCGCGAAGCCAAGGTCACCCAGATCTTTGAAGGCACCAACCAGATCCAACGGCGCGTCATCGCCCGTCAGCTACTCCGCGGCTGACCACCCTTCCAAGGAGAAACCCCTTGCAGATTAACGTTTCCACGGTGGCGATCGTCACCGGCGGCGCCTCAGGCCTCGGCGAGGCCACCACTCGCCGACTGCACGAAGGCGGCGCCGCCGTCGTCATCATCGACCTGCCCTCGTCCCCGGGCAAGGCGCTCGCCGCCGAGCTGGGCGACAGGGTTCGGTTCTGTGCCACCGACGTACGCAACGAGGCCCAGGTGCAGGCGGCGATCTCTGCGGCCAAGGAGCTCGGCGACCTGAGGGTCGTCGTCAACTGCGCAGGTGTGGGCACGCCCGGCCGGGTCGTCGGCAGGAATGGCCCGATGAACCTCGACGACTTCCGAAACGTCATTGACATCAACCTGATCGGGACTTTCAACGTCCTGCGTCTGGCCGCCGCCGCGATGCTGGAGAACGAGCCGGTTGACGGTGACCGTGGAGTCATCGTGATGACGGCATCCATCGCCGCCTACGACGGACAGATCGGGCAGGCCGCGTACGCAGCATCCAAGGGTGGCATCGTCGCCCTCACCCTCTCCGCCGCTCGCGACCTTGCGGACAAGCTCATCCGGGTGGTGACTGTTGCACCAGGTACCTTCGCGACACCGATGCTGGCGGGGCTGGCAGATGAGGTGACCGCTGCCCTTGAGGCTCAGGTGCCTCATCCCTCCCGTCTGGGTCAGCCCCGCGAGTACGCGTCACTGGTTGCCCATATCGTCGACAACGGCATGCTCAACGGTGAGGTCATCCGGCTCGACGGTGCGCTCCGGATGCCGCCGCGCTGACATGAGAATCAGGTGCCTTCGTCCGGCCAGATCCGTCCGCTTGCTGACCAGGCCCGTCCGCTCACTATGTTCAGCGCCGATTTCTGTGGACACGCTTCTCCCCCCGTTTCTAGACTTGATGTAGTAAAATATCGCGCGCTCAGGGGGCGCTCGTTAAGTTCGAGGACGGCGAAGTTGACATCCTGGATCCCATCACGAATGAGGTCATCAAGCACTGTTTTGGGCCGACGGCAGAGGGCGGTTGCCCGTTGGCAAGCCCGGACGGAGTCGTGTTCTGTCACGGATGCCGCATCGAGGCGCCGAAGGCAGGACCGGAGTACTGGAATCTCTGGGTTCCACCGACATCTCAACACTGCCCGCAGGCGTGGAGTCTTGACTCTGTCGGCTACTGAGAGTTCCTCCACCGAGGCGTGTGTGTGAGGCGTACGTGGAGTTCCTGTTCTGAGGAATACGCGCACAGGACCGTCACGACTCTTGCGAACGCGGGCGACCCGGCGTAGAAAAGAAAGTACCCACCCGGTAACGGGCGGCGGCGACGGACAGTAAACGAGGTCCTGTAACCGACGGGGACGACCCGTTGGACTCGCCAGTGGCGGGGCGAGGGGATCGTGCCGCACTGCCCGTTCAGTCGGGGAGCGTCACGCCCACGACAGTGAGACCCCGCCAACTCATACTTGGCGGGGTCTCCTCATTATCGCGCCCCCGGGTCGCCGATCAGGTAACCGGGGCCGATCGGAGTGTTGCTGTGGGCCCTGCCGTGGTGCAGCTGCATGGCGCTGGAGATGAGGGCAAAGTGGCTGAAGGCCTGTGGCGTGTTACCCAGCTGACGGTTCGCGCGAGGATCCCATTCCTCGCTCAGGAGTCCGACGTCGTTGCGCAAGCTCAGGAGCCTCTCGAAGAGGATGACGGCCTCATCCCGTCGCCCGGCGCCGTGAAGGGCGTCCACAAGCCAGAACGAGCACGCGAGGAAGACGCCTTCGCCGCTCGGCAGTCCGTCCTCGCTGCCCTCCGACCGGTATCGCCGCACGAAACCGTCCTGCGTGAGATCCCGCTGGATGGCCTCGATGGTGCCGATGACTCGGCTGTCGTCCGGCGGCAGAAAGCCAACTCTCGGGATGAGCAGCAGGCTGGCGTCGAGGTCCGTGCTGTCGTAGGACTGAACGAACGTGTTCAGCTCGGTGTTGAACCCATGGGTCATCACGTCCGCATGGATCGTTGCGGCGAGCGCGGCCCAGCGATCGACCGGACCGGGGAGCCCGGAGACACGCACACCGGCGACCATCCTGTCGGCCGCGACCCAGGCCATGACCTTCGAGTGGGTAAAGTGCCGCCGCCGCCCGCGCATCTCCCACAGCCCGTTGTCCGGCTGCTTCCAGGCCCCTTCGAGGTGCTCCATCAGGGCGACCTGCAGATCCCATGAGTCGTCCCCGTCGTCCGGCGCCGTAAGCAGGGCGTTGCGAGTCAAGGCGAGCCCATCCAGGACCTCACCCCAGACATCAAGCTGGAGCTGGCCGGCTGCGGCGTTACCGGTTCGCACCGGTGAGGAGCCTTCGTAGCCTGCCAGCCAGGTCAGCTCCGCCTCGGGCAACCGGCGTTTGCCGGTGATCCCGTACATGATCTGAAGCTCTGCGGGGTCCCCGGCGACGGCGCGCAGCAGCCATTCCCGCCAGTCCGCGGCCTCTTTCGTGTACCCGGCGGCCAGAAGGGACTGCAGCGTCAGGGTCGCGTCCCGGAGCCAGCAGTACCGGTAGTCCCAGTTCCGTGGGCCGCCGATCTGTTCCGGCAGGGATGTGGTGGCGGAGGCCACGATGCCGCCGGTGGGTGCGTAGGTCATGGCTTTCAGGGTGATCAGGGAGCGTTGGATCGCCTCCTTGTATGGCCCTGCGGCCTGACTTCGTCCTGACCATTCGGTCCAGAACTGCTCGGTGCCCTGCAAGGCGTCTTCGGGGTTCACCGGCCTGGGACGGGGCAGGTGGCTAGGCGTCCACGTCAGCACGAAGGGCATCCGCTCGCCCTCGCGCACCATGAAGTCGCTGACTGTGCGCAGGTCCTCGCCGCGCAACGGGGCGCGGGTGGCCAGGTAAGCAGCATCCGGGCCGGCCACCGCCCGGATCCCCCTTTTGTCCCGGCGGACCCACGGCACCACGTGGCCATAGTCGAAGCGCAGGGCCAGCTCACCGCGCATGCGTACCGACCCGCGCAGTCCCTCGACGATCCGGACGATATCGACAACCTCATCGCGCGGCGGCATGAAGTCCGTGACGCGAACGCGCCCCTGGCGTGTTTCCCATTCGGTCTCAAGGATCAGGGTCCCGGGCCGGTAGCGGCGGCTGGCGCAAACCCCTCCCGAAGCCGGGGCCAGCAGCCAACGGCCAGCCTCGGGAGAGTCGAGCAGGGCGGCGAAGCAGGCCGGGGAGTCGAAATGAGGCAGGCACATCCAGTCGATGGAGCCGTCCTTGCCGATGAGGGCAGCGGTATGCAGGTCCCCGACGATCGCGTAATCCTCGATCCTGGCCACGGGTACCGTCCCTTCACTTCGAGGACAAGCGGGACTGGCCATGCTGTTTCGAGCCGGAGGCGGGAATCGAACCCGCAATCTACCGCTTACAAGGCGGTTGCTTTGCCATTAAGCCACTCCGGCTTGTTCAGCAAAGGATAGGGGTGTGACGAGCGAGGTTGGGGGGCGACCCTTGCCCTTCGAAGGCCGGCCTGGTGAATGCCGGCCATCGAAGGGCCGCCGCGGGCCCGGGCTCAGTGCGCGTTGAGATACCTCTGAAGCGTCGCCACCGTTGCCGCGTTCAGGTGTCGCGCGCCATCGCGGCGAGCACCGATCTGGACCTGAAGTGCGTGGACGGTGCGCGCACCGATGACACCGTCCGCGCCGGCGTCAACCTTGCGTTGCAAGGCCTTGACGGTGCTCGAGCCGAAGACACCGTTATTTGCGGTGCCGACCCAGTGCTGGATCGCGCGGATCGTCTTCGAACTCATCCTTCCATCGACCGTGAGCTTGGCGTGACCGACGATGGCCACACGCGCCAGCGAGCGGGACACCGTCACTGAGGGCGCAGCCGCTGCCCCATTGGCCCGGGTCAGCCCGGCCCGCCGTCCGCAGACGGGCCAGGCACCGGGTCCCTGGGCCGCGAGCACCCGCCTGGCAATGGCGATCTGGACCGCCTTGCTGGCCCGATTGGCGCTGGCCGCGGAGCGGGTGCCACCCAACGCAGCCCAGGTCGAGGCGGAGAACTGCAGCCCGCCGTAGAAGCCGTTGCCGGTATTGATCGCCCAGTGTCCGCCGCTCTCACAGGCAGCAACGCCGTCCCAGACCGATCCCCCCGCCTGAGCGGCGGGGCTCAGGCTGACGCCGATGATGAGGCTTGGCGCTGCGAACACACGTGCGTGTGATGGCGATATGCAGTTGTCGATGAGGTGGCTGGTGCTGGAGTGCCCCGGCCGGTACATGACACCGCCGCAATGTCTTCACGCGACGAGATGCATTCCATGCTTGCATGACCCCTTGTCTGCCGCAGGCTTTCCAGAAAATCGGGAGATACCTGCTCATATCACCAAACCAGGTGACGTGTGAGCATTACCAGAAAGAGTGTGAAATCGACCGAAAGTAGTCCAGGGACCAGGGCCACCAGTCCGGTTGGCCGTTTCGCACCCACGCCCACGCCCCAAGCCCCACCCCTGTCAGGACGAACGTAGCCACGACGAAATCGGTGGCCCCTTTGCCAGGCACCAGGGCGCGGAGCAAGCTGCGGGAGCCGCGCTGAAGGGTTGCACCGCCGGGCCCCCACCAGCACATGAGCAGACCGAGGAATCCACCGATGACCAGAGGCGCTGACCTGCCCGGGGCAGGGTCGCCACCGGCCACGGCCGCGGCTGCAAGCGCGACGGAGAACGTCGAGCCGACCGCGACGATCGCAGGGATGAACAGGGTGATCACCGTCGTCAGCGCCGCGAGGACGGCATGCCAGGGGCTGGCCACGATGGCCAGCGGAATGTCGCTGCGCCGAAGTCCGCGATCCTGGCGTCGCATGACCAGCGAGGTGATCGAACGGTCCGCGAAGCGGGCGAGCAAGGACCACAGGGCGACCATCCCGAGCGCCACCATTGGCCAGATCGTCGCGACCCCGAGCACTCCCACCACCAGAGCGAGCATCGTCCCGACGCGGGACGGTCCCCCGGCTCGGGGGTCGTATTGTCCGGGCCCGCCTTGCCTGGCCGCCTCCCGGTCCGATGTGTTCGCCGGGTGCGGCAGCGTGTCCCGCCGCCAGTCCTGCCACTGAACCCCGCCGATGGCAGGGTCCAGGGCCTGCACGGGGGGCGTCGCCGGGTACGCCTGGGTGGGTGGGGCGCCGGCTATGGGAATGGCGAGGGTCGGGGGTGCTCCCGCGACATACCCGTCCAGGGCCTGCACAACCTCGTCAGCCCGCGGGCGCTCGCTGGAGACTGGCGACAGAGCCGCCTGCAGCAGAGGTACCAGTCGCTGATCCACACCCGACAGATCCGCCTGGCCACGCCGTACGCGGTCGAGGACCACGTCCATGGGCCCGCGGCCGAACGGAGGCGACCCGGATGCGGCAAAGGCGAGTGTGGCGGCCCATCCCCACCAGTCGGTGGCTTCGGTGACCCGTGCACCCTCGACGACCTCGGGCGAGAGATAGCCCGGCGTCCCCATCACCAACCCGGTCATCGTCAGCCGGATGTCATCGGCCACGTGCGCGATACCGAAGTCAATGACGACGGGATCACCGTCAAGGAGAACGACATTCGCGGGCTTGAGGTCCCGATGGATGACGCCGGC
>DASRUA010000166.1:0-6000 GCA_035655615.1 Dermatophilaceae bacterium
TTGAGGTTCTTGCGGGCGAAGGTCTCGGTCGCGCTGCCGAAGATCGCAATGGCCTCGGCCCCCTGGGCGAGCGCAGCATCCAGACCTCGCTCGTTGGGCACCAGCACGGGCCGGTTGCGACCACGGCCGACCTCACCGAGACGCCCCAGCAGTGCAGCGGAGTCAGCGAGCTGGGGGACCCACTTCGGCGGGACGAAAGACGTCGTCTCGACCGTGTCGAGCCCGGCAGCCACCAGGCGTCGGATGAACTCGGCCTTGATCTCCACCGGGACCAGCGTCTTCTCGTTCTGCAGCCCGTCGCGAGGTCCTACCTCGTAGATGGTGACCCGTCCGGGCAAGTCGGTAAGGGCTTCGCGCTGCGGTCGTCGCATTGGTACCTCCTGTTTGGGTGCCCATCGTGTCAGCAAGCGCCGGAGCCTCACCAGCGGGAAAGTAACAAAGGGGACACCCCAGTTGATACCTTGTCCCGACAGTTCACTTTTGGGCAGGACGACACGGCAAGAGAGAGCGCAGATGAGCGAGCCGACCGACGAAGGCAGACACCAGCCCGATCCTGACCCGGAAAGGGACCAGGACGAGGTGCAGGACCAGGTCCAGGACGAGACCCCGGACACCGTCTACAACGACCCGACCGCACCGGTCTGGGCTGATCCCACCGCGCCCATCCCGGCACCGCCGACCCCTCCGGGACCGGCCAGCCCCCAGAAAGACGAACCAGCTGCAGGTCCCTACGCCCAAGGACAGCCCACGCCGCCCGTCGCCCCGCCCCTGAGCAACCCCTACGCCCAGCAGCCGCCTGCTCCGCCGTACAGCCAGCCGCCCGCTCCGCCCTATGGCCAGGCACAGTCGGGCCAGCAGTACCCGGCATACAGCCAGCAGCCCTATGCGACCGGTCAGCCCTCGGAGGCCAACGGCTCGGCCATCGTCCTGACGGTGCTTTCCGGCGTCAGCCTGGTCTTCTGCAACTTCCTGGCCATCGCCTCCCTGGTCCTCGGCATCGTCGCCCTCACCAAGAACACGACAGACCACGAGGGGTCACGCCGGTTGACCAAGATCGGCTGGATCGTCTTCGCGGTCGTCTGGGCCATCGGGATCCTGGGCCTCATCGCCTACATCGTCTTCATTGCCGCCATGGTGAGCGGCAGCACCAGCTCTACCACCATGTTGAGCAACTGAACCACGACATCGGTCGCGGACGGGAACACTCCCGTCCGCGATCGCGTTGATGGACACACCATGGTTGACGGACCCCTGATCGTTCAGAGCGACAAGACACTCCTGCTCGAGGTAGACCACCCGGACGCTGAGGCGGCGCGCCGGGCCATTGCGCCGTTTGCCGAGCTGGAACGCGCGCCCGAGCACGTGCACACCTATCGGCTCACCCCACTTGGCCTGTGGAACGCCCGAGCCGCGGGGCACGACGCCGAGCAGGTGATCAACACCCTCATCACCTACAGCCGGTATGCCGTGCCGCACTCGCTGCTGATGGACGTCGCCGACACGATGGACCGCTACGGTCGACTCTCCCTGTCCAAGGACGGTGACCAGCTCGTCCTGCACAGCGTCGATCGCCCAGTCCTTGAAGAGGTGTTGCGGCACAGGAGGATCCAGCCGCTTCTGGGCGAACGACTGGACGACTACACCGTCCTGGTGCACCCATCGGAGCGTGGCCAGCTCAAGCAGCAGCTGCTCAAGATCGGCTGGCCCGCCGAGGACTTCGCCGGCTACGTGAACGGCGAGGCGCACCCGATCTCCATGATTCAGGGCGACTGGGCGCTGCGTCCCTACCAACAGCAGGCTGTCGATGGCTTCTGGCACGGCGGCTCCGGCGTCGTGGTGCTGCCCTGTGGAGCCGGCAAGACCCTGGTCGGCGTCGGTGCCATGGCCCGGGCAGGCGCCACGACCCTCATCCTGGTCACCAACACCGTCTCGGCCCGTCAGTGGCGCGACGAGCTGCTCAAGCGGACCAGCCTGACCGAGGACGAGGTCGGCGAGTACTCCGGTTCCCGCAAGGAGATCCGGCCGGTCACGATCGCGACATACCAGGTGATGACGACCAGACGCAAGGGTGTCTACACCCACCTCAGCCTGCTCGATGCCCGCGACTGGGGACTCATCATCTATGACGAGGTCCACCTGCTTCCGGCGCCGATCTTCCGGATGACCGCCGACCTGCAGGCCCGCCGCCGCCTCGGCCTGACGGCCACGCTGGTCCGCGAGGACGGGCGTGAGGCCGACGTCTTCAGCCTGATCGGGCCCAAGCGTTTCGATGCCCCCTGGAAGGACATAGAGGCGCAGGGCTACATCGCGCCCGCCGACTGCGTCGAGGTGCGGATCACCCTGCCGGATGCCGAGCGGATGACGTACGCGATGGCGGAGCCCGAAGACCGTTACCGCCTGGCGTCGACAAGCACCTCCAAGGACGGGATCGTCGAGGCGCTCGTCGAGAAGTACGCCGGCGAGCCGACCCTGGTGATCGGTCAGTACCTCGACCAGCTCGACCGGCTGGCGGCGCGGCTGAACGCCAACCTGATCACCGGCCAGACCACGGTCGCCGAGCGTCAGAAGCTGTTCCAGCAGTTCCGCACCGGCGAGGTCGGGCTCTTGGTGGTCAGCAAGGTCGCGAACTTCTCGATCGACCTGCCCGAGGCCAGCATCGCCATCCAGGTGTCAGGAACGTTCGGTTCTCGGCAGGAAGAGGCCCAGCGGCTGGGACGCGTCCTGCGGCCCAAGGGCGACGGGCGCACGGCGCACTTCTACAGCGTTGTCTCGCGCGACACCGTCGATGCGGACTTCGCCGCCCACCGTCAGCGCTTCCTGGCCGAGCAGGGGTACTCCTACCGGATCATTGACGCCGAGGACGTGCTGACGCCGCCGGAGCCAGACCTGAGGTGAAGTGAACCTTCTGTAGGCCATGCGGAGGATTCACAGGAAACTCCCAGACACGGCATACAGAATCGGATCTGTGACCACTGCTACCCCCGAGGCACGGCTCCTCGTCGTCGAGGACGAGCCCAACATCCGCGAGCTGCTCGCCACGTCGTTGCGCTTTGCCGGGTTCGAGGTGCATGTCGCCGCCGATGGCGCGACGGCACTCAGACAGGCGGCCGAGCACGACCCGGACCTGGTCGTGCTGGACGTGATGCTGCCCGACATGGACGGTTTCACGGTCACCCGCAAGCTGCGATCGGCCGGGCGCATTCTGCCGATCGTCTTCGTCACGGCGCGTGACTCCCTGGAGGACAAGATCCAGGGGCTGACCGTCGGCGGAGACGACTACGTCACCAAACCGTTCAGCCTCGAAGAGGTCGTCGCCCGGATCCGCGCGGTGCTGCGTCGGACCCGGGGCGGGATCGAGGATGACGGCGCGATCCTGCGCTTCCACGACCTCGAGCTGGACGAGGACTCTCACGAGGTCCGACGCAACAAGCGGGTCATCGAGGTGTCGCCAACCGAGTTCAAGCTGCTGCGCTACCTCATGCTCAACCCCAACCGGGTGCTGTCAAAGGCCCAGATCCTCGACCACGTCTGGGACTACGACTTCCGCGGTCAGTCCGGCATCGTCGAGTCCTACATCTCCTACCTGCGCCGCAAGATCGACGCGGAAGAACCTACTCTGATCCAGACCAGGCGCGGCGTGGGTTACGTCCTGCGCCTACCACCAGAGTCGGCCTGAGCCGGGTCGAACATGACAGACCCCACCACACCGAAACGCCACCGCCCATCTGTCCTCTCAAGAGCCAGGCGCCCGCTCGAAGTACTGCCACTGCGGGTCCGGCTCGTTGCCCTGCTGGTGTCCTTGCTCTTGGTCGCCCTGACGCTCACCAGCATCGCCACGAGCGTCCTGATACGCCGGCAGCTGATGGACAACACCGACCGTGATCTGAGAGCGGCCGCCCGCCCGACCGCCGCGCAAGTGCTGAGTCAGCTGTTTTCGCGTCATGACGAGGGCATCCCCAGCAACTACGCCGTGACGTTCATGCCACCAGACGGCAGCACGCCTCTTGAGGTCCCCGCCACCGGGGAGCGTCTGCAGCCCAATATCCCGAACCTGACCTTGAACGACCCTCGCGTGGGCAGCACCCAATCCCCTATTGGCCCGCCCTTCACCGTCAACTCCGTCAACGGCGAGATGCGCTGGCGGGTGGTGGCAGGAAGATTAGGCGGCGATACGGGTACATTCGCGGTCGCGGTGCCTTTGCGGGGACTCGACACCACGGTGCAGCGGATGTTGACTCTCTCAATCCTCGTTGGCCTGGCGGTCATCACCAGCTGCGCCCTCCTGGGCTGGTACGGCGTGCGTCGCGCTTTCCGGCCGCTGACCCAGATAGAGGACACCGCCGCGGCCATTGCTGCTGGCGACCTGACCCGGCGAATCCCCGAGCCCGCAGCACAGGACGAAGTCGCCAGCCTGTCCCGTTCGCTGAACGCGATGCTGGCCCAGATCGAGCAGTCCTTCGCGGTGCGCGAGGCCTCGGAGGAACGGATGCGCCAGTTCGTGGCCGACGCCTCGCACGAGCTGCGCACGCCCCTGGCCGCGGTGAGAGGGTATGCCGAGCTGTACCGCCAGGGCGCGGTCACCGACCCTGAAGATGTGACCGGCACGATGCGACGCATCGAGGACGAGTCGATCCGGATGGGCGGCCTGGTCAACGATCTGCTCATCCTGACCCGGCTTGACCGGCAGCGCCCCCTGGAACGAGGACCAGTCGACCTCACGGTGCTGGCGGCAGATGCGGTCCAGGACGCCCGCGCTCTGGACCCGACCCGCCAGGTACGACTGGTCGGCCTTTCCGGAGACCTCGAGCCGACCACCATCGAGGGTGACGAAGCCAAGCTGCGCCAGGTTGTCACCAATCTCGTGGGTAATGCCATGAATCACACTCCTGAAGGCACCAGCATCGAGATCGCCGTGGGCAGCGACACTGCCGGTCACGCCAGACTTGAGGTGCGCGACCACGGCGGTGGCGTCGACCCCGTCAAGGCACGCAAGGTCTTCGAACGGTTCTACCGCGCCGACCCCTCTCGCGTCCGGGGCCATGGCGGTGGCAACGGCCTGGGCCTGGCCATCGTGGCCGCCATTGTGAGCGCGCACGATGGCCACGTCGGGGTGGCAGCCACGCCCGGCGGCGGGGCGACCTTCGTGGTGGACCTACCCACAGCAAACTCCCAGTCACAGCCCAGCGTTGTTTGACTTTCGTGGGATTGACTAGACCTCATCGAACCAAGGAGATTCCCATGACGCAGCAGCCGCCGCCGCAACCACCCCAGTCAGGGCTGCCACCTGAGGGCACGCCACCTGAGCGCATGACGCCTGAGGGCACGACGCCTGAGGGCACGACGCCTGAGGGCACCCCAGCCGACGGCACGCGACCTGAAGGCATGGGACCCGATGACGCACCACCCGAAGGCACACAGCAACAGCCTCCGTCGCAGGTTCCCTGGTCGTCACAGCAGCCGGAGGATGCGTCGCAGCACACTGCGCCGCTCTGGTACGAGCAGACGCAGACCCAGGTGCAGCCGCAATACCCGGCATATTCTCCCGTTGCCCCACAGTCTCCGGCTGAGCAGCGCCCCGCCGCATTGATGCAGCCCGGAGCAACACCCCCTCAGTCGGGAAAACCACGCAGGTTGGCCGAGCTCGGTGCCATCGCGGTCGTAGCCGCCGTTCTTGCCAGCGCCGGCACCTATGCCGCCACGCGCACCGATGTCGAGTCCTCCACGGCCACGCAGACCCCGGCCGTCGCGACGAGCTCCAGCGCACCGGTGCTGCAGGCCAACGGCTCCGCCCCCAACTGGTCGGTCACGGCCGGCGTGGTCTCGCCCAGCGTGGTGGCCATCACGGTGACCAGCAGTCAAGGCGGCGGGCAGGGCTCGGGGGTCATCTTCGACACCAGGGGCCACATCCTGACCAACAACCACGTCGTGGCCGCCGGCGGAGCAGGCTCCAAGCTCACGGTGACCCTCAGCGACAAGCGGACCTATGACGCGACCGTGGTG
>DASRUA010000167.1:0-2385 GCA_035655615.1 Dermatophilaceae bacterium
TGATCAGGGGCGTTTTGTAGTTGTCGCCGGTCGCGTAGGCGATGACCTTCTTCGAGTAACAGTCGATCACCGTGGCCAGGTACACCCACCCTTCCCAGGTCGGGACGTAGGTGATGTCGCCGATCAGCTTGGTGCCCGGGGCGGTGGCCGTGAAGTCCCGGGCCACCAGGTCCGCGATCGCCGGCTGGTTGGCGTCCTGGAAGGTCAGGCTGTGCCGGAACGGGCGCGGCTGGCAGGCCACCAGGTCAAGCTCACGCATGAGGTGGCGGACCAGCTCGAGGCCCACCTTCACCCCGCACCGTCCCAGCTCGGCCTGGACGCGCCGGTAGCCGTAGGTCTGGTCGGAGTCGTCGAAGACGGCGGTGATCAGCAACCGCAGCTCACCGCGGCGGGTGGCGGCCGCCGAGGCCGGGCGGGTGCGCCAGTCGTAGAAGCCCGACCGGGAGATCGACAACCACCCACACATCAACGACACGGGATAGATGTACTTCTGGAACGAGATGAGCATCGTCTCAATGAATTCGTACTTCTCGCTCACCGGTGATCCTGGGCGAAGTACGAGGCGGCTTTTTTCAGGAACTCATTCTCCATCCGCACCTCGCGGAACTGACGTTCGACCTCGCGCAGCCGCGCCCGGTCGCTCACCGACAACGGCGCCTCCTCACCGGCGTGGTCGCGCCGATACTTGTTCACCCAGTTCCCCAGGGTCGCTTCACCAATACCGAGCTCACGCGCGACCTGCGCGACCGGCCGCGACGAGTCGATCACCAACTTCACCGCGTCCTCACGAAACTCCGGCGAGAACACCCGCTTACCTCGAACCATTTCCCAATCCCCTCATCTCAGTGGACCAATTTAACCCACTGTCCGAGAAACTGAGGTCAGGTCAGGGCGGGTTTTCGGGGCACTAATTAGGGTTGTAGGGTCCTGGTTGTGAGCCCGTTCGTGCGGAAGGTGAAGACCGCTTCGGGGGCGACTGCGGTGCAGGTCGTCGAGAAACGCAATGGTCAGCGTCGGATCCTGGAGCATGTCGGGTCAGCTCACGATCCCGTCGAGGTGGCGGTATTGGTGAGTGTGGCGCTGCAGCGGTTGCACGGTGTGCAGGACGAGATCCCTGGTCTTGAGCCGCAGCGGCGGCCGGCGGCCGGTCTGGTGGTCGAGCACGCGGCCAGCCAACTTCTGTGGGACGTGCTGCAGGGCGCCTACCGGAAGCTTGGATTCGATGTCGTGACCGACGCAATGTTCGCCCAGTTGGTGGGGGCACGGATCGTGGAGCCGACCTCGAAGTTGGACACGATCCGGGTGTTGGGCGAGCTGGGTCAGCCAACGCCACACTCGAACACGCTGTACAAGTGCCTGGCCCGGTGCGTGAAGCGGGACTACCGCTCCCAGATCGCAGCTGCCTGCTGGAGGCATGCCACTACGGCCGGGCCGGTGGCGTTGGTGATGTATGACCTGACCACGCTGCATTTCGAGATCACTGACGAAGACACGCTCCGCAAGGTCGGCATGTCGAAGCAGCATCGGGTTGATCCGCAGGTGACGGTCGGGTTGTTGGTGACCGCTGGCGGGTTCCCCCTGGAGATCGCGATGTTCGAGGGTAACAAGGCGGAAACGAAGACGCTGATCCCGGTGATCGAGCAGTTCAAGACCCGCCACGGCATCACCGAGTTGGTGGTAGTCGCAGATGCGGGCATGTTGTCAGCGAGCAATCTGAACGCCCTGGAAGACGCCGGCTGCCGGTTCATCGTCGGCTCAAGACAGTCGCATGTGCCCTACGACCTGGACAGCCACTTCACGGCCCACGGGAACTACACTCCCGACGATTCCACGATCGAAACAGTCCGTGATATGGGCTCTGGCAACCAGAAACGCACCCGCAGGGTGGTGTATCACTACTCGTTCAAACGTCACAAGCGTGACGACCGGAGCATCAACGCTCAAGTCGCCAAAGCGGAGAAGGTCGCCGCCGGGTCCCGGCCGATCGCCCGGGACCGGTTCGTCACCGTCACCACCAACGCCGACGGGAAGAAGGCTGAGGTGAACTGGGACGTGATCGAGCGGGCCCGGTTCTGTGCCGGATTCAAGGGATACGTCACCAACATCGACGCCAAAGTCATGGACGGCGCGGCTGTGGTCGCGGCTTACCGGAGTCTGTGGCACGTCGAGGAATCGTTCCGGATGACCAAGAGCGACCTCCAGGCCCGGCCGATCTTCCACCACAAGAAGGACTCGATCGAAGCCCACCTGACGATCGTGTTCGCGGCGCTGGCCGTGGCCCGCTACCTGCAGGAACGGACCGGTGTCACGATCAAGCGACTCGTGCACGCGCTACGGCCCCTCCAGAGCGTGACCCTCACCATCGCCGGCCAGCAAGTCACCGCC
>DASRUA010000168.1:0-5445 GCA_035655615.1 Dermatophilaceae bacterium
GGTCCGCACATACCGGGGAAGGCGGCCTGCACGGGTCGGCGGTGGTGCTGACCGCCCTTCTGCTGGGCGCCCACCTGTTCATGGCCATCGTGAACCCCGCAACCCGGCCAGCCCTTGCAGGTATGGCCTTCGGCCGGGTTCGCCGCTCCTGGGCAGCCGAGCATCACCGTGCCTGGCTCAACGATCTTGAGCAGCCAGCGCCAAGCCCTCGCTGAGCGGGGGCAACACGGCTTACAGAGTGGCGACGCGCTGAACCCACGAATCGGCAGCACGTTGGGCAGACTCCCAGAGTTCCCCCCACGCCGAGCTGTCGGTGGTCGATGGAAGGCTCCGGACATCGCCGATGAACAGCCCTAACCGATTAGTAAATAGGTATTGTCTTGATAAGACTAGGAGCCTTGACTTACCATCATGAAACGCAGAGACCTGATGAGGCGTCTGGAGGGACGACCATGAGAGTGACCGCCACGGCCACCCGCACCGGGCAATGGTGGGCGATTGAAGTGTCTGACGTAGCCGGCGGACTGCACACACAGGCCCGACGACTTGACCAGGTTGTCTCAGCCGTCATCGACGCCGTCGCGTTAGTGGCAGACGTCTCCCCCGACGCAATCGAGGTCGACGTCATCCCCATACTGCCGGAAGCAGAAGCCGACCTCATAGAGTCTGCACGCACTGCCTCCCAGGAAGCCGCCCGGGCCGCCGAACGCGCCTCACGACTCTCGCGTCAAGCTGTTGAGCAGCTCCGCTCGGAAGGGCTGACCGTTCGCGATGTCGGCGGTCTGCTGGGAGTGTCTCCTCAACGGGTCTCCCAACTGTTGAACGCCTGACTCCGCAATCCCCACCAAGCCATGTCCCGCTCGGGACATCGGCGAAGCAGTGGGGTCTCGTTGCGGCGCGTCCACCAGGTGCGCAAACGCCCGACCCGCACGAATGTTGCGACCCTGCTACCCCTGTCGGTAGCCGGTGGCAGGCTGCCGCACGTGAAGGGGACAGGCAGATGGAACGCGTTGGCGCTTCCAGTCGCCTCCCTGGAGGCGGTTGCCGGACACAGGTCTGAAGAGTACATTTTGTACATGGATGGGGACATGACTGTGAGCCAGGCGCGCGCTGATCTTGGAGCGGTAACCTCGCGCGCGGAGTACGGCGGCGAAACGACCTACCTGACCAAGCACGGACACCGCGCTGCGGCCGTGGTGCCCGCAACGGCGGCCGAGCTTCTTGAGCAGCTTGAGGACTTGGTCGATGAACAGGCCGTGCAGGACGCGCTCGCCAGCTTGCGGAGTGGCCACGAGGAGCGCTTGCCGTTCGTTCGGCGCACCCGCCGACAGACCGCCTGAGTGTCCTACTCAATTGAGATCTTGCGAGCCGCCGACAAGTTCCTGGAGAAGCTGAGCAAGCAGCAACCCTCCGATGCCGAAGCAATCGAGGAGGCCATCGAGGGTCTCGGCGAGACCCCGCGCCCGCCCGGCTGCAAACCACTCAAGGGCTACTCCGGCATCTGGCGGATCAGGGTGGGCAACTACCGGGTCTGCTATCAGGTCGACGAGAGCGTGTTGCTGGTATTGGTCATCACCGTCAGCACTCGGGACGAGGTCTACGCCGCACTGCGGCGCTACCTCGGTCGCTGAGGCAGAAACGGGCACGGCCCGCCGCTTGCTGATCATGCGGGGCTAAAAGGCACATCAAGCGCGCGGCGCCATACCGACCAAGGTCTGATCGAGCGGCCGCCGACCGGCATACCTCGTCTGGCCGACGCTCGTGTGCCGCTGTCGGTGGTCGATGGCAGGCTCCCACAGGTGACGATGACAGCGGATGGAAGAGCCCAAAGGCTCCTGCGAATCGTCATGCCGGGCTTTGCGTGGATTCTGATAACCAGACGATATAGTCTGTTTATATGAAACCTCCAGTGCCGTTGCTGGCACCGCTCCTGCGGTCGAACATGCAGGGTGAGATTCTCGCGGCGCTCCTGCTCCAACCTGACCGGGAGTTCACCATGACCGAGCTTTCGGTGCTCACCAGCTCCGCCGCCAGCCAGGTTCACGGTGAAGTCACCCGGCTGACCACCGCCGGGTGGGCCTTGGACCGGCGGGTGGGCCGAAGCCGGCTCATCCGGGCCGCCACGGAGCATTCGATGTACCAGCCGATGGTGCAGATCCTCGAGCTGAGCTACGGACCTCTGGTCGTCCTGCCCGAGATCCTGGCCCGCGTCGGACAGGTCCGCGAGGCCTACATTTACGGGTCTTGGGCGGCCCGATATGTCGGCGAGGCCGGTTCAGCGCCGCGCGACCTCGACGTACTGCTGGTGGGGTCGCCCTCTCGGCGGGAGATGACCGAAGCCGCAACCGATGCCAGCGCGCGCCTCGGCTTGGAAGTAAACATCTCCAGAGTCGACACCAGTGCATGGGAACAAGATTCCGATGGATTTGTGGCGACGATCAAGTCACGCCCGCACGTCGCGCTGGAAATCAACGCCGCCACACCTGACGGACAAGAGTGAGCCCGCGATTCCCCTCCTCAGTGATCGACCAGATGTTGACACGTGGCCAGATCACCCGGGTGGCGCCGAACCGGGCACAGTCCGACCAGCTCCTGACGCAGGCGGAGGCACATCTGCGCTCAGCACGGATGCTGCGGGACACGGACACCGCCGGTGCATTCGTGCTCGCCTACGATGCGGCACGGAAGGCTTTGACTGCGGTCCTGCTGAACCAGGGCCTGAAGTCTCGCGGTGAAGGGGCCCACGCACTCCTCGCGGAGGCCGTTGGCTCGCAACTGGCCTCGGCACTCGACCTCACCGGGTTCGGGTGGATGCGCACCACCCGCAACGCCACCGAGTACGGCAGCGACCGGCACCCCAGCGCAACAGCAGCCGACGTCGACGAGGCAGTCGAGATGGCGACCACCATTCATCAACGTGCTGGGCGCATCCTGGACCACATGTACCCATACTGACGGCGAGCGGCAACGCGAGGTGGCTGGGCTCTCAGGTGCAGCCAGTACCAGCCGTCGTCGGCATTCACTGGCTGGAGTGGGCGTCATCGACCGGGACCCCGACGCAGCCCGGGCTGCCGAACGCGCCTCACGACTCTCGCGTCAAGCTGTTGAGCAACTCCGCTCGGAGGGGCTGACCGTTCGCGATGTCGGCGGTCTGCTGGGGGTGTCTCCTCAACGGGTCTCCCAACTGTTGAACGCCTGACCTCGAGCGTTAACCAACACCCACGACGGACCGGCCCTCGCCATGCGCTGTCGGTGGTCGATGGCAGGCTTCGGACCGTGACCACGACAAGCCTCTTCTCACAGCGACTGGGCTGCGCAGATTTCATCACGAATAGTGAGATACGACATATTTGCGACGCAGGGCCAGCGAAACAGCGGAAAATCGCGGAGCCGGGTAATTCAGCCCGTACCGGACGCACGCAATATGCGCTGACGACAGACGCGCGGCAGGACAAGCCAAGAAGATGCAGCTGAGTCATCAGAGCCCGGAATTCCTCGCGTGGCTGGGCCTTGCGCCGTGACCTTTGCGACTCCCGTTCAAACTGCACACCCCGCGAGTTCCACGGCGCGACGACAGCTCGAGCTGGCCATCGCGGCGACCGTCATCGTGGTGGCGGCCGGTAGTGCGGTGCCGCTGCTGATCCCCCAGGCATTCGTGGAAGAGATCGAGTCGGCGCTGACGCACGGGCAGGCCGCGATCCTGTTCGGGGCGGCCAGTCTCGGACTGCTGAGCGGACGCTGGGTCGCCCGGACCTCGGTCGGATTCGCCTGCTCAGCACTGCTCGTCCTCGCCTTCGCCGGTGCCGTGTCAGGGACCGTGGGGCAGACCGGGTTCATTCCGGTGCTGTACACCGTTGGCGCTGCCCTCGCCGTGGTGCTGCTGCTGGCCGCCGCCGCTGCACCCGAGGTGGACGACCTGGCATCGTTTCGGCGAGTGCTCAACCGGGAGAGCGGCCCCATGGCGCTGCTCGCGCTGGTGGCACTGACCCCCGTCGTCGACGCTCTGCTCGTGGCGGGGATGGCAATGCCTGCCGTCGCCCAGATGGTGATCTCCGCTCTGATCGCGGCCGGATGGCTCGCCGCAGGCTTCAAAGTGCTCAGACTCAACCGACCACAGCTGAAGTGGCTGCCCGCCGTCCTGGTGATCCTCGCAGCTGAGGCAGTCATCCGTGCCTTCGGCGGGTTCTGGTTCGAGTCCCTCTTGATCGCCATCGGGCTGAAAGCCCTCGCCGGCTCTTTCGCCCTCGTGGGCGCCGGCATGGCAGCGCGGGTGGCCCTCGTCAGCACCACCGACGGGATGACGAGCATGCTGCAGGACCTGAGCGCGATGCAGGACGAGGACAGCCGGCGCCGGGCCGAGGAGAGCGAGCGACTGCATGAGGTCCGCTCCGTGCTCGCCGGCCTGCACGCGGCAACCGGCAGCCTGCGTAAGTACGAGGACAGCATCGACCCCGCGGTGCGGCGGCGGCTTGAGGACGCGGTCGGCGCGGAGCTGAAGCGGCTGAACCATCTCATCGACCCGCGCATACCCGAGATCGCTGTTGAGCTCGACCTCGAAGCAGTGGTGATGTCCGTGGTGGTGGCCGAGCGAGAGCAAGGGCTGGTGATCACGACCGACCTCGCGAACGTCTCGGTGCAGGGCAGCGCCGCCGAGATCGCTACGCTGGTCTCGGACCTGCTGGTGAACGCCCGGGTGCATGCCCCGGGCTCCGCGGTGCGGTTGACCGCGCTGGTGGATGGTGGGGTGGTCACGCTCTCTGTCCGCGACTGGGGACCGGGGCTGTCGGCGATCGAAGCCGCGCGCGTGTTCGAACGTTCCTTCCGTGGGGCCCGGCCGATCGCCACGGGCGTTCCCGGATCGGGGCTGGGGCTGCACAACGCCCGCAAGCTCGCGCGGCAGATGCAGGGCGACCTTCAGGTGAACGCTCCTGAAGGGGGTGGGTGCTGCTTCATCGCCACGTTGCCCGTCTCGCGGAAGAGGGGCGACGACCAGGTCCTTGAGGCCCTCGAGGCCGACCTGGCCACCAGTGGACCCCACGTCGTCAAGCCGAGCCCGAACCGTCGTCTCTGGACCCGCCAACGCCACGAACTGCCACGATGACAACAGCCACGAACCCTCTGACGACGGACCTCGACAAGGAGAGCGTCATCGTCCTCGTCGTCGAAGATCATGCGCTGCTCGCCCAGAGTCTGGTCATCGCCCTGAATGCGGAAGGCTGCCGTGCGCGCGTCGCCGAGCTCATCGACTCTGCGACATTGCTGCAGCAGGTCCGCACGTATCGACCTGGCGTGGTCCTGCTCGACCTGGACCTGGGCGCCCTCGGCGACGGCGTCGACCTGGTGCAGCCGCTGACCGAGCTCGGGGCGCGCGTGCTGGTGGTCAGCGGCACCACCGACCGGCTGCGACTGGCCGAGACCGTGGAGAAGGGGGCGGTCGGGTTCCTG
>DASRUA010000169.1:0-4504 GCA_035655615.1 Dermatophilaceae bacterium
CGAACCAGCATTCCCAGCGGGATAAGGAAAGCAATGATGACCGCCGACGTGGTCGCGGCCACCAGCAGTGCGATCTTGCGACGCATCGTGACCTTGCGGCCCATCAATGATCGTCCAGCTCGCAGTCAGGGGCCGCAAGCCGAACACCAACGCCGCGGACGCTGTGCAGGTAGCGCGGGGCCGCGGCCGTCTCGCCGAGCTTGCGCCGCAACCAGGAGAGGTGCACGTCAACGGTCCGGTCGCCCCCGCCGTACGTCTGGCGCCACACATCCGCCAGCAGCTCCCGTTTGGTGACCACCTCTCCGGCCCGCTGAGCCAGCGCAAGCAGGAGGTCGAACTCCTTGCGAGACAGGTCGATGGCCTGCTCGTCGAGACTGACCTGACGGGTCAGCGGGTCGATCGTCAGACCACCCACGACCAGCGGACCTTCAGCGACCGCGGAGCTGCTGCGACGAAGAACCGCACGGAGCCTGGCCTCGACCTGCTCGATCCCGAACGGCTTGACGACGTAGTCGTCGGCTCCGCCATCCAGGGCCTTGACCATGTCGGCATCGTCGTCGCGTGCCGTGATGATGATGACCGGCACCTCGCTCACCGCCCGAAGCATCGCCAGAACCTGCAGCCCGTCGATGTCCGGCAGTCCGAGATCGAGCAGCACGACATCGGGTGCGTTGTCGACGGCGGACTCCAACCCGGACATCCCACTGTTGCTCGTGGTAACCACGTGACCAAGGTCGGTCAGGGCCCGGGTAATCGCAGACCTGATACTGCCGTCGTCCTCGATCAACAAGATTGTGGCCACAGAGAGCACGCTACGCCGTATGGCGGCTTCGCACGGCGTTGTGGGGTGGGGTCGCCAAGGTGACACAGTGATGACATGGTGATCAATCCGCGCTCGGCAGTCGGCATGGCGGCGATCTGGCTCGTCGCGGTCGCCGGCGTGTCCGCGACCGCGTGGCTCGCCATCGACAGGGCCGGCCGGGACATCACCACTGCCAGCGTCAGTACGCTGTCCGCGCCCCTCAACACCCCGACTCGCGACAGCGAGCCCAGAAGCACGGCAACCCCGACACCGACACCCTCGGCAACCCCGACACCCACGCCGGACGCATTCCCGACCGCCACGCCGGACGCATTCCCGTCACCCTCGGTGGCGCCGGCACCCGCGACACCGAGACCGGCAGCATCCCCGACGCCCACGATCACCGCGAGAAGGGCCCCGCCTGCCCCGACCCCACAGGACAAGACCATCAGCGTCACCGGCGGACTGGTCTCCGCCCGCTGCACCGGAGCCACGATCGCGCTTCGAATCGCACAGCCCCAGAACGACTGGCGGGTTCAGGTCGACGCCTCCGGCGGACAGCAGATCGCCGTGAGCTTCCAGACGGGCGAAGATGATTCCGCGCGAAACACTCAGGTCACTGCGGTCTGCCAGAACGGCGCTCCGACGTTCACCGTCACAAACGGATAGGAAGCCACAGGTCAGGCGAGGGCGGCCACCGCGGCTGCGACTGCCGGGGCAACGCGTTCGTCGAACACGCTCGGCACGATCTCCACTGCGCTCGGCTCGGCCACCAGCGAGGCGATCGCCCGCGCCGCAGCCAGCTTCATCGCCTCGGTGATCTGAGGAGCACCGGAGTCGAACGCCCCCCGGAACAGCCCCGGGAACGCCAACACGTTGTTGATCTGGTTCGGGAAGTCCGAACGCCCGGTGGCGATGACCTCCGCATGCCGGGCCGCCACGATCGGATGAACCTCGGGGTCGGGGTTGGCCAGGGCAAAGATGATCGCGCGAGACGCCATACGGGCAATGTCCTGCTCAGCCACCTGCCCACCGGACACCCCGACGAACACATCGGCATCCACCAGAGCCGCCTCCAGCGAACCGGACAGACCACGCGGGTTCGTGGTGGCCGCGAGACGATGCTTGTGCTCCATCAGATCCGTTCGCTTGGGCGAGATGATCCCGCGCGAGTCGCACACCACCACGTCCCGAATCCCCGCGCGGACCAGGATCGTGGCCACCGCCGCACCAGCCGCCCCGGCACCCTGGACCACCACCCGCAAGGCGGACAGGTCCTTGTCGACCACCCGGGCTGCGTTGATCAGTGCGGCCAGCACCACGATCGCCGTGCCGTGCTGATCGTCATGGAAGACCGGGATGTCCAGCCGCTCGCGCAGCTGCCGCTCGATCTCAAAGCACCTCGGCGCAGAGATGTCCTCCAGGTTGATCCCGCCGAAGCTCGGCGCCAGGCGGACGATCGCCTCGACCAGCTCCTCGACCGTGCCCGTCTCCAGACACACCGGCACCGCATCGACCCCGGCAAAGTGCTTGAACAGCACCGCCTTGCCCTCCATCACCGGCAACGCTGCCAGCGGACCGATATCGCCGAGACCCAGCACGGCCGTGCCATCGGTAACGACTGCAACCGTGTTGCCACGCGCCGTGTAGCGGGCGGCCAGCGACGGATCCGCGGCAAGCGCCCGGCAGACATCGGCAACGCCCGGGGTGTACAGCAGGGCAAGGTCGGCCCGGTCGCGCAGCGCTTTGGTGGGGACGACCTCAATCTTGCCGCCCTCGTGCGCACGGAAAGCGGGGTCGGCGGGATCAAAGCTGAAGGACTCGGAGTATGACGGATTGGCAGTCATGGTCAAGATCACCTGTTCGACGGGAGCGGGCACACCTGAAACGGCATCAACATGCACTGGAACATGCACTACTGGAGAAGCCAGGGTGTCGGCTATACCTGCGTCGCGGGGGGTTGCCCGCAGGTAGATCCTGTCACATGCGGTGGGCCTTGAACAACAGGCTCACCCGATCTAACTACTGTTTGGCGGGTCAGCAAGCCAACTGCCTCCCGAAAGCAGAGTCGCCGCCGATGTCGACATCTCCTGATGAGTCCCCAGCAGCCCGCTCGGCAGCTGGTTCGAGCCTGCCGACGCGAGCCCGTGTGGTCGTGATCGGTGGCGGCGTGATCGGCTGCTCTGTTGCCTATCATCTGGCGCAGATGGGATGCGCCGACGTCGTGCTGCTGGAGCGCGATCGGCTGACCTCCGGCACGACCTGGCACGCGGCGGGGCTCATGGTGACCTTCGGGTCGACCTCGCAGACGTCGACCGAAATGCGTAAGTACACCCGCGATCTCTACAGCCGGCTTGAAGCGGAGACCGGTCTGGCCACCGGCTTCAACCCCGTCGGCTTCATCGAGATCGCCACCGAGCCAGACCGGCTCGAGGAGTGGTACCGCCGGGTCTCCGCATTCAACCGGTACTGCGGCGTGGACGTCCAGGAGATCTCGGCGGGCGAGGTCGGCGAGCTGTTCCCGCTGGCGCGCACCGACGACATCCTGGCCGGCTTCTACGTCAAGGAGGATGGCCGGGTAAACCCCGTCGACGTGACCATGTCTTTGGCCAAGGGTGCGCGGCTGCTCGGCGCGAAGATCATCGAGGGCGTCGCGGTGACCGACGTGCTCCAGCGCGGAGGTGTCGTCACGGGAGTTCGCACCGGCCAGGGCGACATCGAGGCAGAGTACGTCGTCAACTGCGCCGGGATGTGGGCCCGGCAGCTCGGCGAGAAGTCAGGAATCTCGATCCCGCTGCAGGCCGCCGAGCACTACTACCTGCTGACCGAGCCGATACCCGAGGTGTCCCGCACCTGGCCGGTCCTCGAGGACCCGGCCTCCCACGGGTACTTCCGCGAGGAGGGCGCCGGCCTCATGATCGGCCTGTTCGAGCCGGTCTGTGCCACGTGGAAAGTCGAGGGCATTCCCCCGGACTTCTCGTTCGGTGAGCTGCCGCCGGACTGGGATCGGATGGGCCCGTACCTCGAGACGGCGATGTCGCGCATCCCGGTCTCCCGCGACGTCGGCATCCGCAAGTTCTTCTGCGGGCCGGAGAGCTTCACCCCCGATCTGCAGCCGGTGGTCGGCGAAGCCCCCGAGCTCAAGAACTACTTCGTTGCCGCCGGACTCAACTCGGTCGGCATCCTCACCGGCGGCGGCCTCGGGCGTGCCGTCGCGCACTGGATCCTCAACGGGAAACCGGACATCGACGTGACCGGGATGAACATCGACCGGCTGCACCGATACCAGGCCAACCCCGACTACCGGCGGGCCCGCACCGTCGAGTCGCTGGGCAGCGTCTACCTGTGTCACTACCCGACGAAGTCGATGCAGACAGCACGCGGCATCAAACATTCCGCCTTGCACGGCCGGCTTGAAGCTGAGCGTGCCTGCTTCAAGGACGTCAGCGGCTGGGAGGGTGCCGACTGGTTCGCTCCGGAGGGAGTCGAGCCGGCGGTCGAGCGCCTGTCCTGGGGCCGCCAGAACTGGTTCCCCTACTGGGAGGCGGAGCACCGGGCTGCGCGCGAGGGCGTGATCCTCATGGATATGTCCTTCATGTCCAAGTTCGCCGTGCAGGGGCGCGACGCCGGACGTCTGCTCGACCGCCTTTCGGCCAACAACGTCGATGGCGAGCCCGGCACGATCACCTACACCCAATGGCT
>DASRUA010000170.1:0-3888 GCA_035655615.1 Dermatophilaceae bacterium
ACGGTGAGGTCCTGTTCGTCGGTGGAGCATCGGGCGTTAACCCGGCTTAGTCGTCGTGTCTCAGGGATGCGGATCTTGAGATTGGTTCTGGCGGATAACTTCTGCATCGTCGGGTGTCTCAATCGGGACTGTCGGTGGCCCCTGCTTTGCTGCCGCTGTGCTTGTTCACTACTTCAGCGCCGACGGCTGGGAAGGCTGGTCCCTGCGCGGACGTCCGGCGATCCGGGACCAGATGCCGGTCCTGATCGATGATGATTTGAGGTTCGAGGACGGGTGTGGGCCAGTGCCCGGCCGTCTGGGCGCCGGAGCGCTCGCGCTCGAATTCGGCCTTGATGTGGGGGTAGCTGCGGTAGAGAGTCGCGCGTGGCACTCCGGACAGCGCGCAGAGGCTCTTGACGTCGCACTTCAGGCCCTCGCCGTCGCGCTTTTCTAGGGCCGCGAGCAGGCTGCTACCCAGCGCGCCCACTTGACTGGCGAGGTCCGCCGCCTTGGCCACCATCACCTGGAACCGGTAGTGCGGGAGCGGAGCGCCAAGGCCCGCGACCACCGCTGACGCGTCGAGCCCGGCTGCTGCGGCCCGCACAAGGGCGCCAGGGTCGATCGGCGGTGCGAACAAAGCCAGCGCCGCCTCGACTCCGTCGATGTCGCGGCAATGCCGGATCTTCCAGAGCCGGTCCTCGATGAGGTCCCGCAGCTGCAGCAGGTTCTCATTCGGCGGGATGCAGAAGTAGAGCGACGCAAACGACGGCGCGGGCGGCTGCGGCAGCTCGGCGCCACCGTGAGGCAGCACAGACACGTCGGGCACAAGGGTCTCGAGGTCGAGGAGTGCGTTGCCGAACAGGTCGATGTCGGCCTCGAGCTGGTTGTACGTCATCGGCGGTGGCTCAACCACCGGCGGGATGACCCTCGTCCGCATCCGCATGACCTTGTCAGCGAGCATGTGGAGCTGGGTCGCGTGCGTGACCGACTCGCGGGTGAACAGCCGGAACTCCGAGTCCCCCCAATCGACAAGGTTATGCACGTAACTGATGACCAGCGCCAGCTGGTGGGTCACCGGCCGGGACCGGGCCACGACGTCGGGCTTGAACGGGTTGTCACGCCACTGCGACACGGCGAAGGCGAGGTCACTGATGACCGCGCCCGTCGGGTCTGCCGCGATGTCGCCCATGATGGTGTCAATGCGCTCGGCGAGGTAGTCCGCCGGCGTCGTCAGGAAGAACGGTTTCGTCTTCCAGTAGCGGTTTGGCACCGGCGCGTCGTCCGCACCGACGGGGTCGAAGACGTGGTGGAACCAGGTGCGCGCCGCGTCGAATTGCTGGTCCCGGTTGAGTCGCTGGGCGACGTCGAATGGAAGCTGGAAGAACAGCTCCCAGTTGTACGTCGAGTACGCGCCGGACAGGGTGAAGTCGAAGTCTTCGACCGGGAGGGGCGCAACGACCGCGCCCGTGCGCCGGTAGGTCTTCTGGAAGTCGAAGTCCGTGGCGGTGAGCTGCAGTTGCCGGTTCATGATGCCGGGCACACCCGCGTTGTCCAGTGTGGTGCGCACCAGGCACACCAGCGGGTGGTAGAAGTTCTGGAAACGCAGGCCGTAGCGCAGCTGGAGGTAGACCTGCAGCTCGGCCCAGATCCGGTGAGTCTCGGGATCGGCGAGGAAGTCGTGGATCACGCGGGCGATGCGTCGGGGAGGGGGCCCCTTGCGCTCGGCGTGGTATTTGCGCAGCAACGCCAGGAGGTCCTCGACCAGTTGCTCGATGTCGGAGAATGTCTTCCTTGTCGACGCTGTGATGGCGGGTCCGCCGTTCCCGGACGCACGGCGGGACTCGCGAGGGTAGAACCCCGGGACTATCACGTAGGCCCGGGAGTAGTCGCCGAAGAACCAGGGCATGAGGGTGCCGAGCGGGATGCGGGCCCCGCCCTCCGCCGGACGCCCATTCGTCGAGCGCCAGCAGGGTCCAGTCGAGCGTGCTGATCTGGAGTGGGTGGGTGATAGTGAAGGTGCCCGGTGTGGCGAGCAGGATCTGCTCCCACTCCCCCCACGGGGGGTGCAGCGCGTCCAGGGTCGCGAGGTCGTCGGTCGCGTCCTTGCCGAGCTCGCGGAATCGGTTGGCGAGCATGGCAGAGGACGTCGCCGCGAGCCGCGCCATGATTTGGTAACGGTGGAAATGGGGATCGGCAATCGGCCTGGCCGCCGCCCGCGCCAACCATCAGGTCGTTTTCGGGTCCCGGTCACCGGACGATGCTTCAACTCCGTCGGCCTGGAGCAACCTACTGGAACCCGTCTTCCCCGACGAGCCCGCCGACATGTTCTACACCGCAATGGAAACCCACCGGCCAGCGGTCGAAGGGCTGATCAAGGCCTTGGGACTGCGTCCGATCCATCTGAGTCCTGACGCGCACCAGGTCGCCACTCTCTGGTTTAACGCTCGCGCTGGGTCAGGAAAGCGGCCGACATGTCGCATTCCGCGTACTGCAATAGTTCGCTGTGGTCCTAGCTGGGCATCGCACGTACACCCGGGGGCGAGATAGGCCTGGCCTGCCCTCGCAGCGCGACGGTAGACCCGATTGATTTATGCGGCAGGTCTTTTGCCTCTTGGCGAACGTCGACTCCGGCAGAACGATGGATTCCCGGACGGGTTTCAACCCGGCACCCTGAATCCGTCCGATAGGTACGGCAGGAACTCGACGCGGAGGTGCGTCATGACCGAAACGGGTCCAGGCGATGTCCTACTTGCCAAACACCCTGTCTTGAAGAGGTTGTTGATTGACATCGGGATTGGATTCTGCGTGGTCGTCCTGTGGGGGATTACCGTGGCCGTGATGCCCTTGCCGACCTCGTCCATGCAGTATCCAGACCAGGCCGAGATGGGTCGGCTGGGCAACCTCGGATTCCTGTTCAGTGCGATCCCGGTCTTCTTGATCACGGTGGTGTTTGCGTTGGCGGTCGGGGTTCGAGGTCGTCGCGAGGGGGTGCGTCGGGGTGTCGTCTGGGCCGGCGTGTTCGTGGTTTGCGTTCTGATCATGGTGATCGGGAATCAAACCTTCTACGTCTTCGGCTCCTTCGTGTACGTGCCGGTGGCGGCGACAGCATTGGGCCCGATCGTGGTCGGGTTGATCCGGCGACCAGCCGTGACGACTCCCGCTCAGGACGCGTCCGACAAGGAGGAGCAGCCGCTCTGAAGCGCGCATCCACCTCTCACTTCTCCGGGATAGGCATGGGCGGGACTCCATGCAGACTCCGGGCCCCATGGCCAGGTCGGGCACGACCGGGTGTGCTGGGCGTCGGTGGTCGGGGTGCGCCTCGCCTGATCCCGCTGGACGGCCGAGTTGCCGAGGAAATCAGTGCGCTGGCGGCGACTGGGATGCGCCCGCATGATGCGTTGGCTGCCGGTCCCTGGGGCGCGAGAGCGTTCCTGGGGTTGCCCGGGCTGGTGCCCGGGACCCCAGCTGACGTCGTCATCTACGACCAAGATCCCCGAGGCGACCTCAGCTGCCTCGACCACCCGAGCGCGATCATGTTGCGCGGCCGAATCGCGTCGCGGTAGCCGAACCGCAAACAGGACGTCAGCGACTCGATCCCATGGCCCACGCGTCCATGATCGACATCGTTCCGCAGGGGATCGGCTTGCGGGACTGGACGGCGGAGTTGACGGTGGAGGTGCCCACGATGAGAAACCTCACGTTGCCATCTACCGGGCCAACTCGCTGACCCCGGATAACGGGGCGTTATGCGAGGCGGCCGAACGGGCCGGCTGCGCGCTTCGCGGTTTGTCGACCCGGATGAAGGGTTCGTTGGCCTTGTATGTGGTTTTGGGGTGCGGTTGGTTGTCAGTTTTGGGATGCTCGCCGGGGTGGTGGTGTCGCCGCCGGCGTTGCTGGTGGTGGGGGTGG
>DASRUA010000171.1:0-5432 GCA_035655615.1 Dermatophilaceae bacterium
GCGGGGGTGCTTGGCCAGCCAGGCGTTGATTGCCGGCGTCTTGTGGGTGCCGTAGTTGTCGCAGACCAGGTGCACCTCCAAGTCACCCGGGACTTCGTCGTCGATCTTGGCCAGGAACTTCTTGAACTCAATCGCTCGATGACGCCGGTGGATCGAGGAGATCACGGTCCCGTCAGCGATGTTGAACGCGGCGAACAGGTTGGTCACGCCGTGACGGACATAGTCGTGGGTGCGCCGCTCGGGCATCCCGGGCATCATCGGCAGCACGGGGCTGGTACGAGCCAGCGCTTGAACCTGGCTCTTCTCGTCCACGCACAGCACCACCGCACTCTCGGGGGGATCCAGGTAGAGGCCGACGACGTCGTAGACCTTCTCCACGAACAGTGGGTCCTTGGACAGCTTGAACCCATCGACGCGGTGCGGCTTGAGCTCGAAAGCCTTCCAGATCCGCCCGATCGTCGTCTTGGACAACCCCGAACGCCTGGCCATCGAGGCCCGAGACCAGTGCGTGGCATTGCGCGGCGTCTCCTCCAGCGTGGCGACCACGACCGCCTCCACCTGGTCAACGCTGATCGTGGCCGGCCGCCCGGGCCGGGGCTCGTCCAGCAGCCCGTCCAGGCGCTCGGCCACAAACCGGCTTCGCCACTTACCCACCGTCGCAACCGCGCAGTTCAGCTGTGCTGCAACGTCTTTGTTGTCCGTGCCCTTCGCGCAGGCGAGCACGATCTTGGAACGCAGCGCCAAGGCCTGGGAGGACTTTGCCCGGCGCGACCACCGCACCAGCTGCTCACCCTCCTGCTCGGTCAGGGTCAGCTCGGTCTTGGGTCGCCCAGTTCTCGCCATACCAACAGTCTACGATTTATGGCATGAATTAACGGTGCGACACACTAGCGTGCGGCAACTCACGGCTAGTCGCGGCCTCCGACAGTATTCAGGTTTCGCACGATCGCCCGGCCTGCCACGGCAAACTAGCCATATCAAGTTGGTTCCCAAGCTGACAGGACAGTGCGGGTTCGATTCCCGTCACCCGCTCCACACGCGAAAAGCGTTGCAGCATAAGCAAATCCGACCGTATCTCCCAAGCAGGTCAACCCTCATTCGCATCCTACAACGGCACCGTGCCACTACGCGTGCCCTTAGCAATCTTGGCAAAGTGCCCCTGCCGCACTGTCAGTTCCCAAGCTGACAGTGTGGCTTCGATTCCCGTCACCGCTCCACAGGCGAAAGCGTTGCAGCAGATGTAGTGGTGAGGAGTTTCTGTACTGCGTTAAAGCCGCCGGCTTCGCCGACGGCGGGGCCGCCTCCGGCCGGTCCCGCCCTACGCCGCCCCCTGTGGGTGGTTCCTTGGTCTACGCCGCAGAACTTCTATCCTTAGTTCGACGCAGCTGTCCAATATGCTCTCGGATCTCTGGCTGACTTCCCGTGCCAGTCCACTAGGTTCACGTCCCTCAATGCGTTCAATCTCTTGACCGCGGTGGGGCGCGAGATACCAAGAGCCACGGCAACCTCGCCGGTGCCAAGTTGACGATCCGATGTCTCGAGCAACTTCAGGACGTCCGTCGATCCCCGCGGCAGCGATGCAGCAACCTTGGGATCGAGTCGTGGATTCGTCGTAAGCACCAGTCGGACGCTGCCCGAAGTCTGCCGATAGAGCGGGTCATCTAGCCCTGCATGACGCATCTCTTCGAACATCCTTCGGATTCCCTCGCCGAGTTCCTGGGTGATACGCAGATCGGCACACACGCGCGAGATACGAGGGTTGCGTGCGAAACGAGCGATCTTGAGAGGGCTGTTCAGATTGACGAGGCCCGGGAATCGACCTGGACTCTCGATTTCGATCCGATTCGGGAAGATCTCGACGCGGATGTGGTCGCCGGCCAGGCTGTAAGACCTGTGCACGACGGCATTGACTATGCCCTCAAGCCAAGCGTCGCGTGGCACCAGCGGTACTGCGGCGAACCGCCCCTCAGTGTTGAGTGCCCGACGCTGAGGAACCCAGCGCTCGACCGCTTCTTGGGCTTGATGAATGACCGTGGGTATCGGCCCCTCGAAGCGCGCGTCGCCCTCCTCGGCGATATTGAGCCGCGCTCCGGAGCCACGGTCGTTGGCGAGATACCGGATGACCCTCACGACTGCCTGAGGAAAAAGATCTTGAGGACGGGAGGCGAACAGAAGATAGGCGGCGTTGGTCGGCTGGCCCTTCAGCGTGAGAAGGCTACGCGCCTGCAGGGCGCGGGCGTGATCGTCGAGGCCAATGTTCTTGGCAAATTGACCGAGCAGTCTCTCATCCAGGTCATCGAACGAAATATCCGCAGCCGGTTCGCCGTCATACTGGGTCTGACCGCGGTCGTAAAGGAGTTCGCGCTCTTGTGCGAAGTTGAGGCGTCGCGACTCGTCACCCACGCGCAGGTAGCAGTCGCCCTTTGCGGTCCGGTGGACACGCTCCCCGGGGGCGACCCTGATCACTAGCAGATGATTGAGCCCCTCCTCGGTGACAATCTCGACCTCTTCGCAACTGGCGCGAACCGGGGGGTCAGTGTGCTGGATGCTGCATTGTCGCAACTCGTTCAGCTGGTCTGGCCGGCCATCAACGTCTTCCACGACTCCTCCGGACAGACCGATGACGATCGTGCCACCTTCGGCGTTGGCGAAGGCCACGAGAGTTGGGGCTAGATCCCGACTCTTGATCCGGATGCTTTTCCGCTCGAACCACTGATCTTCGGACGCAGCCAGAAGCCCGGGCGCGCGCTTCTCCGCAGCCTGGACGAGGGCCCAATCCACTTCTCCCGAACTCACGCTACAAGCGTACTGTAAAAACTTGACAGTAGTTGCTAGTGGTCGGAAGTTCATGGTGACAACCGCCCGCGACGGACTCAGTACTCGAAACCTCAGAACAACTCTCGCCCGTAGGCGCCTCTCAACCTCAGGCCCTTGACCTGCGGTTATGCAGACATCAAGCGTTCGCGGCACGTCCACTGGAAAGCAAGTGTCAACTCTCACGAAGGCGCCAGCACCTGTTTGGAACGCGCTTGATCCTCTTGACGCCGACGGCTGCATCGCCATCGACACCATGCCACGGCAACTGCGGGCCTCACTGCCCATCACCAGTCAACAAACCGGCTCGTAAAGTCCAACGTGCTCCCTGCCGGCTGCCCAAGCCGATCCACTCCAATTACGACCCGGGTCCGCGCCCACTTGCGAACGATCGATTTCTCCATGGAACCTGAGCTCGTGCCCGTGTCCGTGTCGCTGTCAAAGGCTATGGATCTGCACTGACACGGCCGTCGCCAGCCGGCTTACAAGCGCTGGGGACGAAGGGGAGGGGTCGGCGTTGCCACCCTTCGCATGGCCCCCAGGCCCTCAGCGCTGGGGAGCCAAAGGATTAGAACCCGCGCGGTCTCGTCGTCCAGGCAGGATCTGGGATGCGGGTGCTCATCTCTAGAGATGCTGGGCTACTACCAGCTCAGAGACTCCTGCGTTCACGGTGTCGCCTCAGGATCACACGGTCTCCACAGTGTGTGGCCCAATCCTCTGGCGACTCACAGTTCAATCGCAGCCTGTACGGAGCCCTGCACCTGTGGCGGAGCCCGGCACCGAGTCCGCAGGTCGAGCGTGCCGCGGGATCGCGACCCTAGACAGTTCTGTGTCGGTGGCCGATGACGGGCGCGGCACCGATACGCCCATTGACACTGCGGGGCGGGTAGTCAAGAAGCCGTTCATGGGGACCAAGGACCTGCGTTTCTTCGACGAACCCGGTCCTGAGACGCTGCCGGACGGTTATGCCCGCCGCGGGATGTCCGTCGCGGCCGCCCTCAGCGAGTGGCTGATCCACACCAACCGGCGCACCGGCGGGTCATGGGCTAGGCGGTAGCAGCAGGGCGTGCCAACTCCCGATCTGAGCGATTTTTCGCCTGTAGAGATGCTGGGCTACCACCAGCCCCGAGACTCCCAGGTTCACGGCTGGCGCTTGTGTCGGCGAACGATCAGTGAACGATCCCTGGCGGACAGCCACGGTCAAATAGCGATGACCCTGACCCTGTCCTCCCTGCATGCAACCAGGTCCAGCTCACCACGTCCCTGGCCGCGCGGATCGTGAAGCTGGCGGCGACCGGGTTGACGTTGCAACAGATCGCCGCGGCGGCCGGGGTGTCCACAGCGACGGTCCGGGTTGCGTTGGGTCGGGTCACCCCACGGGATCAGGTGCCGGTCGAGCCCGACGTCGACGTCGACCAGCCCAAGGACTGTGAGAGCGCCGAGGTCGCTGACCTGGTCGTCCTGGCGGCGCCGGTGCCACGCACGGCAGACCGGGTCGCGGCCCGGTTCGGGGACCTGCTCGAGGCGCCGGTGGTGATCACCGAAGGCGCCCAGCTGCCGTTGCTGGGTTGTTGTTGGCGTTGCCGGCGTTGGAGATGACCGGGCTGCTGCCCGTGGCCGCCGAGGTGTTTCCGCCGATGCGCAAGGGTTTCTACGGGCTACGGGCCGTGTTGCTGATGGGGGTGTTCTTGGCGTTGCTGCGCGAGCCGCGCGCCGAGGCCGCGACCCGGATCCGCCCAACAGACCTGGGCCGGATCCTGGGCCTGGACCGGGCCCCGGAGGTCAAGACGCTGCGCCGCAAACTGGCCGAGCTCGCCGGACACGCCAAAGGCGCCGCGCTGCAGTCCGCGCTCGGGCGCCACCACGCCACCACCCGCCCGGACGCGGTCGGGTTCCTCTACCTGGACGGGCACGTCCGGGTCTATACCGGGACCCGGGAGCTGCCCAAGACCCACATCGCCCGGATGCGGATCGCCGGCCCGGCCACCGAAGAGACCTGGGTCGCCGGCGCCGACGGCGACCCAGTGATGGTGATCACCGCAGCCCCCTCGAAGTCCCTGGCCGCCGAGCTGGCCCGGCTACTACCCGACCTGCGCGCGATCATCGGACCCGGCCGCCGTTGCACGGTGGTCTTTGACCGCGGCGGCTACTCCCCGGCAGTGTTCACCGAGATCATCGCCGCCGGGTTCGACGTGCTGACCTACTTCAACGGCTCCTGGGCCCGCTCCGCCAGCGAAGCGTTCACCACGGTGGACTACGAGAGCCCCGACGGGACCGCGCACACCTACGAGCTCGCCGAACGCCTCATCGACCTGCCCGTCCCCGCCCGCCCCCAAACCGGCGGCCAACCGGCCAGCACGTTGACGTTGCGGCTGATCGTGCGACGCAGCCCCGGCGGGCACCAAACCCCGATCCTGACCAACCGCACCGACCTAAGCGCCGCGCAGGTCGCCTACCGGATGGCCGCCCGCTGGCGCCAGGAGAACTACTTCAAATACGCCCGTGAACACTTCGCCCTCGACGCCCTGGACAGCTACGCCGACACCCCCGACGACCCGACCCGGATGGTCCCCAACCCGGCGAAGGCCCGTGCCGGCGACCAGGTCAGCGCCGCCCGC
>DASRUA010000172.1:0-16733 GCA_035655615.1 Dermatophilaceae bacterium
CCCCCGCCACTCCCGCACGATCGGCGTGCTGTCGGCCTCGAGTGCCAGCTACGGTCCGGCAAGAAGCATCGTCGCGATCGAGGATGCCGCCCGGGCGGCCGGCTACTACGTCAACATCGCGAACCTGCCGGCGGCGGACCCGGCCTCCATCTCCGAGGCCCTTGAACACCTGATGGAACAGGCGATCGAGGGCCTTGTCGTCATTGCCCCCCAGGTGCGCGTCTTTGATGCGCTCGCCCGGATGTCGATCGATGTGCCGTACGTCAGTCTCCAGTCCACCAGGCACGCCGAACACCTCGTCCCCCCTGACCAGGTCGCCGGTGCGCGGATGGCAACCCGTCACCTGATCGACCTGGGCCACCGCGAGATCATCCACCTCGCAGGGCCGCAGGACTGGATCGAGGCCGAGGCCAGGATGCGCGGCTTCCTCGAGGAGATCGACAGGGCTGAGCTCAACACGAACCCCCCGATCCTCGGCGACTGGAGCTCGGACTTCGGCTACCGAGCCGGAGCCGAGCTCCTGCGCACCCGACAGTTCTCGGCCGTCTTCGCCGCCAGCGACCATATGGCCCTGGGACTCCTGCACGCGTTTCGCGAGGGCGGGATCAATGTCCCGGGGGACATCTCCGTCGTGGGTTTCGACGACATGCCCGACACGAGACACTTCCTGCCGCCGCTCACCACGATCCGCCAGGACTTCGGCGAGATCGGGCGACATACGGTCGAGGTGCTCCTGGGTGAGGTTGGCGGCAGACAGGTCGCCGAACGCGCGCAGATCCTGCCGGAGCTGGTCGTCAGGGGCTCGACCGGGCGTGCACCAGGTACCACTGCCAGCGTTACTCAAGCGTGACCCGCCGAATTTGACACGGCGTCGATCCCGAGCGCACACTCCTTTCCAATGTGAACGGTCACATTCTGTGTTGACCGCCACAGTTCCACCCGGAATAATTCCACTCGGCATGACGAAGAGGTCAAGCTTGTGAGCACATCATCGGCCAGGGTTGGCATCAGGGCTGGGTATGTCGATGTCGACTAACCACACCATCCTCGAGATGCGCTCCATCACCAAGGAGTTCCCCGGGGTCAAGGCCCTCTCCGACGTCTCCATCTCAGTCCTGGCCGGCCAGATCCACGCCATCTGCGGTGAGAACGGGGCCGGCAAGTCGACGCTGATGAATGTGCTGTCGGGGGTGCACCCTTCCGGGACGTACACCGGCGACATCATCTTCCAGGGCGAGTCCGTGCACTTCAAGGACATCCGCTCGAGCGAAGCGGCTGGCATCGTCATCATTCATCAGGAGCTCGCGCTCATTCCCGAGCTGTCCATCACCGAGAACATCTTCCTCGGCAACGAACCGACCAAGCATGGTGCCATCGACTGGGTCACTGCCAAGAAGAGCGCCCTGGAGCTTCTGGCCCGGGTCGGGCTCGAAGATGATCCCGATACCCAGATCAAGCACATCGGCGTGGGCAAGCAACAGCTGGTCGAGATCGCCAAAGCCCTCAGCAAGTCGGTCAAGCTGCTGATCCTCGACGAACCGACCGCCGCCCTGAACGAAGCCGACTCCGCTCACCTGCTCGACCTCATCCGCGGGTTGAAGCGCAAGGGGATCAGTTCCATCATGATCTCGCACAAGCTCAACGAGATCGAGCAGGTCGCGGACTCGATCACGATCATTCGGGACGGCCGGACGATCGAGACGCTGAACGTCAGGGAAGACGGCGTCAACGAGGACCGGATCATTCGCGGGATGGTCGGACGCAGTCTGGAGAGCCGGTTCCCGGATCGGACCCCACACATCGGAGAAGTCTTCTTCGAGGTGCGCGACTGGAACGTCCAGCACCCGCAGGCGACCGAGAGAATGGTCGTCAAGAACTCGACCATCACGGTTCGCCGGGGAGAGATCGTCGGCCTCGCAGGCTTGATGGGCGCCGGGCGCACCGAGCTCGCCATGAGCATCTTCGGCCGCTCATACGGCAACTTCATCTCCGGCCAGATCTTCAAGGACGGAGCCGAGATCCATCTCAGAAACGTCTCGGAAGCCATTGACCAGGGCCTGGCGTACGTGAGCGAGGACCGCAAGGCGCTCGGGCTCAACCTGATCGACGACATCAAGCGGTCCATCGTCTCCGCCAAGCTCACCAAGATCTCGGTCGGGCAGGTCGTCAGTGCCACCAAGGAGTACCAGCTCAGCGAGGCCTACCGGAAGAGCCTGCGGATCAAGACGCCCAGCGTCGACTACGGGGTCCGCAAGCTGTCCGGCGGCAACCAGCAGAAAGTCGTCCTCGCGAAGTGGATGTTCTCCGACCCCGACCTGCTGATTCTTGACGAACCGACTCGCGGCATCGACGTCGGCGCCAAGTACGAGATCTACGGAATCATCCAAGCGCTCGCTGCCCAGGGCAAGGGCGTGATCATGATCTCGTCCGAGCTGCCGGAGCTGCTCGGTCTGACGGACCGGATCTACACGATCTTCGAGGGCGCGATCACCGACTGCATCCAGACCAACAAAGCCGACCCGGAGACACTCATGAAGAGCATGACCTCTGCGAAGAAGAAGGTTCAGAGCAAATGAGCGAAGCGACGGGCCGTGCCAAGGCCGGGTTCAAGGACCTCAAGAAGATCTTCGGCGGCGGCCAGTCCGATGTCCGCCAGTTCGGGATCCTGTTCAGCCTCATCGCGATCATCGCGCTGTTCCAGTTCCTGACGGACGGGCTGACCCTCTCCTCCGGGAACCTCGTCAACCTGGTCAGCCAGTACTCGTACATCCTGATCCTGGCCATCGGCATGGTGATGGTCATCATCTGCGGGCACATCGACCTGTCGGTCGGATCGATCGCAGCGTTCACCGGCATCGTCGTGGCGATCTCGATGAACTCCTGGCACCTCCCCTGGCCGCTGGCCATTCTTCTCGGGATCGGCGTCGGCGTCGTGATCGGAGCCTGGCAGGGCTTCTGGGTGGCCTACATCGGCGTCCCTGCCTTCATCGTCACCCTCGCCGGGATGCTGATCTTCCGCGGCGGTAACCAGGTCATCGGCAACGCCAACACGGTGCCAGTCCCCCAGGGCTTCACCACGATCGGAGCGGGTTACCTGCCCGAGATCGGCCCGAACACCGGCTACAACAACCTCACTCTGCTGCTCGGCCTGATCGTCGCCCTAGCGGTGGTGCTCAAGGAGTGGCGCGCCCGCCGGGTGCAGGAGGGGATGGGCTCGACGCCTGCCCCCATGTGGGTCAGCGTTCTGAAGGTCGTCCTGCTCGACGCCGTGGTCATCTACGCCACGATGCTGTTCGCGGGCGGCCGTACCGGCACGAGCTTCCCCGTGTCGGGGATCATCCTGGGAGTCCTCGTTCTCCTGTACTCCTTCATCACGCGAAACACGATCTTCGGGCGCCACATCTATGCGGTCGGTGGCAACCGGCTTGCCGCAGAGCTCTCCGGGGTCAAGTCCAAACGGGTCAACTTCATGGTCATGATGAACATGTCGATCCTGGCCTCGCTGGCCGGCATGATCTTCGTCGCCAGGTCGGTCGCCTCCGGTCCGCAGGACGGGATCGGCTGGGAGCTCGACGCGATCGCGGCGGTATTCATCGGCGGCGCGGCCGTCTCCGGTGGCATCGGCACGGTGACCGGGTCCATCATCGGTGGTCTCGTGATGGCCGTCCTGAACAACGGCCTCCAGCTCGAAGGCGTCGGGGCCGACAAGGTCCAGATCATCAAGGGCATGGTGCTCCTCATCGCCGTCGGCGTCGATGTCTGGAACAAGAGCCAGGGCCGCCCGTCCATCACCGGCTTCCTCATGCGAGACCGCAAAACCTTGGTCAGGGAACCCGGGGAAACCACCGGCGAGGTCCCGCTCAGCGATACGCCGGACGCGACCCGTCCGCTGGTTCCCGCGCCATAGCGCGGCATCCAGCTGCATCAGGCTCAAACCCCATCACGCTCAACACGATCACTCTCAACCGCCATCACCTCAACTGATAGGAAAAGTGACTTCACCATGCGCAAACACGTCATCACGACGGCAGCAATTGCTGCCCTCGCGCTGCTGGCGGTCTCGGGATGCTCGAGCCGAAATGACGCCGCCGCCGGAACCGGCAGCGCCGCCGGCTTCGCCAAGGACGCGACGATAGGCGTTGCCCTCCCCTCGAAGACCTCCGAGAACTGGGTTCTGGCCGGTAGCCTCTTCACAGACGGTCTCAAGGCGGCCGACTTCAAGGGCGACGTGCAGTACGCAGGCGCATCGACCACGGTCAAGGACCAGCAGGACCAGATCTCGGCCATGGTCACCAGGGGTGCCAAGGTCATCATCATCGGTGCGGCCGACGGCGGCCAGCTGAGCACCCAGGTCAAGGCGGCCCATGACGCGGGCGCGGTCGTGATCGCCTACGACCGTCTCATCCTGAACACCCCGAACGTCGACAGCTACGTCGCCTACGACAACTTCAAGGTGGGCATGCTCCAGGGCCAGGCACTGCTTGACGGGCTGAAGGCCAAGAAGCCCGCGGGCCCGTACAACATCGAGCTCTTCTCAGGTTCGTCGGACGACGCCAACTCCAAGGTGTTCTTCGACGGCGCGATGAAGGTCCTGCAGCCGAAGATCACTGACGGCACGCTGGTCGTCGGATCGGGTCAGACCGACATCAAGCAGACCGCCACCGCAGCGTGGAAGTCGGAGAACGCCCAGAGCCGGATGGACGCGCTGCTCACCAGCACCTACGGCGCCAAGTCGATCGATGGCGTGCTGTCCCCGAACGACACCCTGGCACGCGCGATCATCACGTCTGTCAAGGCCGCCGGCAAGCCGATCCCGGTCGTCACCGGTCAGGACTCCGAGGCCGAGTCGGTCAAGTCGATCATGGCCGGCGAGCAGTACTCCACGATCAACAAGGACACCCGCCTGCTCGTGACCCAGGCCATCTCGATGGTGAAGGACCTCCAGGCAGGCAAGAAGGCCCCGTCCAACGACACCAAGTCGTACAACAACGGCGTGAAGATCGTCCCCGCGTTCCTGCTTCCGCCGGTCATCGTGACCAAAGCGAATGCTGCTGCCGCGTATGCGAACGACCCGGTTCTCTCGCTGCTGACCAAGTAGTTAAGTGTCCTAGGGTCAGGTTCCCTGGGGTCCAGTGTCCTGGGGTTCAAGTGTCCCGGGGTCTAGCGTCCTAGGGCCAAGTGTCCTGGGGTCACGTGTCCAAGGGTTCCAGCAGTCAGAAGTCGGCTGCCTGAAGGGTCGGTCCTCACCTAGGTGGGGGCCGACCCTTTCAACGCGGAGGCAAGGACCTGGGCCAGGTGCAGTGGCCTGCGACCGGTCTCCTGTCCGATCTGGGTGCGACAGCTGAATCCGTCGGCGACGATCACCGTGGCCTCGGATGCGGCTCGGACGGCAGGCAGAAGCACTCGCTCCCCCGCGGCTCGGGACACGTCGTAATGGCCTCGCTCGAAGCCGAAGTTGCCGGCCAGCCCACAACACCCGGAGTCCGGCACGGATGCGCTGATCCCGGCCGCCTTCATGAGAGCGCGGTCGGCTTCGAAGCCGATCACCGCATGCTGATGGCAGTGCGTCTGAACCAGCGCGTCGCCGCCAACCTGTGGCGGAGTCCAGTGCGGGGCGTAGGTAGCCAACAGCTCGGCGAGGGTGAAGGTAAGCCCCTTGGCGAGCTGGGCGCTCTCGTCCCCCGGCAACAGCGTGGGCGCCTCGTGACGGAATACCGCCAGGCAGCTCGGCTCGAGCCCGACAACCGGAACCCCTGCCCTCAAGTACCCGTCCAGGGACCGAAGCGAACGGCGCAGCACCCGTTTGGCCACGCCCAGCTGACCCGTGGTGATCCAGGTCAGCCCGCAGCACACCGGCCCCCGGGGCAGCACGACCTCGAAACCCGCGTCCTCGAGCACCGCCACAGCAGCCTTGCCCACCTCGGGCGCCAGATAGCTGGTGAACGAGTCGGGCCAGAGCACGACTGTGCCACCAGGGCTGGTGGGCTGACGGACGGCGGCTCCCTCGCCGCCGCCACCAACACGGGCTGGCGATGCCGGACGCCGACGCCACGACGACCGCAGAGAGCGGGTGGCGAAACGGGGAATGTCACGCTCGGGCGCGATCCCCGCGGCCCACTTCAGCGGAGTCTGCAGCACGGACCCGGTCACCGCGTTGACCGCAGCCGGCGCGACCGCGGCCAGGCGGGACCACAACGGCAGCCAGCCCATCGAGTAGTGCGACGCGGGCCGCAGCCGCCCGGCGTAGTGGTGGTGCAGGAACTCGGACTTGTAGGTCGCCATGTCCACGTTGACGGGGCAGTCACTCAGGCATCCCTTGCATGACAGACACAGGTCCAGCGCGTCCCGGACCTCGGTGGAACGCCAGCCGTCGGTGATGACGTCGCCCTCGAGCATCTCCCACAGCAGGTGCGCGCGCCCGCGGGTGGAGTCCTTCTCCTCTCTGGTGACCTGATAGCTCGGACACATGACGCCACCGGAGGACTGAAGACACTTGCCGACGCCTACGCACCGTCGCTGGGCCTGCGCGAAGCTGTCGGCGTCGTGAGGGTAGGAGAACTCGGTCGCCAGCACGCGGTCCTTGGCCTTGCCTCGATGCCGGATGTCCGCATCCAGGCGCGCCGGGTCGGCAATGACGTGCGGGTTCAGCACCCCGGCCGGGTCCCATACGTTCTTGATCTCATTGAAGACCTCGACGACGTCCGCGCCATACATCCTGGCCAGCAGCTCGGAGCGCGCCCGGCCGTCACCGTGCTCGCCGGAGACCGAACCACCAAGGCGGACCACAAGATCAGCCGCCTGCTCCACAAAGGAGCGGTAGTGCGCCAGGCCGCGTTCGCTGAACAGGTCGAAGTCCATCCGGATGTGCATGCAGCCTTCACCGAAGTGGCCGTATGACGCGCCGGACAGGTCGTGGGCCGCCAGGATCTCGTCCAGCTCACGGAGGTATGTTCCCAGCCGCTCCGGCGGAACGGCCGCGTCCTCCCAGCCACCCCAGGCCTCCGCCCCGTCGCTGCGCCGGGTCGCTAGTCCGGTGCTGTCGCGTCGGCACCGCCACAGCACCGCCTGGGCCCCCGGGTCGGTGACCAGCGAGGAGGAGACGGCCAGATCCGACACATCCAGGTCGGTGATGATGGCCCGGGCGGCTCGGATCGCATCATCCGGATCGGCGCCGCCCACCTCGACCAGGAGCCAGGCACTTCCAGCCGGGAGTCCCGCGGCGACCGCAGCACCGCGCACTTCCCGGGGCAGTCGGTCGACCAGCGTGGCGTTGATCGACTCCATCGTCAAGGGGCCGTGCGGCAGGACCAGTGGTACGCAGTCCGCCGCAGCCACGGAGTCGCTGAAACCCAGGGCAAGCAGCACCGTGGCCGCCGGGAGCTCAACCAGGTTCAGCGTCGCGCGCAGGGTGACGGCCAGGCTGCCCTCGGTGCCTGAGAGGAAGCGCGCCACGTCGTAGCCGTGGCTGGGCAGCAGACGGTCCAGCGGGTATCCCGAGATCCGGCGTCTCAGGCCCGAGAAGCGTCGGGAGATCAGCAGGGCGTCCCGAGCCGCGATGGCCTGCAGGGCGCGATGGATCTCGCCCTCCCTGCCCGGGCGCGCCGCCAGGCCGCGCGCCCGGGCCAGAAGGTCAGCCATGCCGCCGCGTTGTCGCTGGTCGTCAGAGGCGTCTCTGTCATGCACAGGGAACCGGTCAAGGGGCGACGTCAGGTCCATCCGGGTGCCGTCAGAGAGGAGCACCTCCAGACTGTGCAGGTTGTCGGCCGTGGTGCCCCAGGCCACCGAGTGCGAGCCGCACGCGTTGTTGGCGATCATCCCGCCAAGGGTTGCCCGGCTCCCTGAGGACGGGTCGGCACCGAACGTCAGACCGTACGCCGCGGACGCGCTGGTCAGGTCGGTCAGCACGACCCCGGGCTCGACGACCGCCGTCCGCTGTTCCGGGTCGATGTCCAGAATGTTGTTCAGATGACGGGAGACGTCGATCACGACTCCGCCGATGGCGTTACCCGCCATGGAGGTCCCAGCCCCGCGTAGCACGATGGGCGCGCCCGCCTGTGAGGTGAGCTGTACGGCGGCCGCGAGGTCGTCGATGTCGGCCGGCACGATCACCAGGTCAGGAACGACGCGGTAGTTGGAGGCGTCGGTGGCATAGAGGGCACGCACACCCGCATCGTTGGTGGCCGTCCCGCGCAGGGCTGCACCAAGCTCGGCGATCAGGGCGCGAACGTCATACTGCAGCACTCTATGAACTGTACGGAACGACAGGAAGATCTGCCGTACATCACATATCAGGGCGTCTGCGCCATACAGTGGAGTCGTGGGTACGCCGACAAGCGGAACCGCATCGACGATGATTCGATGTAGCTGCACCGGACTGTCATCAATTTGTCATGCGTTTCATGAGCCGGAGGCCGTCATGTGGGGAACAGGTTCAGCCTGCCTTCTCGCCCGCTGCATCCCCCACTACATCCCCCGCTGTGAGCTACGCAAAGAGCGGCCGGTATGAACGACACGACAGGACTGCACCGCACCCTGATCCGACAGCTGGAGCAGCTCGACCTGGGTCGTGAGTCGAGCCCGTCACAGGCCGCCTGGCGCTCCCTGCTGGACGCTGTCAGCACCACGTACACGGAGGCCGACGACGAGCGCTTCACGCTCAGGCGCTCAGCCGACGTGTCCACCCGCGAGATGCACTTTCTGCACGAGGATCTGAGCCGACAGACCTTGCAGGACACGTTGACAGGGCTGCCCAACCGTGCCGCCCTGATCCGGCACCTCGACCAGTCACTTGAGGCATGCGCCCGCGCCGGAGAGGGCCTGGCCGTTCTGTACATCGACCTTGACGGCTTCAAGCGGGTCAACGACAGTCTGGGACACGCAGTCGGCGACGAGCTCCTTGTGCTGGCCAGCCAACGCATCCGTGCATGCATACGCCCGGATGACGTGCTCGCCCGTCTGGGAAGTGACGAGTTCGTCGTGGTCTGCCCCAACGTGTCCGACAGCGCGATCGCCCCCTCTATCGCGGCCCGGATAGGCAGCCAGCTCTCAGCGCCCTTCCCGATCGGGCATCACGAGGCCGTCGTCAGCGCCAGCATCGGCCTCGTGACGACAGCCGACGCCGCCACGACCGCCGAGCACCTGCTGGGGCAGGCAGACCTTGCCATGTACGAGGCCAAGGCCAGCGGGAAGGCCCGTGCCGCGGTCTTCGACAACTCGATGCAGGAGGCGGTGGACACCAAGTTCTCGGTGCGCAACGCCCTGGGCCGGGCCATCGCCGGCCACGAGCTTCGCGTTCTGTACCAGCCGATCGTGTCGCTGGACGACGAGCGGGTGATCGGCGCCGAGGCCCTGGTCCGATGGGAGCGCCCAGGATTCGGGCTGCTCTCGCCCGCCGAGTTCGTCCCGATCGCCGAGGAGGGTTCCCTCATCTCCGCTTTGGACTGCTGGGTCCTGCAGGAGGCCGTTCGCAGGGGGGCGCAGTGGTGCGACGCGGGTGGCTTGCTCGCGGTCAACCTGTCGGCGCGCACACTCCAGCAGGAGGATGTGGTCCGCGCGCTGAGCCAGGCCCTGAATCGGAGCGCCATCTCGCCGGGGCAGCTCACCCTGGAGATCACCGAGACCACTCTGCTGGATGGCGTGGGCGTCATGAACCACAACCTCGACCGCCTTCGAGAACTCGGCGTGCAGCTGTCCATCGACGACTTCGGTACAGGGCACTCGTCGCTCTCACAGCTCCAGCAGACCGATGTCGACATCCTGAAGATCGACCAGTCGTTCATCTCGCAAATGGATCAGGACGGGTCCTCGGCGGCCATCGTGAGTGCAATCATCACGTTGGGCCATGCCCTGGGACTGACCCTCGTCGCCGAAGGAGTCGCCCGGCCGGCTCAAGCCGCCCTCCTGCGCGAGCAGGGTTGCGACTCGGCCCAGGGATGGCTCTTCGGCCAGCCGCTCTCACCGGAAGAGATCGACCGGGCCTTCGGCGTCACCTTTCCCGAGCTGTCAGCCGTCTAGTCAGAACCCGTCGAGTCACAGCACGGCCAGTCAGAACCCGTCCAACCGCAACTCTGTGGAGATCAGCATGGATACCACCACCCTGCGCGAGATACAGGCACCCCTCAAACAGCGATATCGCGATGAGCCAGCCAGCGCGCTCACACCGCTGCAGGCAACCGCAGCATTCGATGACGCCGGCATCACCTGCACCGTGCAGACCTGGGCCGGCCCCATCCGGGCGGGGCTGCATCCAGCCACCGGCGGCGACGGCAGCGACGCATGCTCGGGCGACATGCTGTTGCAGGCGCTGCTGGCCTGCGCGGGCGTCACCCTGAGAAGCGTGGCCACCGCGCTGGGCATCGAAATCCGCAGCGCCACCCTCCGCGCGCTGGGCCAGTTCGACGCTCGCGGCACCCTCGGGGTCTCCCGCGACGCCCCCGTCGGAGCACACGGCATCCAGCTGAACGTCGAGCTGGACACCGATGCGGACGACAAGGCCCTCGCACGCTTTGCGACGATGACGGAGCGCTACTGCGTCGTGGCGCAGAGCCTGGCAGAGCGGCCGAGCTTCACGATCCGGCGCACCGCAACGGCCGGCTGAGCGACAGGCCAAGAGGCCGGCAGCGAGCGTTCAGTTTCAGCTGGGTGAAGAACGCGCGAGCCAACCCGGAAGACCGTTCGTGCCCGCGCCACGGAAAAGTGCGCGACCATAGAGCTTGGCATCCGTTGGACCATCGCCTCCAGACCAACCCGACACCGACGAAAGCTGACCGTGAACAGAAGAACTCGCACCGCCCACAGCGACACCGCCCACAGCGACAGCACGACGACTCCGACGACAGCTCCGACGCACGCATCAAGGGTGACGCGATGAGTCGGCGCGGGTCCAAGCGCAAGGACACACTGCCCGCCCTGCCGCCAGGGGGCCTGCGCGTGGTGCCTCTGGGCGGAATCGGTGAGATCGGTCGCAACATGACCGTCTTCGAACACGCCGGCCGGCTCCTGGTCGTTGACTGCGGGGTCCTGTTCCCCGAAGAGCACCAGCCCGGTGTCGACGTGATCCTGCCCGACTTCACCTGGATCCGGGACCGTCTGGACCTGATCGACGCCATCGTGCTCACGCACGGGCACGAAGATCACATCGGCGGCGTTCCCTACCTGCTGAACGAGCGGCCGGACATCCCGCTGGTCGGATCGAAGCTCACCCTGGCCTTCATCAAGGCCAAGCTCAAGGAACACCACATCACGCCCAGGACCGTTGAGGTCCGCGAAGGACAACGGCAGAAGCTCGGACCGTTCGACTGCGAGTTCATCGCGGTCAACCACTCGATCCCCGACGGACTGGCCGTGGCGATCCGCACCCCGGCCGGGCTGGTGCTGCATACGGGTGACTTCAAGATGGACCAGTTCCCGCTGGATGGACGCCTCACCGATCTGGGTGCGTTCGCGAGACTGGCCGAAGAAGGCGTCGACCTGTTCATGGTCGACTCCACCAATGCCGAGGTGCCAGGGTTCATCACCTCCGAGCGCGAGCTCTCCCCCGCCATCGAGACGGTATTCCGCACCTGTCCGGGGCGCGTCATCGTCTCCAGCTTCGCCAGTCACGTTCACCGGATCCAGCAGGTGCTGGATGCCGCGCACCAACATCACCGCAAGGTCGCTTTCGTGGGCCGCTCAATGGTCCGCAACATGGGCATCGCCCGCGATCTGGGCTACCTCACCATCCCGAAGGGCCTGGTGGTCGATCTCAAGGCCCTGGACAACCTGCCGGCCAACAAGGTCACCCTCATCTGCACGGGTTCCCAGGGTGAGCCGATGGCTGCGCTCTCCCGGATGGCCAACCGCGACCACCCCATCCGGATCACCGATGGCGACACCGTCCTGCTTGCCAGCTCACTGATCCCCGGTAACGAGAACGCCATCTACGGGGTGATCAACGAGCTGACCCGCTGGGGCGCCAACGTGATCCACAAGGGCAACGCCAAGGTTCACGTCTCCGGGCACGCAAGCGCCGGGGAGCTGGCGTACTGCTACAACATCGTGAAGCCCTCCAACGTCCTGCCCATCCACGGGGAATGGCGGCACCTGCGCGCGAACGCCGACCTGGCGATCCGCACCGGAGTCCGTCCGGACCGGGTGATCATCGCCGAGGACGGGTCCGTCATCGATCTGGTCAATGGCCGGGCATCCATCACCGCCAACGTCCCCGCGCGCCTGGTGTACGTGGACGGGATGACCGTCGGGGGCGCCACCGAGCACTCCCTGAAGGTGCGCCGGAACATGGCCGAGGAGGGGGTCGTGACGATCGTTGCCATCGTGAACCCCGACACGGGCAAGATGGTCGAGAAGCCCGACTTCCTCGCGCACGGCTTCGAGCAGCAGGAGTCCACCTTCGACGCTGCGGTGCCGGTGATCCAGAGAGTCCTGACCAAGGCTTCCAAGGAAGACATCGACATCGAGAAGACCGAGGAGCTGGTCAGCCAGGCCGTGGCAACGTGGGCCTACCGCACCTACCGCCGCAGCCCGTTGATCATCCCCGTCATCATCGACGCCTGACACCTGAGGCTCCTGTCTGGCGTCTCAGACTCCTTCTGTCTGCTCGGGCTCCGTCTGTTCGGGCTCCGTTCGCTCAGGCAGGAGGAGCAGGGCACCGACGAAGAAGCACACCGCGCCGGCGAGGTGACCAACGCCGAACGGTCGGCGTTGGTCACCTCGCCGGTCACCGGGTTGATGTAGGCGGCGACAGCGGAGATGCCGAAGGCAACAGACCCGGTCAGGTTGGCCAACGTGATCCACCACGCCCACGACCGGGGGCGCCAGGCGACCCAGCCGTGGCAGACCTCGAACCAGGCGAGGGTGCTGGCAACCAGAAAGCAGATCGAGCCAAAGGCGTCTGGTCGCCACACATGCTGGTGTGCGGCCTGAGCCGTGAGGTTCGCCCGCAGTGCGTTGCCGCAGCTGAGGTTGAAGAAGAGGGTTCCCAGAAGCTGCACCGCGGTCGCCCACCAGTCGATCCGGTGAGGCTGAAAGACGAAGAAGCGTCGACGGGTCGCCCCGGCACCGAAGGTCCGGCGTCCACCGCCTCCCGATACGTGAGAAAGCCGGCAGACGTGAAGAACTAGAGACCCGACGAAGTAGGTCACCGCGTCCCATCTGGCTCCGACGGCGTCAACGTAGGCGGGGACCGTACCGAGGGCGAAGAGCGAAGACCCCACGGCGAACAGGACGGCAATCCACCATCCCCGCGCCGTGGGCGCCCACCATATCGAACCGGCGGTCGCCGCGCCGCCGAGCTGCTTCCGGTGGCGGCGCGACTCCCAGCGAGCGACGTGACCGTCCGGGCGCCGGTGCTCGACGAAGGTCACGAAAGGGCCGACGTGGCCCGCCGAGCCGCCGGCGTGCCCGGCGCCGCCGGCGTGCTCGGCACCCCCGGCGCGCTCAGTGCCGCCGGCGCCTCCGGAGTCCCCTGTGTTCGACATCTCTGAACCTGCCTACAGGTGGCTGAACCCGCCCGACTCCTCCTTCGACATGGACACCGTGACCGGGTGCTTGGTGAAGTGTGCCACCGCATGACGGAAGTCCTCAAGGAGCAGGGAAGCCAGATCCCGACTCACCCCCAGACGGACCAGAATGCGTTGCACCGGTATGTCGGAAGCGGTTCCGGTGAGGGTGTAGGCAGGCACCTGCCACCCTCGTTCGCGGAGCCGGTCAGCCATGTCGAACAGGGTGTAGCCAGGTTCCTCTCCCTGACGGATCCGCCACGTGACGGTCGGGATCCCGGTTGCCGGGTTGCTGTCGCAGAGCAGCTCGAACGGGCCCAGCCTGACGATCTCTCGGACGCGAGGTACTGACCAACCTCATAGGACGCGTCGTGGATCCCCTTGTATCCCTCAAAACCGAGCCTGAGGAAGTTGTAGTACTGAGCGACCACCTGCCCGGCCGGACGCGAGAAGTTGATCTGGAATACCGGCATGTCTCCACCGAGGTAGTTCACATGGAAGATCAGGTCCTCAGGGAGCTCCTCGCGGTCCCGCCAGATGACCCAGCCGACGCCCAGCGGCGCCAGCCCGAACTTGTGCCCCGAGGTGCTGATCGACTTGACCCGCGGGAGGCGGAAGTCGAACAACACGTCAGGCGCGCAGAACGGAGCGAGGAAGGCACCGCTGGCCCCATCAACGTGGATGTCGATGTCGAGGCCGGTGTCGGCCTGCAGCTGGTCGAGGGCCTTGGCTATAGCCTCCACCGGCTCGTAGGCCCCGGTATAGGTGACGCCGAAAGTGGGCACGACCATGATCGTGTTCTCGTCCACCCGTTCGAGCATCGAGGCTGGATCCATGGCGTAGCTGCCATGCGACATCGGGACCTCGCGCATCTCGATGTCCCAGTAGCGGGCGAACTTGTGCCACACCACCTGCACCGGTCCGCACACCATGTTCGGCTTGTCAGCCGGTTTGCCTTCTGCCTGCCGCCTGGCCCGCCACCGCCACTTGGCCGCCATGCCCGCCAGCATGCAGGCCTCCGAGGATCCGATGGCCGAGCAGCCCGCCGTGTTGGCCGCCTCGGGCGCATGCCACAGGTCGGCCAGCATGTGGACGCATCGACGTTCCAGCTCAGCGGTCTGCGGGTACTCGTCAGCGTCGATCAGGTTCTTGTTCATCGCCAACGCCATGAGCCCGTAGACCTCGGGCTCAGCCCACGTCTGGCAGAAGGTGGCCAGGTTCTGGCGGGCGTTGCCATCGAGCATCAGCTCGTCCGCCACCAGCTGGTACGCCTCCCTGGGCAGGGTCTCTTCCCGGGGGAAACGGTACTTGGGAACAGGACTGGTCAGGGTGTGCCCGGCGAACACCGAGTCCGCCAGCCGTGGACGAACAGCGTCACGATCGTGCAGTGGCATGGTCAGCATCTCCTTGATCGGATGGAACTGGTCCGATGCTTGCGGTCCCGCACCCGATCGGTCGTCACCCGTATGGGGTGAGCTTGCGCAGGATCCGTCCGCGTCGCGATCCCCCGCGGCAAGGAGGTGGACGGGGTGATCCGGTGGCTGATCAGCCAACCGTCGGGGTGTAAATTCGCGGGGAGATCCACCCAGCCGAAGGGGTACCCCACCCATGCTCAACGACGAGCGACATACCCCGTTCTCCCATGAGGTGGCCCTGGAGACGATCGGTGCCCACGCCGCGCAGCGCGGACCGCTGTTGCCCGTGCTGCACGCCCTCCAGCAGACCTTCGGGTATGTCGACGCGCGTGCGGTTCCGCTCGTGGCGAAGGCGCTGAACCTCTCCCGCGCCGACGTTCACGGGGTGCTGACCTTCTATTCGGACCTGCGCTCGACCCCTCCGGGGAAGCTGCGGGTCCAGATCTGCCGGGGCGAGGCGTGCCAGTCCGTGGGTGGCCGCGCCCTGGCTGACCACGCCGCCAGCTCCCTGCACGTCGACTTCGGCCACACCGCGGCAGACGGGTCGGTCACCCTCGATGAGGTCTTCTGCCTCGGGAACTGCGCGCTCGGGCCGACGGTGACCGTCAACGGTCGCCTGCACGGCCGGGTGCACACCGCCGAGCTCGACCGGCTGGTCCTGGCTCGCACTGCAGAACCGCCTGACCTTCAGCCGGGTCGGCATCATCGACCCGCTGTCCGTCCAGGACTACCAGGCACACGGCGGCCTGATCGCGCTGCGCCGGGCCCTGGCGATGACACCCGAGCAGATCTGCGACGAGGTCACCGCGTCCGGTCTACGTGGACGCGGCGGTGCAGGTTTCCCGGTGGGGTTGAAGTGGCGCACGGTTCTGGACGCACCGGCCTGGCCGAAGTTCGTCACCTGCAACGCCGACGAGGGCGACAGCGGGACCTTCGCGGACCGGATGCTCATGGAGGGCGACCCCTTCATGCTGATCGAGGGGATGGTCATCGCCGGCCTCGCGGTGGGCGCCCATGAGGGCTTCATCTATGTCCGCTCGGAGTATCCCGATGCGGTCGCCACGATGCAGGCCGCCATCCGGACGGCATACAAGACTGGCTGGCTCGGCCCGCGGGTCCTGGGCAGCGACCACGGGTTCGACCTGGAGATCAGGGTCGGCGCGGGCGCCTACATCTGCGGTGAGGAGACCGCGATGCTGGAGAGCCTGGAGGGCAAGCGAGGCGTGGTTCGCGCCAAACCGCCGCTGCCCGCGATCGAGGGGCTGTTCGGCAAGCCGACGGTTGTCAATAACGTGCTGTCACTGGCAAGTGTCCTGGTGGTCCTCGCCCACGGGGCCGACTTCTACCGCGACTTCGGCGTCGGCAGCTCACGCGGCACCCAGGTCTTCCAGCTGGCAGGCAACGTCGCCCGCGGCGGGATCGTCGAGACCGCCTTCGGGATCACCCTGGGGCAGATGCTCGAGCAGTTCGCGGGGGGCACCGCCTCTGGCCGACCGATCCGGGCCGTCCAGGTCGGGGGTCCTCTGGGGGCCTACCTGCCGCCCACGGAGTTCGACCTGCCGCTGGACTACGAGGCCTTCGCCGAGGCGGGGGCGATGATCGGGCACGGCGGTGTCGTGGTCTTCGACGACACCGTGGACATGGCAGCCCAGGCCCGCTCCGCCATGGAGTTCTGCGCAGCAGAGTCCTGCGGCAAGTGCACCCCCTGCCGCGTCGGCGCTGTCCGGGGTGTCGAGGTGATCGACCGGATCGTCGCGGGCCAGGACGCCGCAGCCAACGTCGTCCTGTTGCAGGATCTGTGCGAGCTGATGGCGGACGGCTC
>DASRUA010000173.1:0-2392 GCA_035655615.1 Dermatophilaceae bacterium
CGCCGGCGGCCTGGATACAGCCTCAGCCGTAGCCCGGGCTACACCGTCGTCCCGACCTCACCAAGCGGTATTGAGCCTGGACCCGTGACCTTGCGGTGAGCCGGTACGAAGACTCTCATCACGGATGGACCCTGGTTGGCCCAGAGTGCGTAGGGATGGCTATGAGCTCAACCTCACGACCGGTCACGTCCGGTTCTGCGCCGAGTGCCATCCATCCGGTCTGACTCCACGCCGCGTCGTCACGCACGAGGCCCGTCGCCCGCACGATGACCGTGCTCTGCCCGAGGAAGTCCTCGGGCAGGTCCTCGACGAGCGCCCGATCCGTGAGGATCTCGACGAGATTGAGGTCGACACCCTCCGTCTAGTCCGAAGTTACGTCGGCTCTGAGCCGGTGTTATCCACGTTGACTAGCAAGTATGGGTTGTGAGCGACCGAGCAATGTAGCCAAGTCTTGGGTGTGTCGTGAACCTATCCTTGCCCTTCGTTGCGTTATGCTGTGCGGTATGGCGAAGCGCACAGGGGCGATGCATGTAGCCAAGGTGTCAAAGAAGTATGTGACCAAGGCGGGGGTCAGCCGCGAGTCGGTGGCCTACCTGCTTCGGCGCACGTACCGCGACGGGGTGACGGTCAGGCACGAGACACTGGCGAACTTGTCGGCGTTGCCGGAGGCGACGCTGGAGGCGGTGCGGGTCTCGTTGACCGGCCAGTCGCTGGTCGTTCCCGGTCAGGACTTGGAGGTGACCCGTGTCTTGCCGCATGGGCATGTGGCTGCGGTCCACGCCCAGGCCAAGGCGCTCGGGCTGCCCGGGTTGCTTGGCCCGGCGGGACGGAACCGGGACATCGCGCTGGCCCTGATCATCGCCCGGGTATGCCGGCCGGGTTCGAAGCTGGCCACGACCCGGTGGTGGGCCGACACCACGTTGGCCGCTGACCTGGGCGTGGCCGACGCCACCACCGACGAGGTATACGCCGCGATGGACTGGCTCGTCGGACGCCAGGACGGGATCGAGACCAAGCTGGTCCGCACACACCTGGCCGGGCCGGGCAACCCCGACCGGCTCGCCCTGTTCGACCTGTCCTCATCCTGGGTCACCGGCAAATGCTGCCCCCTGGCGGCCCGCGGATACTCCCGCGACGGCAAGAAAGGACTGCCCCAGATCGAGTACGGGCTGCTGACCGACCCCGCCGGGCGGCCGGTCGCGGTCCGGGTGTTCCCCGGCAACACCGCCGACCCGACCGCGTTCACCACCATCGTGCAAGCAGTCAAGGGCACCTTCTCCTTGACCGACATGGTGATGGTCGGGGACCGGGGAATGATCACCAGCGCCCGGGTCGAGGCGTTACGGGAACTGGGTGGGTTCGGGTGGGTCACCGCCCTACGGGCCCCGGCGATCGCAGCCCTGGCCGCCGACGACGGGCCCTTGCAGATGTCCCTTTTCGATCAGGCGAACCTGGCCGAGATCAGCCACCCCGACTACCCCGGGGAGCGCCTCATCGCCTGCCGCAACCCGGCCCTGGCCGTTGAGCGGGCCCGCAAACGCCTGGCACTGCTGGAGGCCACCGACATCGAGCTGACCAAGATCACGGCCGCCGTGGATGCCGGGCGCCTGACCGGGGCCGGCAAGATCGGTATCCGGGTAGGCAAGGTCATCGGCCGGTACAAGATGGCCAAGCACTACACCCTGGACATCACCGACGACACCCTCGCGTGCACCCGCAACACCGAAGCCATCAACACCGATGCGGCCCTGGACGGCCTGTACGTCATCCGCACCACCGTGACCCCCGGGCAGATGGATACCGCCAAGGTCGTGGCGACCTACAAGAGCTTGGCCCGGGTGGAACGCGACTTCCGGTCCATGAAGGCCATCGACCTGGACCTGCGCCCGATCCACCACTACACACAGTCACGGGTCCAGGCCCACGTGTTCATCTGCATGCTCGCCGCCTACCTGGTCTGGCACCTACGCCAAGCCTGGGCCCCCTTGACCTTCACCGACGAGAACAGGCCCGATCCGGCCGACCCCGTCGCCCCCGCCCAACGCTCTGCCGCCGCCAACCACAAGGCAGCGACCAAGACCACCACCGACGACCAGCCCGCCCGCAGCTTCACCGCCCTGCTGGATCACCTCGCCACACTGACCCGCAACCACCTACGGGTCACCGGCAACGACGACACCAGCTTCGACCTACTCGCCATACCCACCCCCACCCAACGCCGAGCCTTCGAACTCCTGGGCACCCCGATCCCACTCACCCTGAAGTAGCCAGAACCCGAACACCCGAAAACGGTGAAACCCCTGGTCAACAGGGGTTTCACGCGTTACACGCCACGTAACCTCGGCCTAGTCGAAGGAGAACCAGTCATGAGCACAATTCTGCCGAACAAGGC
>DASRUA010000174.1:0-2324 GCA_035655615.1 Dermatophilaceae bacterium
CGACGCCGACCTGCGGCGTCCGCGCATCGCCAACCACTTCGGTCTCGAGGGCGGAGCCGGCCTGACGACCATCCTGATCGGTCAGGCGAGCCTTGACGTCGTCGTCCAGACGCATGGCGGCAGCGGCCTCGACGTGCTGGCGTCCGGCCCCATCCCGCCCAACCCGTCGGAGCTGCTCGGCTTCGCCGAGATGACAGACCTGCTGCGTGAGGCCACGCGCCGCTACGACGTGGTGATCCTCGACACCCCCCCGCTGCTCCCGGTCACCGATGCCGCCATCTTGGCGCACATCACCAGCGGAGCACTGGTCGTGGTCGGCAGCCGCATCGTCCGGCGCCCCGAGCTCGGTGCCGCCCTGGAGTCCCTCGACCACGTCGATACTCGTGTGCTTGGGCTCGTGCTCAACAAGGTGCAGAAGGAGGACGAGGACCGCTACGGGAGGTTGTCCCGCTTCCCGTTGAACTTCGGTGACGGTCCTGGTGATCGTCAGGCGGCGATCACGGGTTCATGATGACGCACGGCACCGACAGTTTCGGTGGCGACATGCGCGTCGAGGGCGGCGCGCAGCGCTGGCAGGTGCAGGTGGGCGTTGACGCGGCGGAACTGGCTGCGGGCCTCGATCATGCCCGCTGCGCACCAGCGCAGTGCCATGGTGCCGTTTTGCCAGTTCTTCACGTTGGTCGAGTGGGTGCGGGCGATCGAGATCATCGACTCGATGCAGTTGGTGGAGCGCAGCGTGCGCGCCAGCGTGGGCGACATGCCCAGTCGGAGCACGGTCAACGTCTCGGCCAGGCCCTCGCGCAGGCTCCCGGCGGCGCCGGGGTGGGTGCGGTCCAACTCCTTGGCCAGCGCTTCGAGCTGCGCTTCGGCGTGCAGCGCGGACTCGGCGTGATACGCCTTGCGCATCCGTTTGGTGACGGTGGCGGCGAGGTGATCGGGCAGCTTCTCGGTCACGTTCCTGATCTTGTGGAGTTGGCAGCGCCCGATCACCGGATGTGAGAACACCCTGATCACAGCGGCATGAAGTGCCTTTCCGCCGTCAATGCCGACGAAGATCGCCCGGGTCGTGTCCAGCCCGCGGTCACGCAGCCCGGTCAGCAAGTCGGTGACCACGCCGGTGTTCTCGGTGGAACCTTCGCCGAGCCCGAGTGGGTGCTTGGTGCCGTCGATGCCGATGCCGAGCGCGACCACGCACAGATGCTCACCGAAGTGGACGCCGTCGATCATCAACGCGACCAGGTCCAGCCCGGACAGGTCAGCGTCGACCAGCTCGGCCAGCGCGGTCTCGGTCGCGGCGACGAATCGGCGGCTGACCGCCGACTTGCTCGTCGAACGAGCAGCCCGCTCCACCTTCTGCCCGACCGGTTCCAGCCCGGTCCGGTAACCCCTGGCCGACAGCCCAGCCAGCATCCGTTGCATCGCCATCCGACCCAGCACCTCGGTGGAGGAGAACAACTCATAAGAAGCCACCGCCAGCTCACCCGACCCGTCAGCGGCGCGCATCCGCGGGCGCTGCACCGCCACCCTGCGCCCACCCAAGGTCACTGACCCGTCGCCAGCACCGTGCCGCACCGCCGAACGGTCCGGATCGTGCTTGCCCTTCGGCCCACACACCGCCTCCACATCGGCGTTCATCATCGCTGCCATCACCTGCAACCCCGTGCCCACAGCCATCGCGAGCAGGCCCTCCTGCACGTCGCCGGCCAACTCGGCCAGCACGATCGACACGGCCTCGGGCAGCACCGGCACCCTCGCACTCGTCGCAGTCTTCTGGTAATCCTTCTTCATAGCGGTCCCCTGTCTTGGGTCGACTTGGCGGTCACCCAACACCTACCGCAAGGCAGGAGTCAGGCGGGGGACCGCCACCTCAACTTCCACGAGAACCGGGACAACCTCATGGTGGGGTGGCCAGGGCAATAATGATCGGCGACTGGACGACCGCCACGCCTCCAGCCTTTCTGGTCAACATCGGCTCACCAACCGAGCGCGCCTTCGATCGTCGGGGGCGTCGGCACTCAGGGCCAGCGAATTCTCTTGCATAGGCTGGCGCGCCTGTCGTGCAGACATTGCGAGGCGCTGCTGGGCTGCATTGCATGGGACTGTCAGGGAAACGGTGCGCGGGGACTGGCCCGACACGCCGGGTGATGCGGCTCTGGGGCAGGGTTGTCGATGAGTACCCGCTGCCCTTCGGCCAAGACCGCGGCGTTGGCGGTATTCCACGACACCCCCAGGCCCTCGGCGATCCGGGCGACACTCAGGTGTTGACACACGATCCCTTCCAACGCCCACCTCAGGCCACGCCGCGACAGCTTGGCCCGCGGCTG
>DASRUA010000175.1:0-2837 GCA_035655615.1 Dermatophilaceae bacterium
CCGTCTCGGGGTTGCTGCGCGCGGCGGGGTACAGCCTGCAGGCAAATTCCAAGACCCGGGAGGGTCGCCAGCACGAAGACCGGGACGCCCAGTTCCGTCACATCCACGACACCAGTCGGCGGTTCTTGCGTACGAGGGATCCAGTGGTCTCCGTCGACACCAAGAAGAAATTGCGACACGAGGTCGCACGTAGCGAGTGAACTCGCGGGTAGGAGGGCCGACTTTGGTCGGTGGTGTAGTTCCGGGCCTGTGCTCAGTGGCCCGTGCCCGCTCTGACGTGCGTCGCTGGTAACGGTGGGGTGCGAAGCTCAGGGTTCAAGCCCAAGGGTCCTCGTTCCATCCATGGGGGTTACAGGTGAGGGCAAGGCTGGACGGGTGAATCGCGTGAACCTCCGTTGATGTTTCGTTATGTGTGAGCCTCGCTGATGGGTTGTTTGAGCGGGGTGTAAGGGCTGAGCCGTGGAAGAGCGGCAGGCGCCGGTCGAGGATTTCTTATCGGCCGGGTGAGTACCGCCGCCCTCGGGATACAGGAGGCACCCTCCCCGGCCGCATCTCGTACGTGGGGAACGTGGTAACCCCGTCAGGGTCCGGGCATGTGGTTGTGTCCGGTAAGCCGACCGTGAGGAAGGCCCAACTCCCTGGCGGGAAAGGATGACCCGAGAAGCGAACGCCGGTAGCCGAAAGGCAGCAGGAAACCGGGACACCATGACTGGCCCCTCCGCCGGTCGCTCCCGGATAACTGGCCGGACAGGGCCGTTGCCCGACCTGAAAGGGTGCTGACGCGGGTCAGGTGAGCCTGTGCAGAAATGATGACGACGACACCGGAACCGAAGGACAAGTTGGGCAGCATGACGACCACAATCCCGGCAGCGGCAGCATCACCGTCGTTGTCGGGTGTCGCCGTGTTGAACGGACCGGAGGACGAACCCCTGGACTGGCACGCCGTTGACTGGCGGGCCATCGAGGAGGACGTACGGCGTTTACGGCAGCGGATCTTCACGGCGTCGCAGGCAGGGGACCTGAAGAGGGTCCGTAATCTGCAGAAGTTGATGCTCCGATCACGCGCCAACACGCTGTTGAGCGTGCGGCGGGTCACGGAGCTCAATGCTGGCCGCAAGACCGCGGGCATCGACGGGAAGGTGGTGCTGCTCTCGTCGGTCAAGGCTGAACTGGCCGACTGGGTCCAGCGTCATACCGGACCGTGGCAGGCCAGCCCGGTCAAGCGGGTGTATATCCCTAAAAGGGGCAGCAAGGGGAAGCGGCGCCCGCTCGGAATTCCGGCTCTTGTGACTCATCTGTGGGTGGTTTCAGGCGGCTGCGCGGCCGGGGAGCGGTGGGCACATGCCGCCGAGATCGAGCATGGCGAGGGCGACGAGTGCTTCGGGTGAGCGGAACCCGAATGCGATTCTGGTCAATAGCCGCAGTTTGGTGTTGACGCTCTCGACCCGGGCGTTGGAAAGGCCGTGGATCAGTGCGGCGTCGATCCCCGCGCGGTGTTCGCGGATAGACCTGGCGAGCTTCACGAACGCAGGCAGCTGAGAACGCGAGGCCCATCTGAGCCAGGCATCCAGCAGCGCTATGCCGTGGATGCCCTTGAGCTGGAAGACCTGCCTGAGTTGCTCCTTGAGTAGGTAGGCCCGGTAGAGCGGGGCGTTGGTCTTGGCGATCCCGGCCAGGGTCGCGGCCTGGCGTTCGGTGAGGTCTTCGGGGTTCTTCCAGATCGCGAATCTGGCGTTCTTCAGGTCCTTGGCCGCGCTGCGCTGACCGTTCTTGCGGGCTGCGTTCCACACGTCGCGGCGGACCTCGTCGAGGGCTTTGGTGGCCCATTGCACGATGTGGAACGGGTCCAGGCACAGCTCGGCGTTCTTGCACCGCTCGGCGACGACGCCTGCGATCCAGGGGGCTGCATCGGCGCTGACCAAGGTGATCTGGGCGCAGCGTTCGGCGCCGAGTTGGTCGAAGAACCTCTCGAGCGTCTTGCTGTCCCGCCCGGGGTGCGCCCAGAGCAAGACTCCGCTGGTGTGGTCCACGATCACGGTCAAGTACTTGTGCCCGCGTTTGTAGCTGATCTCGTCGATCCCGATCCGGGTCAGCCCCGTGAACCGGTCGGTCCCATTCTCCGCGTCGGCCACGACCCGGGTCACGATCGACCCGACGGTCCGCCACGCGATCCGCAGCAGATCCCGCACGGCGGACTTGCTGCAGTGCGTCACCAGCCACGCGGCGGTGTCGTCGAAAGCGTAGGTGTGACCGGCGTCGTGCCTGGCCCAAGGCACCTGCGCAGCCACGACCCCATGCACCGCGCATCGGACCCGAGGCGAGTCGGCCTCCAGGAACGTCTGGATGGTGCCCAGATCCAGCGCCCGCCAGCGCCGCCGGCCCGCTCCCTGGTCATAGCCGGGGCAACGTCTTCCGCACTGACCGCAGCGCCGCTTGGTGGCCTTCCGCGGCCGCACTGACACCACGATCACCTGCTCGTCGTCGTCGAACTCAACGTCTTCCACGACCACCTCGCCCAAACCCAACATCCGAGCCCATAACCTTGATGAACGCACGCCGTTCCCCTCACCCTCCGATTCCAGCCTTAGACAGCAGGAACCGTAGACGGGGAACGGCGTGTCGTGAAGTCAGGCCCCGTCAGACACCCACGGGTAGGTCACAAGAGCCCCTTTTTGTTGACTTCGCGGGCCTGGCACAACGACAGGACGCGCTCTTTGGGGGTTTGACTCCCCTTGGCGAGAAGACCGCTTTGGTCACTTTCGGCTCCACAGGCGGCGTGGTCCGCTTCTTGCGGGTGATCACCTCATCGACCCGGCCAGCATGCGTCGTGAACGCCT
>DASRUA010000176.1:0-6471 GCA_035655615.1 Dermatophilaceae bacterium
CCCGCTGGTCGTGGGTGGTCTGATGATCGACCCGCTGACACGCCAGGTCAGCCTCGACGAGCTGCCGGTTGACCTGTCTCGCAAGGAGTTCGACCTCCTGCTTGCGCTGGCTCAGCGGGCCGGAGAGGTGGTCACCAAACGTGAGCTGCTGGCCGACGTCTGGCGTCAGATGTACGGCGGAGGCGACCGCACCGTCGACGTGCACCTCTCCTGGTTGCGGCGCAAGCTCGGCGAGACGGCAGCGGCCCCGCGTTACCTGCACAGTGTCCGCGGCGTGGGTGTTCGGCTCGCGGCCCCTGACTGCGAGTTGGACGATCATTGATGGGCCGCAAGGTCACGATGCGCCGCAAGGTGACGATGCGCCGCAAGATCGCACTGCTGGTGGCCGCGACGACGTCGGCGGTCATCATTGCTTTCCTGATCCCGCTGGGGATGCTGGTTCGCACCCTCGCAGAGGACCGTGCCGTAGCCGGGGCCAGCCAGGAGGCGCAAGGGGTCGCAACGCTCGTCGCCTCGGTGCATGACGAGAGCCAGCTCAAGGCTGTGGTGGACGGGTTCGCCCAGCGGTCCCCCCGGATGACGTCCGTGTTGATGCCTGACGGGACGCTGATTGGCACCGCTCCGACAGAGTCGGGAGCGTCGAACGCCGATGCCGTATCGCGTGCACGCGGCGGTCAGGCGTTCATCTTGCTGGGGGAGAAGAGCACACAGGTGGTGGTGCCGGTCGTCCTCAGCGATCAAGGCACCGTTGTCGTGCGGACAGCGATCCCCAGCAGCAGCCTGCATCAGGGAGTGGCAACAGCCTGGCTGACCTTCGCCGGCCTGGGCGCGCTGCTGATGATTCTCGCCGTGGTGGCGGCCGATCTGCTGGGCCGTCGGGTCAGCGCCCCGGTCTCGGAGCTTGCTGCGGTCGCGCACCGGCTGCGTGAGGGCGAGCTGGACGCGCGAGCAGTGCCACGGGGACCTGTGGAGACGGTCGAGCTGGGCACTGCGCTCAACCGCCTGGCCGACCGGATCGGGCAGCTGCTGACCGCCGAACGAGAGGCGGTGGCTGACTTGTCGCATCGGCTGCGGACGCCGGTCACCGCGTTGCGACTGGACGCCGAGGCGGTCACGGAAGGGGAGATTGCAGATCGTCTTCGCGCTCATATTGCCAACCTCGAGCGCACGGTCGATGCCGTCGTCAAGGATGCCCGGCGTCCGGTCCGCAGCTCGGTGGGGCGGACGTGTGACGCCGCGAGCGTGGTGCGCGACCGGGTCGCCTTCTGGTCGGCGCTGGCGGCTGACCAGGAGCGCAACCTCACGGTTTCCATCCCCTCGGTGGTGACACTGGTGGCCATGGATGCGGCTGACCTCGTGGATGTCGTCGATGCGTTGGTGGACAACGTCTTTGCGCACACCCCGGACGAGACCGATTTCTCCGTGTCCCTGGCGAGGAGCGATCTGCGGCTGGTGCGACTCGAGGTCGCCGACGCCGGTCCGGGGGTGGGGGGTCAGGACGTCGCCAGGCGCGGCCACAGCAGCGCCAACTCCACCGGCCTGGGTCTGGACATCGTTCGCAGAGCCGCGATCGCAGCCGGCGGGGAGCTGGTGATCTCCAGCTCCCCGTCCGGCGGCATGCTCGTGGTGGTGACCTTGGCTGTTGCCCAGAGCTGAGCCGTTCCGGGAGCTCAGACCAACGTCAAGACGAATAACGTCAAGACGAATAACGTCAAAACGCCAGTGAGCCACGGTCCAGGGTCGATATTCGTTCACGACAAGGGCCCGTGGCTCACGTTTGGTCAACGCCTCAGAGCCTGCGCAAAGATCGGCTCAGACTGTGCGTATCAGGATGCCGCCGGCGGAACAGGAGCAGCTGCCGGGGTGGCAGCGGCAGGGGTAGGAGCTGCGGGGGTGGTAGCGGCAGCTGAGCAGGCAATCGGCGCCGGTGCGCGCGTGTCGTCAGCTGTCGGGCGAGAGGCCTCTGCATCGTCAGACGTCGATCGTGAGGCGTCCTCGCTGGTTTCGCCGACCTTCACAACCAAGCACTTGGACTCCGCGGAATCGTCGCCGGCCTTCTCGCCGGCCTCACCGATCTCCGGACCGCCGGACCGCGTGGCGCTGCCCGACTTCACCGAGTTGGAGGGGATGGAGCTCCCGGCGTGTGCGGCTTTCGCGGGCTTGGCGACGCCGGCCGCTGATGGCGGGACCATAACCGTCTTCACGACATGAACGACACAGACGCCCTTGTCGAGCTTGGCGCCTGCTACGCAGTTGGCGAGGTTGGCCTTCGCGGCCACAGGAGCCTTGGCCTTGAATGCGGCCGGTGCCGGTGACTGAGCCGAGGATGAGACGGCGCCGTAGACGGTGGCTCCGGCGATGAGACCAAGGGCAGCGCCGCTGATAACCATCGTGCGCCGTGACAGACGACGCATGGTGGTGCTCTTAATACGGTTCATGCTGTGTGCTCCTGACTGCTGAGGAAGGTTCCCATGTGTGAGAACCCGAACGTCATAGTCACTGCACCAGCCCTATGGGCACCTCGCGAGAACCTCAAATCAAGGTCAAGACGCTTTCGGGTCGTCCTTCGGCGACTGCCTCGGCGGTGCCCTCATTCGGGGCTTGAGGGTTTCTTAACGCCAACCTGAGGCCCCCTTGCGGTCGAGAGCCCCACTCTGGCATCTCTCGATCTATTGGAGGACCTAGATGCCCCGCCCCACCAAGTCTCGCGACTTGACTCTGAACGCCCTGTCAGTGCTGACCGGTGGCATCACCGCCGCCGCCATCGTCGGTACCGGCCTGGTGACAGGCCTCGCGTCTGACTTCACGGCGCACAAGGCCAACGAGAAGGCCATGGCCAAGGCTGCCGCTTATGCTGCCGCCCCGGTGCGCCCGGTCGTTGCGCCCAAGATCGCACCGATCCCCCGACCCGTCCGCACCGAGACCACCACCAAGTACGTGCAGGCCGCTTCGGGTGTTGCCGGCGCTGCGGGTGGTTCAGCTGGCGGCACCACGTCCGGTGGTTCAGCGGGTGGCACCACGTCGGCCGGCACGACGACCAGCAGCAGCACGTCCAGCGGTGCGGCGGCTCCGGCTGCAGCGCCCGCGGCGGCTCCGGCGCCAGTTGCCGCTCCGGCACCGGCTGCTGCGCCCGCCCCTTCGGCGGCCTCCTGATGACCACGCTCGAAGCCGCAGCCACCGTGGGTCACGGAACTGCGACGTGGCGAGCCCTTGGCACCTATGTCCATCTCTCGACGGCTGACGGGACGGCACTGGAGCCGGCTCGTCAGATAGCGACGCGGTTGCTCGATGACGTGGACCGCACCTGCAGCCGTTTTCGGCAGGACTCCGACCTGATTCGCGCGAACGCGGGCGCAGGGTCGTGGGTCAGTGTCGACCCGATGCTGGTCAAAGCGGTCGGCGCAGCCGTGGAATCGGCCGCACAGACCGACGGCCTGGTTGACCCCACCCTCGGCCACGCCATGGTCGCGGTCGGCTATGACCGCGACATCGCGCTGGTCCTGGCCGAGTCCACCGACCCCGCCGGCATCCCCGTGCCGGCCCGGGCCGGTGCCTGGCGGGACATCCAGCGGGACCCCGCAGGCGCGCTCCTGGTGCCGCGCGGATCCGCGCTGGACCTGGGCGCAACCTGCAAGGCCTGGGCTGCCGACCTGATCGTGGCTGCCATCGCGGCTGAGTTCGACTCGACCGTGGTCCTGAGCCTGGGCGGCGACATCGCCGTGGCCGGGCCCGGCGGCTGGCCGGTTGCCATCACCGAGACCATCGACGACCCGGCCGGCGCCGAGGTCGTGCACCTGCCCTATGGCGGGCTGGCCACCTCCAGCACGGCCGCCCGACGGTGGATCCGCGATGGCGTCATACGGCACCATCTGATCGACCCACGCACAGGGGAGCCGACCAACGGACGGTGGCGCACCGTCACGGCCACCGGCGTCACCTGCCTGGCCGCGAACACCGCGACCACAGCGGCAATCGTGTTGGGCGACAGGGCAGTCGGCTGGCTGACCGAGCGCGACATCCCTGCCCGGCTCGTCAACACCTCCGGAAGGATCGTTCGCACGCAGCGATGGCCGGAGCCGGAGGCTGCTTCATGACCGCTGGCCTCATGACCGCGAGCTTCGTGACCGGTTCCCAGCCCACAGACTGGATGCACGGCCCGGAGCTGTGGTTCGCCAACCGCGGGACCGGTTTCGTGCTGCTCCTGTTGCTGACCTTCTCGACGATGCTCGGCGTGCTCGCAACGGCTCGGATCAGCCCGAGGCTCTGGCCGCGGATGCTGTCCCAGGGTCTGCACCGCAACGTCTCGCTCCTGGCTGTCACCTTCCTGGCCGCGCATGTCACCACAGCGGTGCTCGACACCTTCGTCGACATCCGCTGGTGGCACGCGTTCGTGCCGTTCGCCGGCACCTACATGCCCTTTTGGCTGGGCCTCGGGACTCTCTCTCTCGACCTGATGATCGCCATCACGGCGACCAGCCTCCTGCGCCACAAGATGTCCCATCGGCCATGGCGCGCCATACACGTCATGGCCTACGCCTCCTGGGGTCTGGGACTTCTGCACGGGTTGCAGATGGGTACCGACGCCGGCTCCGTATGGGGCGCGGCAATCAACTATGGCTGCATCGCGGTGGTTCTTCTGGCGGTACTCGCGCGCCTCGGCCTGCTCGTTCGTCCGAAAGTGGTGACCACATGACTGCACTCACGACCGCGCTCACGATCGCACCAGACAGAAATGCACCACACATGAACACGTCAAACACGACCGAGCCCCATCCCATTGTCCGCAACGAAGTGGGACTGGACCCTGTTGTCTCTCGCGGTCCGGCGCTGCTTGCCGGCATCGGGCAGGGTCCGGGCCTGGAGGCTCATCGCCATCGGGTCGGGCCCGCGGCCCTGCCAACTGCCGACGAGCTGGTCAAGCTGGCCCAGCGCGTGGACCTGCGCGGACGCGGAGGTGCCGGATTCCCGGCTTCCATCAAGCTGGCCTCTGCTCACCGTCGCAAGGCCGTGGTGGTCGTGAACGCCTCGGAAGGCGAGCCCGCGAGCCGTAAGGACGCCGCGCTCATGGCCCTGGCACCCCACGTGGTGCTGGACGGCGCCGCGGCCGTGGCACACGCGCTGAAAACCCGTGAGGTGCACATCGTGGTGCCCTCCGAGCTGTCGTCCATCAGGATCGGGGTCGAGAAGGCGCTGAACCAGCGTGTCGATGCCGGTGAGCGCCTCAAGTGGGAGATCCACGACGCCGCCCCCCGGTTTGTTGCCGGCGAGGCCTCGGCTGTCCTCGAGCTCCTGGCCGGCCGCGAGAACCTGCCGGTCACCACCTGGCAGCCGCAGGCCGTCCGAGGCCACCGCAAGCGACCGACGTTGCTCTCGAACGCCGAGACCTTCGCGCATCTCGGGCACCTGGCCCGGGTGGGCTCGGAGGGTTACGCCGCTCACGGCACGGCTGTCGAGCCAGGCACGACCTTGTTGACGCTGCGCGGCGACGGCTGGGATCCGGTCGTGCGTGAGGTTGCCTACGGCACGCCCCTTGCCGATGTCCTGACCGAGTCGGAGATGGCGCAGCCGCTGCTTCTCGGCGGGTATCACGGCACCTGGCTGAAGCCGGCACAGATGGAGGGGCTGAAGGTGTCGCGGATAGATATCGCGGAGGCCGGGGCCACCCTCGGCGCCGGCGTGATGCTGCCTCTCTCGCAGGGCTGGTGCCCGCTGGTGCGGACCGAAGCGCTGGTCGAGTACCTGGCAGGCCAGAGCGCCAAGCGGTGCGGGCCCTGTTTCAACGGACTGCCCGCCATGGCCGAGGCTCTGCGGGACCTGGTCCATCGTGGTGGTCCGGTCCGACCGGTCGAGGAGCTGTGCGGAATTGTCGTGCGACGTGGCGCGTGTGCGCATCCGGACGGAACGGCGCGCCTGGTGACTTCGATGCTGAAGCGCTTCCCCGAAGAGGTCGACCTGCACTCGCTCGGTGAGTGCCGAGGCGGCCGGGACGAGGTGTTCGCATGAGTCACACGCTCCGGGTCGACTGGCCCAACTGCAAGGCGCACGGCGTCTGTGCCGAGATGCTGCCCGAGATTGTCAGCCTCGACCAGTGGGGATACCCGGTCGTGCACGAGCAGGTGACGCATGAGGTGCTCGATCTGGCGAAGAGCACGGTCAAGGCCTGCCCGACTCTGGCTCTGCGGCTCACCCAGCCGCCACCGCGTCACTGACGGAGCCGCGCGACTGCAGATCTGCGCGTGGGTCACTGACCGAGCCGCGCGGTTGCTGAGCTGCGCGCAGGCCACTGACCGAGCCGGCCCCGAGCGTCGCTGAAGAGCGGTGTCGCTGACGAGTCGTGGCATTGGAATGATTGTCTATCAAGCCGTCTATGGATAACTCGTATACGGATTGATAATGTCTGCGACATGGATCCAGTAACGAACCCGTTCAGACCAGGCGCCGGACGCAGGCCACCGGTGCTCGCCGGCCGGG
>DASRUA010000177.1:0-3873 GCA_035655615.1 Dermatophilaceae bacterium
TTCGTCCAGCAGCTCCACGGCCCTGGCCCGCTCGCCAAGGGCATGGAAGGCGAGGGCCTGCAGGATCCTCGTCCTGAGCTGCTCATCCGCCCAGGCCCGTTCCTCCACCCGCCGGCGATATGGCTCAAGCACCGCCAGTGCTGCGGTGGGATCTCCCTGGGCCAGGTGCACCCGGGCCTGGCTGAGTGGAAGATCGTGCGCCTGGGCCACGTGCGCGGCCGCCGCCACGTCGCCCTGCTGCAGCAACGTCAGCACCTGGGCAGCAGCGACCTCAGGCATGCGACGAACGAAGCCATTCTGGCGCACAGACTGCTCGGTCTCCGCCAACATGGCGGCCGCGCCGGCCACATCTCTCCGGGCCAGTTTCAGGCGAGCCAGGAACACTTCACAGAGGATGAATCTGTCGATCGCGCCAACATACTGCCGCGCTAGTTGAAGGCTCTGCTGCCCGTACTGTTCAGCGGCATCCAGATCGTTCCATTCATAGAATATGCGAGCCAGGCCAATGAACTCTTGATCAGCATTCGAAGGTGCCTGATCACCAAGTAGTTGCAAGGAGCATCGGTAGGTTTCGGCCGCCTGATAGAGCTGGTTTTCAGATTCCTGGACATTTCCCAAGCCGGTTGTAGCTGATACAGTGAGGTTAATATTTCCGGACGCTTGTCTGATCGTTTTGGCTTCGGTATAGGCCTGACGGGCCGCGGCACGGTCCCCCTGGAGCTGGTAAGCAAACCCCAGCGTCCGGAGAGCTCTACCGCGGGAAGGCAGGTTATCGGGCTGCAGGTACTCCAGGGCGCGGTGCGCCTGGTTGATCATGGCTTCGGGCTGGTAGTTGGCGAGCGCCAACGTGGCTCTTGCGGCGGCAATTTGTCCAATCAGGTCGCGGGTCTTGTCATCGAGATCGGCATTTTGCATGGCTTTTTCAGCCGCTTGCAGTTTCTCTTCCACACCGGTTGTCCGTCCCGCATTGAGCGCCACCGTGGCAGACCTCACCCACAACCAGGGCCTGGCATCCAATACGGTCCTTGGCAGCGAATCCAGCCAGTCGAATACGGCTGTCACAGCGGCGCGTGAGTGCTGGGGGATCCGCCCACCAATGATCAGCCGCTCGGCGCGTTCAATGTCATTGGCCGCAGCCGCATGGTGGAAGGCTTCGATCTCCAGGGCATTGTCTTCGTACCACTGGCTGGCACGAGTGTGGTATTCGGCCATGGTCCTTCCTTCATCCCCTCCTGATGAAGCGAGGCTCTGGTGCAACCGCTGCCGCAGCAACTCGGCGAAGAGATGGTGATAGCGGCACCAGCGCCGCTCGTTGTCCAGGGGGACGATGAACAGGTTGGCTCGCTCGAGATACTCCAGGGTCTCCTGGCCGGAAGCTACGGATTCGGACATCACGGCATCACAGAGCGGGCCGCAGAGCCGATCCAGGATGGACGTCCGCAGCAGGAAGGTCCGGATGGATTCGGGCTGCCGCTGGAGGACTTCTTCGACCAGGTAGTCGAGCACGAAGTGGTGGCTGCCGGCGAACGACCTGATGAAGCCTGCGACGTCTTCGCGGCCCTGCAGTGAGATCGCGGCCAGCTGCAGGCCCGCGATCCAACCTTCGGTACGAGTTTCCAGGGCGGCGATGTCGTCCGCCGTGAGGTTCAGGCCCATCACCAGGTTGAGAAAGTCGGCGGCCTCGGACGGGGTGAAGCGAAGGTCGGCGGCGCGCAGTTCGGTCAACTGGCCTCGGGCGCGCAATCGGGCGAGGGGCAGAGCCGGATCCTCACGGGTGGCGACGACCAGGTGCAGCTGCGGCGGCTGGTGCTCGACCAGGAAGGCCAGGGCGTCGTCGACCGGCCTGGCGTCGAGGACGTGGTAGTCGTCGAGAACGAGCACGACATCGCTCGGGATGGTGGTGATGTCGTTGAGCAAGGCCGTCAGCGTCGACTCGAGTGGCGGGGGCTGCGGCGATTGGAGCACCGTCAACACCCCGTGTCCAACCCCGGGCGCAACCGTCTGCAGCGCCGCGATCAGATAGGCCAGGAAACGGCTCGGATCGCTGTCGCCTTCGTCGAGCGACAGCCACGCCACCGGGCGCCCGCAGCCCGCGACCCATTCGCTGACCAGGGTGGTCTTGCCAAAGCCGGCTGGGGCGGAGACCAGGGTGAGCTTGTTGCCGGCAGCGAGGCCTTCGTTCAGCCGCTGGACCAGTCGCGGACGGAGGACGACTCTTTGCCGCGAAGGTGGGATGTAGAGCTTGGTGGCCAGGATCGCCGCGGGCACCGATCAACTATAGAGACGCAGGTCCCGGGGATCACCGTCTCCAGTGCGGGGATGCAACGTACGCCGAGGACGTGGCGCAACGGCGTGGACAACGCCACCGGAGTCACATCTGCGCCGCGCGCTGAACCGAATCGTTGCGGGCGCCCGCCTGACGGGCGCCTGCAACGAGGATGGCGGGGACGTGAACGCTCCCGGGCGGTGAAACCGCCGCAGAGCGTCAGCCGGGGCTACAGGACCGTCACCGTCAGGGTGTAGGTCCACTCGCTGGAAGTTCCGCCGACCCACGGCTGGCTGTAGCGCAGGACGACCGTGCTCGTGCCCTTGGCGGTCGCCTTGAGGGTGACGTAATCGGTGCCCGCAGCGCCAACGACCTGCCCGCTGCCGGCAACCGGTGCGCCGAATGTCTTGTCGGCAAGGCTCACGACTCCGGTGTCCGAGATCTCTGGCTCCTGCCAGGAGAACCCGGTCGTCGGGTTGGAGCAGAGCGTTACCTTGACCTGGTCGCCGACGGCCGTCTCGGTCGTCTGGGTGATGCTCTTCTGGGCGCCGAACTGGTCGCAGCTGGCGCTCATCTCGGCGGCCTTGGCCGTAGCAAACGTGCAGCCGACAGCGACCAGCCCGATGACGAGCAGGGCCAGCAAGGCGCGCGTCGCGCCCGGGATCTCGTGGCGAGTCATGCTTTCCGTTTCTCCGATGGTTGACCAGCAGCCGGGACGCTGCTCCTGATCGATCTGTTGTGTTGGCTTTGCATAGACGACGGAGCGTACGGACCGGTTCCCGCGAGGCTGGGGATCGGACCGTGGCTCCAGGATGACGACCGGGGTCTGCCGCGATCTCAGGGCGGCGTGGGCATCCTGATCCTTGTCGTAGGCGGCCCACCTGGCCCACAGGCGGGGCCGCTCGTCCTTGTCCGCTGCACGGGCATGGACGGCGCGCGACCTACCGGGCAGATCGACGGTGACGTCGGGATGAGCCTGAAGGTTGAGCCACCAGGCGGGCTCGGCATCGGCCCAGCCGTTCATGGCCATGGTGACCAGGTCGGGACCGTCCTCGAAGTAGGCGAGGATGGCCTTGCGCTCCTCACCGGTGCGGCGCCCGACCGTCCGCAGGCGCAGCATGCCCCAGCGGTTGTCCGTCGCGGTCTGGAGGCCGAACCGGCCGCCAGTGACTCAATAGGCGGCACGCTGCACCACCCAGAACAAGCGCATGAACCAACGCGGCGGGAGTGGCGCCCGTTGCCTCGACTTCATCATCACAGAACCTGCGCGAGCGCCAACGGACTCTCGTGGGCAGACGCTGAGGCGACCGCCCGTGGAGTGATGCCCTTGGCGATCAGCCACACCGCCAGGACCATCTCCTGCACGGCGAGCGGGGCCATGAGGACGCCGAGCGAGAGCCCGAACATGCTCCCGAGCGGCGGCACGATGTAGAGCGCGGCCCCCACGAGCCCCCAGGTGGACAGCCACCGGGGCACGAGCCGCGACTGGTAGAGCAGGACGTAGGACACGCGTCGCAGCCTGGGGACGTAGAGCTTGGTCTCGAGCAGCGGGTCTGCGTTGTCCAGCGTTGTCACACCGTGTGTTTCATGGCGGCGGTTTGTCGATT
>DASRUA010000178.1:0-10375 GCA_035655615.1 Dermatophilaceae bacterium
CAACCCGTTCTCGTCCTGTCTGCCGATCCTGCTGCAGTCGCCGATCTTCTTCGCGCTCTTCCGGGTGCTCAACAGCCTCACCGCGATTGCTAATGGGAAGAGGGTGCCGATCGGGCCGCTGGACCGATATATGGCCCTGCAGGCCAACGAGTCGACAGTCTTCGGTGTTTCCCTCTCGTCCACCTTCCAGCACATGCTCGCGGTCGTGGGCAATGTCATCCACGTTGTACCGTCCGACCTCAACACCAAGATTGTCTGTGTGGTGATGATCGTGCTCATGTCGGCCACCACGTTCACCACCCAGCGTCAGCTGATGATGAAGAACATGCCGGCGAGTGCCCTGGACAACCCGTTCGCCAAGCAGCAGAAGGTCCTGCTGTATCTGATGCCGTTGATGTTCGTCTTCTCGGGTGTCACCTTCCCGATCGGCGTCCTGCTCTACTGGCTGACCACCAACCTCTGGTCGATGGGCCAGCAGTTCTACACCATCCGGCGTATGCCGGCGCCCGGCTCACCAGCCGAGAAGGCCCTGGAAGAACGCCGGCTCAAGAGCGGCAAGGAACATAAGAAGTTCTCCATTCCCGGTCTGAGCCATGACGATGAGCTTGAGGAAGTCCAGGACACCCCAGTCGCCGACACCAAGCCGAAGTCAGGTCAGCGTCAGCAGCCCAAACGGAAGCAGCGCGTCAAGCCCACCGGACAGGCGGACGGAAAGCCGACTCCGACACAGCAGTCGGGCCCAAGGAAGCAGTCGGGCCCGAAACAGAAGCCGGGCGCCAAACCGCCGGCACCTGTGGACGGCGACGCCTGACAGCGACACCAAGGTTAGTGAGCAGTAAGTTGCTGACCTGCGGCGACGCCATTCTCGTGACGCTTGAGAGTGACGGAGCACCTCACACTTCGTGGACCGACCCGGTCCGGCATACGGCACGATCAGGAGACGGAAATGACCGAACAGGACACTTCACCAGTCGAGCAGGACTCCTGCTCGGTGAATGAGAGCTCGGCGCCGGATGTGCCGGCGCAGGGTGTTGAGCCGGACGTGCAGGCGCAGGGTGTCGTGAAAGACCTTGAAGCCGAGGGGAAAACAGGTGGCGAGTCAACCCGGCCCACCACGACATCGCTTCTCGAGCGTGAGGGTGAAGTCGCCGCCGACTTCCTTGAACAGCTCCTGGATATTGCCGACATGGATGGCGACATAGACGTGGACGTCGACGGTGACCGTGCAGCGGTGGCCATCGTGGATTCCGAGGAGGGCCGCGTGTCCCGCCGCCTCGTGGGCAGTGATGGCAAGGTTTTGGAGGCGTTGCAGGAGCTCACCCGCCTTGCGGTTCAGGCCGCGACCGGTGAGCGGAGTCGGCTCATGCTTGACGTGGCCGGATACCGGGCCGAACGCCGTGCAGCGGTGGTGACGGTCGCCCAGGCCGCCATAGCTGTCGTGAAGTCCACGGACGAGAAAGTGGCGATGGGCCCGATGACCGCATTCGAGCGCAAGGTTGTGCATGACGAGGTGGCCGCAGCCGGCCTGGTGTCAGAGTCCGAGGGCGTCGAACCACAGCGTCACGTGGTTATTCTGCCCGCGTGACCTACGACCGTTCGGGTGTGTTTCACGTGAAACAAGCCGAGAAATGGCCGGTGCCCTGTGGTCGCTCCGGCTGCCGTCGTTGCGAGCAGTGACACCGCAATGAGTGATGTGAGGGGCGGCGGCGTCTCAGATAGGGCCGTCTCAGATAAGGCCTCAGGCAACACTGCCTCAGATGACCACGCTCCGGCGATGGCCCCCCAGGAGCCTGACAGCATCGCCGCACCCTCAAGCAATGAGGAGCGGGTCGCTCCGCTGCCGCCAACCGGTGCTGGTCGAGTCTTCGGCGACCGCCTTGCTTTGGCTGTGCGGTTCACTCAGATTCTGACAGACAGTGGGGTCTCTCATGGACTGATCGGCCCACGTGAGGTTCCTCGGTTGTGGGAGCGACACGTGCTCAACTGTGCGGTCATCCACCCCGCGATAGCCGCCGACGAGATGGTGATCGATGTCGGGTCGGGGGCAGGACTGCCGGGGCTTGCGCTGGCCATTGCGCGTCCCGACCTTGACCTTCATCTGATCGAGCCGATGTTACGGCGTACCAACTGGCTGTCCATGGTCGTTGAAGACCTGGGTCTGGCGAACGTTACCGTCCACCGAGGGCGAGCTGAAGAGTTCTGGGGAATTCTGAGAGCGCCCGTCGTGACAGCACGTGCCGTTGCGCGCTTGAGTGAGTTGGCTACGTGGTGTTTGCCATTGCTGTTGCCGGGTGGGTCACTGCTCGCGATCAAAGGTTTGAGTGTCTCTGAGGAGGTGGAGACCGACCGCGCGGTTCTGAGGCGGTTGGGCGCTATTGATGAGGTCATCGAAAGCTTTGGGAACGGAATCGTGGATCAGGAGACAACCGTTCTTCGCGTGGTTATGGGTGATCGGCCGGCCCCGCGCGGAAGGCAGAAAAAGAAAAAGTCGAAGGGGAAGCGCCGAGGTTGATCATCGGCTCGCGCCCGTGCCAGCGGCTACGGTGGAGCAACCCAGTGTTCAACAGTCTGATGGTGGCGAGGGAATGAGGTGGCACGTGTCGACGTCAGGACTGGCCCAGTCAGGTTTGGGGTGGCCAATGGAGGGCCCAACGCGCGATGGCTTCGTGTCATCAGGTCTGGGGTGGCCACATTCAGGACCTGAGCCCGCGGTTGAGCCCGAGGAGGATGCAAAGAAGAACACTCCCTCGCCAGGGGTTCAGCCAGGGGTTCAGCCAGGGGTTGAGCCAGGGGTTGAGCCAGGGGTTCAGCCAGGGGTTCAGCCTGGAGTGGTTTTTGCCCCAGGTGGTACGGAAACCACTGATGGCGATGGTCTGCAGACAACTGACGTCGTTTCACGTGAAACAGCTAATCAAGGTGGTGTGGAGCACTTGTCCGAGCGTGAACAGTTGGCAGCGTCGCTGCCGGATCCAGGTGCGGAGACGCCCCTGGCCCAAGCAGTTGCAGAGGACGCCCGCCGCCGCATCTCATTGAGCGACAAGATCTTCCCAAAGCCGGACCACACGCGCATCCTCACGGTGGCCAACCAGAAGGGAGGTGTGGGTAAGACAACGACGACAGTGAACGTTGCTGCGGCGTTGGCGCAAGCTGGCCTCCGGGTGCTCGTTATCGACATCGATCCCCAAGGAAACGCCAGCACTGCCTTGGGAATCGACCACCACGCTGACGTCCCGAGCATCTATGACGTGTTGGTCGACGGTAAGCCGATCATTGACGTCATCCAGGAGTGCGTGGATATTCCCAATCTCTGGTGTGTTCCGGCAACGATCGACCTGGCCGGGGCTGAGATCGAGCTGGTTTCGCTGGTTGCCCGAGAGACCCGGATGGAAAGAGCCTTGACTGCCTATGTCGGCGGCGCGGCCGATCGTGGCGAGGAACGTCTGGACTACGTATTGATCGACTGCCCACCAAGTCTGGGACTGCTCACCGTCAACGCGTTCGTTGCGGCCGACGAGGTGTTCATCCCCATCCAATGCGAGTACTACGCGCTCGAGGGACTTTCCCAGCTACTGAAGAATATCGAGCTGATCAAGAGCCATCTCAACCCTGGCCTGCACGTATCGACCATCTTGTTGACCATGTACGACGGTCGCACCCGCCTGTCGGCCCAGGTCGCCGACGAAGTTCGCTCACACTTCCCGGCACAGGTCTTGCGCACATTGGTGCCTCGTTCCGTGCGAATCTCCGAAGCCCCCAGCTTTGGACAGACCGTGATGACCTACGACCCCACTAGTAGCGGGGCGTTGTCCTACCTCGAGGCGGCCAGTGAGCTTGCGGACCGTGGGGCGCCCAGTGATGTTGTGGACCGTGGAGAATCCAGCTAAGCATGGTCGGGCCGGCGAGCCCTACCGAGGACGTAGCTGAAGAATGGTGAACCTGTATCCAGCCCGGGCGAGTACCTCGCGTCGGTCGTGTTTGCTTCAGAGAGGTCGATGGGTATGAGTGCGAAGCGGCGTGCATTGGGTCGTGGGCTCGGAGCCTTGATTCCGACGTCCCCGGATGGCAACGGGAGCAGTAGCCCGATGGACGTCTTCTTCAAAGGCAATACGGCCACGCGGCCCAACGATTCACCCCCTGTTTCACGTGAAACAACCGACGGATCGGATCTGGGGACGGGGTCGAACGCCGCCACTACCACAGCAGCTCTGGACCTTGCCCCCGTTCCAGGGGCTCGTTACGCGGAACTTCCGGTGCTCTCCATCCGGCCGAATCCGAAACAGCCACGCAAGGCATTCGGCGATGACGAGATGGCTGAGCTCGTCCACTCGATCAGTGAGATCGGGATACTGCAGCCGGTGGTGGTGCGGCCCATTCCGTCCGACGAGCTGGTCAATATGGCAGGTCAAAGTCCTGACGGGGTCGCGCAGCCGCACTTCGAGCTGATCATGGGTGAACGTCGGTGGCGAGCCACCCAGGCCGCCGGACTGGCCGTCATCCCGGCGATCATCAAGGACACGCACGACGACGACCTGCTCCGCGATGCCCTCCTGGAGAACTTGCATCGTAGCGAGCTCAACGCGCTGGAAGAGGCCGCGGCCTATCAGCAGCTGCTGGACGACTTTGGCTGCACCCACGATGAGCTGGCCGCCCGGATAGGTCGCTCACGCCCTCAGATCTCCAACACCCTGCGCCTGCTCAAACTCCCGCCGTCGGTTCAACGCCGTGTTGCGGCGGGTGTGCTGAGCGCTGGTCACGCTCGGGCTCTGCTCGGACTTGAGGACCGTGACGCTATGGAGCACCTCGCGCAGCGGATCGCGGCCGAGGGACTGTCTGTACGCAACGTCGAAGAGATCGTTGCGCTCGGGGATGAACGGACTCCTCGTGCCCGCAAGCCGCGCGCGGGTGCGCACCACCCGCAGTTGGACGGCCAGGCCGCCCGGCTCTCTGACCGTTTCGACACCCGTGTGCGGATCAACCTTGGCCAGCGGAAGGGCAGGCTGACGTTCGAGTTCGCCTCGGTAGAAGACCTCGATCGCATCGTCAGGTTGATGGGCGGCGACCTGGTTGGCAACAACGGAGCCGGCAAAGCGGTGGTCGGCGAGGCTTCCGCCTAGTCGGATCAGGCGGACGCGGCCGATAACGCACAACCCGGTCGGGCCGCGCACGTCAGGTCGTGCTGAGTGCGCGCTCCACAATGGCGGCGTAGACCCTGGTGGCATCCATGCCGGCTGCCTCCACCGCCATGGGGAGCAGGGACGTCTCCGTCATACCGGGGGAGACGTTGGCCTCCAGGAACCACGGACACCCGTCCGAGTCGATGATCAGATCAACCCGACTCAGGTGCTGGTGGCCGAGGGTGTGATAGGCGGCGAGGCTGACTTCAGCCGCCGAGTCCGCCACTGACCTGCTCAGGCGGGCAGGCGTGAAGAACTCGGTCGCACCCGCGGTGTAGCGGGCTTCGTAGTTGTAGACCCCACCGTCCGGCACAATCTCGACGGCGGGAAGGGTCTGCGCCCGGCCCTGGGCGTCCTCGACGATAGAGAGAGCAACTTCAGTCCCCTCGATGAAGCGCTCGATCAGCGTGATATCACCATACGCATAGGCGGTGACCATCGCTGAGGGGAGCTCAGCCGCGGATCGGACGATGGTCAGGCCCAGGGACGAACCGCCTCGCGCCGGCTTCACGGCCAGAGGTAGACCGAGCGAGTCGATCACCGTCTCCAGGAGGGCGGGCGCCCCCAGCTCACGGAAGGTGGCATGAGACAGCGCCATCCCTGCCGGGGTTGAGATGCCGGCCGCACGTACCAACGCCTTGGCGACTGTCTTGTCCCAGGTCAGGCGGCACGAAGCCGGCCGGGAGCCGATGTACGCAATGTCCAATGCCCCCAACACATCCCGTAACGCCCCGTCCTCACCACTGGCTCCATGAAGCAGCGGCCAGATCACCTCAGGACGCGAGCTCCTGATCGCTCCGAGCAGCGTCGGGTCGACGTCTCGCACCTCGGCTTCTGAACCGGAACGGTTCAAGGCTTCGGCCACCCGGCGACCTGAGCGCAGCGAGACGTCGCGTTCGTGGCTGAGTCCTCCGGCAAGAACCAGGATGTGTCTCATGTCGGAATCCTCACTACAGGGGGAGCGTAGGCAAGAGCCCACACTATGACCACGGGCGCCGCAGGGCCCATGGATAATCTCACGCAGTGCATCACGAGCGGCGGTGCATCACGAGAGGTCGGGAGCGGGGAACTGCACGCCTGTGGAGGGACCCGAACCACGGCCGGTGGCGTCATACGGTCCGAAGGTCTCCAGCAGCTCCAGCTCGGACTGCACCACGCCGGCGAACCGGCGCACACCCTCGCGGATCCGGTCCGGGTCGGGGTAGCAGTAGGAAAGCCTGACGTTGCGTTGTCCGGTGCCGTCTGCGAAGAAGGCTGTGCCGGGCACATAGGCCACACGCTCAGTGACCGCTCGCGGCAGCATCGCCTTGGCGTTCAGTCCCTTGGGCAAGGTCACCCACACGTAGAAACCACCGTCGGGGTGGGTCCATGTTGCCCGGGGCAACAAAGCACCCAGGGACTCGATCATGGCGTCACGACGTTCGCGGTATAGCTCGCGGAACACCTTGATCTGGGCCATCCAGTCAAATGTGGCCAGATACGTGGACACGGTCATCTGGCAGAAGGCGGACGGACACAGGATCGCCGACTCGCTGGCCAACACCAGCTTCTCGCGGATGGCGTGTGGTGCCAGCGCCCAGCCAACCCGAAGCCCCGGTGCGAAGGTCTTTGAGAAGGACCCGAGGTAGACGACGCCTTCGTCGGACAGAGTGCGCATGGCGTCATATGGCTCACCATTGAAGCCGAGCAGGCCATAGGGGTTGTCCTCGAGCACGAGTATGCCGTACCGGTGACAGATCTCGATGATCCGCGGCCGACGTTCCAGGGACATCGTGGTGCCGGCGGGGTTGTGGAAGTTTGGGACCGTGTAAAGGAACTTGATCCGCTTCCCGGCAGCTTTGAGGCCCAGGATTCGCTCTTCAAGGGCCTGCGGAACAAGACCGTTGTCATCGGAGGCGACATGGGCGACCTGCGCCTGGTAGGCCGCAAAGACCCCAAGAGCACCGACATAGCTTGGCGCCTCGGCGAGCACCACATCGCCTGGGTCGATGAAGATCCGGGTGACCAGGTCCAGCGCCTGCTGGGATCCGGTTGTCACGACGATGTCGTCGGCGTGAGCGGAGATACCCTCCTGTGCCATCACCTCAAGGATCTGCTCGCGCAGCGTGGGGTCGCCCTGTCCCGAGCCATACTGCAGCGCGGTCAGCCCCTGCGTCCTCAACATGTGGGCAACCGTGTCGGCGACGGCGTCCATGGGTAGCGCAGTGAGGGAGGGCATACCGCCGGCGAGGGAGACGACCTCAGGGCGCGAGGCGACTGCGAACAGTGCGCGGATCTCCGAGGTGGTCATGCCAGCCGTGCGCCGTGCGTAGGACTGCGTCCACTTGTCGAGTCGCGACCCGTGCTGGCCTCCTGGCGAGGTCATGACCAGTCTCCTCTCCCAGTGATCGGGAATAAGTGGAACCATGGGGTATGCCCGGCCGCACAACCTTCGTAAGAGTCTCCCATGGCGGGTTGACTCTGAGGCGAACCGTCTCGTGATCGGGATGCGTGTCACATGAGAACTCACTGGGCGGGAGCGTGCCAGTTGTGCCGGTTGTGCCTTGGCGGGGGTGAGGCGTCGTGAGGGGGGTTGGACGTGAGGTCTTCTCGCTGACACTCGATCGCCTCAAAGATCTCCCGGAACCATGTATCTCGTGTGTCTTCTGGGAGCTGGACCCAGCGTTTGCCGCGGGATCGATTGCTAGTGGTGAACCCGGCCTGGACAAGGAGTCGTGGCTGTCCTCGGCCCTGCTCGAGTGGGGCAGCGTGGGTCAGATCGTGTACGCCGACGGCGTTCCAGCCGGCTACATCACCTATGCCCCCGGGTATCTCGTTCCGCGCGCGGCGGCCTTCCCGACCGCCCCCATCGCTGCCGATGCCGTGATGCTGATGACAGCCCGGGTGACCCCTGACTTTGCCGGTCAGGGTCTCGGGCGGGTGCTTGTCCAGGCCGCGGCCAAAGACGTGATGCGACGCGGGGTCCGGGCTGTCGAGGCCTTTGGGTATCTCGGGAACCCCGACTCGCCGAAGGCGGCGTGTGTCCTCCCCGCGAAGTTCCTCACGGCTGTGGGCTTCAAGACGGTGCGCGAGCATCGCACCTATCCTCGCCTGCGTCTGGACCTACGCACTGCCCTGACCTGGCGTGAGGATATGGAGGCTGCGGTAGAGCGCCTCCTGAGTGCAGTCAGATCCCCGAGCCTGAGCCAGGGCCGGCGCGCGTCCGATGCCGATGCCGGGATCCCCAAGGCGTCGTCAGCATGAGCAATGCCGACGCTCAGTCATCTCACTTCGTGGAGGCCTGCTGCTTCGCGTTGTAAGCCCCGAGGTCTCCAAGGCGCAGGACGCCTGTGGCGTTCGTATCGTCCTCGCCGAGGTACATCCGTTGAAGAGCGATCACGATCGCCTCAGCCAGGGTATCCAGGAACGCCGGGTCGGCCAGTCGTGCCGCGTCCTGCTCGTGGCTGAGGTAGCCTGCCTCGATCCTTACCGTGGGCATCCGGGTGCGTTGCAGAAGCTGCCACCCGCGAGGGTGTGAACGACAGTCGGCCAAGCTTGTTCGCGACACGATCTCACGCTGGATCAGGTTGGCAAGATGCTCGCCCACCGCTGACCAGGCCCCGAAACGCTCCAGTCCCCAGAAGAACGTGGCGACCCCGCTGGCCCGGGCCTGATCGGTGGAGTCGCAGTGCAGCGACAACATGATGTCTGCGCCGGCCTGGTTGGCCATCGTTGCCCGGAAGAGATCCTCAGGGCCGGTCGTTGCCGATCGGGTGAACAACACTGTCACGCCGATGGCACTGAGCCTGCCTTCGATTCGACGGGCCAGGTCGAGCGTGACCTCGGACTCGGTCAGTCCGTGGGCCACAGTCCCGGTGTCGTCGCCACCATGACCGGGATCAAGCACGACTATGCGGCCCAGCAGACGATGGCCGGAGGTTCGGACTATCTCCTCTTCACGAAGAGTGTGCGGTGATCCTCCGGACACCGAGCGGGTCAGATCTGCGAAGGCCCGCAGGGTCTCGGGGCCGACGCTGCCATCGACAGCCAGTCCCACGCCGCCCTGAAATCGTCGAACCGCCTGCTCGGTGTTGGTTCCGAACACCCCGTCGACCCGGTCGGGGCTGAATCCGAGCGATAGCAGACGCTCCTGAAGCTCGGCCACGTCATCGCCCTGAAGCATGTGGCCGGGGATGTGGGAGACCATTCGGTCGCCCAGCTTCCAGTGGGCCCCATCCAAGGCGACGTGGGTGTGCGGTCCGAGCACTCCGTCGACGATCAGGCCTCGCCGCTGCTGGAAGGCGCGGACTGCTTCGGCCACATCTTCGTCGTAGACATCGGAGGCATCGAGGGTCGATTCGTCTTGTGTGTCGCGTGGAGCAAGATCCCCACTGGCGTGCAACAGGGCGCGAATCGACCGCACAGCTGCTCCCCGGTCGCCGAGACGATAACGCGCAACAGGTTGGTCCGACATGCCTACCTTTTCGGTGTGGAGCCGTCAGGGACGACAGTAAGAGCTGAGCCTACCGGCAAAGAGAAGGCGCCGGTGTGCACGCAACGGGGCCGCGAACCCCGTTCTTGTGCCCACACTCGATCAGTTGAGGTAGTCGGCCAGCTCACGGACCAGTTTGGGCTTGGGCAGCGCACCGACGAGGGTCTTGACAACCTGACCCTGGACGTAGACGTTCATCGTCGGGATCCCGGTGATGCCATAACGCGCGGTGATCTCGGGATTCTCGTCGGTGTTGAGCTTGACGACGGTCACCTTGCCGGCGTGTTCGGTGGCCAGCTCCTCGAGGATGGGGGCCACCAGGCGGCAAGGCCCACACCACGGCGCCCAGAAGTCGACGATGACGGGCACTTCGCTCTTGAGTACGTCCGCGTCGAACGTCGAGTCGGTGGTCTCTTTGGTGGCTCCCACGGCGGGGGTCCTTCCTGTTGATGCTTGGCTGTTGATGCTTGGCTGTTGAGTGCTCAGTGCGTGTGGAGTGCTCAGTGTCTTGAGATGCTGACATGCGGAATGCTGCTGGCCCCCGACCCGGGACGGCTACGAACCCACGCCAACCGTGTGGTCGGATTGCTCGGCCTGAGCGGGGGTCTGTTCGGGGGTGGGTTGGAGGTCGCGGAGGTAGTGCTCGGCGTCCAGGGCCGCGGCACAGCCCGAGCCCGCGGCGGTGATCGCCTGCCGGTAGGTGTGGTCGACCAGGTCCCCGGCCGCGAAC
>DASRUA010000179.1:0-8629 GCA_035655615.1 Dermatophilaceae bacterium
CCGCGAGGGTGACGGCCCTTTCGGGTGAGCTGGGCCGGCCACTGGTCCTCATCGCCGAGTCCGACCTCAACGACCCGATCATGTTCACCGATCGCAGCGAGGGTGGGTACGGGCTGGACGGTCAGTGGGACGACGACGTGCACCACGCTTTGCACGCGCTCCTGACCGGGGAGAGGCAGGGCTACTACGGCGACTTCGGGTCACTGTCGGCGCTGGCCAAGGTGCTGACCCGGGCGTTCTTCCACGATGGGACATACTCCAGCTTCCGGGGCCGAGACCACGGCAAGCCGGTGGACGGCGAGCACACCCCGGGATACCGGTTCGTCGCGTGCCTTCAGAACCACGACCAGGTCGGCAACCGGGCCGCTGGCGACCGGCTCCCCCAGATCGCCCCACCCGGCATGCTGAGAGTCGGAGCCACGCTGCTGCTGACCTCACCGTTCACCCCGATGCTCTTCATGGGTGAGGAGTGGGCTGCCAGCACGCCGTGGCCCTTCTTCACCTCGCACCCCGAGCCGGAGCTGGCCGAGGTCACCGCAACCGGGCGGATCAAGGAGTTCGCCGACCACGGCTGGGATATCGGCGAGGTCGTCAACCCACAGGATCCAGCCGCCTTCATGGGGGCCAAGCTGCGCTGGTCCGAACGCGACGAGCCTGAGCACGCGGACATGCTGGCGCTCTACCGCCGGCTGCTGCGGTTGCGTCGTGAGCACCCGGATCTGGCCGATCCCCGCCTCTCCCTGGTCACAGTCGACTTCGACGAGGACGCGCAGTGGGTCATCGTGCACCGTGGCGCGTTCCGCGTTCTGGCCAACCTGGCCGACCAGGCTCAGCTGCTGCCGTGCGCCTCAGGAGACGTGCTCTTCAGCACCGAGCCTGGCCTGTATGCCGATGGCCGCCAGATCACGCTGCCGGCTCGGTCGGCCTGCATCATCGGGGCAGGCACGGTCTGAAGGTCTGGGGCGCCGGCGTTCCGCAAGATGACGTCATACGAATGGGTGCCGAAAGATACCCATTTGGCCGAAGGTCCAAATCCACCTATTTGCACCAGCTTGGCCATATGCAGGTGGGATCATGGAGTTGAAGGAAAAGGTGTGTGAGCAGGTGTGATCATGGCAACAAAGGGATGTCCCAGAGACTGCAGGGCCTGTCGAGCGTGCGAACGATACCGCCGAAGGCACCCGGAGCAGTTCAGCCAGACACGGAAGGGCTAGCCAAACGTGCGATCAGGGTTCGTGGAGGGTTCCGAGCCCTGATCGTCCAATGTCCCGAACCCTGGTCATCCAGGCACGAGCCCTCAGGACTGTATGGCGACCGAACGGGTCAGCCACGCCAAGGTCACCGTCCAGGCCGGTCTGGCCGAAGAAATCGCACATCGCCTCGGTCGCACTGGGGCCGCGGGGGTCCGTGTAGGAGCCTGCGCTCGAACCCCCCGACCAGGCGTGTCCAAGATCTGCGACGACCCAGTACTGAACCACCGGGCGACCGACGCTGTCATTCCAGCAGCGCACGTCGTAGGACAGCCCGCCTGGCGCGCGGCGGGCGTCGCTGGCGTGCGGCCGGGCGAAGTCAAGCTCTAGCCCCTCACCGTTGGCAAGCCGCGACGTGGTCAGCCACTGGCGCACCACGCTGTCACCGTTGCCCGCCCAGACGGTCCGGTCCGCGTCGCCCTGGATCACGATGACAGGCACGACCCGCGCCCGCGGTCCCATCGCGGCATGGGCGAGCCGACCCTGTCGCTCCGGATCCGGTCCACCGCTCTTCATCGCCAGGAGCGCCGTCATGGGGCTGCGCGCGGCGCCGAACTGCGGGGCTGAATGGATCCCGACGGAGGCGTAGAGGTCCGGGTAGGTGGCGGCGAGGATCCCGGCCATCGCACCGCCGGCCGACAGGCCCATCACATGGACCCGGTTGTGGTCCAATTTCGCCCTGCCGCGCCCGCCTCGGGCGCCAAGGACGCGCTCCGTTATCCGCGCGATCGCCGCGGGCTCTCCAAACCCGCGGGCCTGGTGACGCGGCTGGAACCAGTTCCAGCAGAGTTGCAGGTTGTCCGCGGCGCTCTGCTCGGGGTAGACGGCGACGAAACCCTCCCGGTCGGCATACGCATTGACCTCGGTGCCGAGCGCCGCGTCCTTCGCCGACTGCATGCAGCCGTGCAGGACCACGACGAGCGGGACGGCCACGCCGGGGCGCAGGCCCGGTGGCGTGTACAGAGAGTACGAACGACTCCCGGTGGGCCCGCTGTCGACAAGCTCCTCCCACCTGCCCACCTCCGCGCCCGTTGGCGTAGGCCGAAGCCGCCGCCGGACGGTCGGCCTGAGCGCGGTTACCGGCCTGAGCCCTGTCCAACGTCGCCGGCCCGGCAATGACATACAGAGTCTCCCCGCTTCGTCAGACACCCGATCGACACGCCGGGAGACGTTGCTTCACCGTAACGTGCGTCCGCGGCGGTCCGACCCATACGCGTGCCGTCGAGGCGATGAACATTTGCTTGTTGTCTCCTCAAGATGCCGCCTCCTGCGCCCGGGCTCGACCGCCCTGACTGATGTTCGGCTCAGTGGTCAACCGGATCCAATCGAGGCAGGTCCGGCGGCCAGCGCCGGGACACGGTGTAGGCGATGAGCAGGTACCACAGCGAGGCCGTCGCGAGCACGACATACGACGGGCCGTCCGTGGGGATGACGATCGCGGCGAGTGCCGTCGCCGCGACGAAGACGGTGTTGAAGAGGACGTCGTAGAGAACGAAGACGCGGCCCCGGTAGACGTCACGGACAACCCGCTGGAGGGTGGTGTCGACGCAGATCTTCACGCCCTGGGTAGTGACGCCGAGCCCGAAAGCAGAGACGGCGATGGCCCGGGGAGTCAATAGCGCTGCCGGAAAGACCATCATCAGCGAGGCGAGGACGCTCAGCGCGGTGACATAGGCGCGCATGCCGAAGCGCTTCGTCATCGACGGTGTGACGAGGGCGGCGACGGCATATCCCGCACCCGAGGCGCCGACCACGATTCCGAAACCGGCGAATCCGGCGCCGACGTCGGAGGGCTCGAAGTGGTTGCGGAACAGCAAGATCGTCCCGACGATCATCACGCCGTAGGGAAGCTGGCCGGCGCCGACCACGCCGAGAGCCAGCCGGCCAAGCGGAGGCAGGTGCCGGACTGCGTCCTGCAGACCCCGGACCACGTTGCCCAGGGCCTCGCGGACTGCGCCGTCGATGCCCTCCAGGTCGGGCCCGAGGTTCGGAAGCCGCCGGGCGAGGAACGCGGACAGGAAGTAGGACACTGCACCGACCACGAGGACGACGCCGTCGCTGTGCGAAACCGCGTGGACCGCACCTCCGAACGCAAGGCCGGCCAGGTAGGCGAGCGTGCCGCAGGTCGGCGAGACCCCGTTCCCCGTGACCAGGAGCTCGCGGCTGACGACGTGGGGCAAGCTCGCGGAGAGCCCGGCGAGAAGGAACCGGTTCACCGAGAAAGCGGCGAGTACGAGTAGGTAGAAGAGCCAGCCGACGTCGTCGCGGACAACGAGCAGGGCGATGACGAGAAGCAGAACCGCACGAATAGCGTTGCTGGCCATGAGGATCCGACGTCGAGGCCACCTGTCGAGAAAGACCCCGACGAACGGCCCGAGCAGGGTGAAGGGCAGCAGGATCGTCGCGAAGGCCACGGCAATGGCGCCCGCAGTGGGGGCTCGCTCGGGTGAGAACAGGACGGCGGATGCGAGGGCGACCTGAAAGATGCCATCCGAACCCTGAGACAGCAGTCTCACCGCGAAGAGCCGCCGGAATCCGGAGAACCGCAACAGCGCGGCGAGGTCCCGGAAGAAGGTCACCGGCGCAGCCTAGTGAGTCGGACCCCGGACCTGGATCCAACCTGAGGGCGGAATGTGACATTGCAGGACTGCGTGTGTACGGTCGATGGACTCCCTCCCTCCGGATGGGGTTCTCGACGCGGTTCGCCTAGTCCTGTCACCGCATTGGGATTCTCAACATCCGCTTGGCAGGGGCGGGGGACCCACATCTGGAGCGTCGTGAGACGGTCCTTGGGGTGAAGCCCTCATTGGTGGTGGACGACTTCGGTCGATCTGCCGGCGTGAAGGCCGGATGCAGTCTCCCATCCGAACCCGACAGCTGACCTCGTAGGCGTATGGAGAGGTCCTCTCACTGTGTCGAGCCGAAACACTGGTCGCCATCGCGCACCGAACGCTTTGAGTCCTGCCTCATCCTTCTCGTCGGCGATCTCGCATACGGCCATGCCCGCGAGCAAGACCTCCGCCGTCATCGTGATGTCCGGTGCCATGGTGGCCTCTCTTGCCCTCCCAGCCTCCGCGGCCACACCGCGCATCAAGGTCAGGACCACCGCACCCGCAGCCCTCGCGGTCGCGGTCGCGGCTCCGTCCGCAGCCCAGGCACCGCTGGTTCCCCGGACGTTCGGTGAGATCGGATTCGCGGGTGTCGACAAGCCGGAGTCCCTTCCGGCCCGGATCACGGCAGACCGCGCCAGCCGCTCGGCAACCCGCGTCTCACTGCCACTGCTGACGCCAGCTCCCAGCTCGAGCGGCCTTCTCGGCATCGCCGCCAGCCTGGCCGGGATCTACTACGTCTACGGCGGCACCACGCCTGCCGGGTTCGACTGCTCCGGCTACACGCAGTATGTGTTCGGGAAGATGGGCATCAGCATTCCCCGAACGGCAGAGGAACAGCGCCAGGCCACGACGCCCGTGACCAACCCGCAACCTGGTGATCTCGTGTTCTTCGGCATCCCGGCACACCACGTGGGCATCTACGCCGGTAACGGCACGATGTGGGACTCCGAGCAAACCGGTACCGCAGTCGCCCTCCGCACCGACCGCTCCGAGCGCAACGGCGGCGCGACGTACAGTCGGGTCTGACCAACCCCCGATACTCCGGGAGGCTTTACTACTTCCATGACCGACATGGTGAGCGCGCCCTCCAGCATCGCGGTACTCACCAGCGGCGGGGACGCCGGTGGGATGAATGCCGCGGTCAGGGCAGTGGTTCGGACGGCGTTGTTCCACGGCATCGACGCCTATGTGATCCATGACGGGTTTCAGGGTCTGGTCGACGGAGGCGAGGCCATCCGGCGCGTGGAGTCCGCTGACGTCGGGCGGATCCTGCACCGCGGTGGCACGGTGTTCGGCACCGCGCGATGCAACGACTTCCGCACAATACAAGGCCGGCGCAAGGCTGTCCGCAACCTGTTGGAACGCAGGATCGATGCGCTGGTGGTAATCGGCGGTGACGGCAGCCTGACAGGAGCGAACCTGTTCCGCCAGGAGTGGGCAGGTGTGGTTGCGGAGCTTGTCGAGGCCGGTGAGGTGACCGCGGAGATCGCGGCCGCGCATCCGTTCCTGCGGTTGGTGGGTCTGGTGGGATCGATCGACAACGACATGTCGGGGACCGACATGACGATCGGCGCGGACACCGCCCTTCACCGGATCACCGAGGCACTGGACTCGATCCGGAGCACGGCGTCAAGCCATCAGCGCACGTTCGTCGTCGAGGTGATGGGCCGACACTGCGGCTACCTGGCGTTGACGGCCGGGCTTGCCACGGCAGCGAACTGGCTTCTTATCCCCGAGCGCCCACCAGAGGGCGAGGACTGGGCGCAGAAGATGTGCGCGTCAATGCGGGCAGGACACGAGATCGGCCGCCGGCAGAGCCTGGTCCTGGTCACCGAGGGCGCGCAGAGCCGTGGTGGCGAGCCGATCACTGCGGAACGCGTCAAGGAGGTGCTGGAGGAGCAGCTCGACGAGGACACCCGCGTCACCATCTTGGGCCACGTCCAGCGCGGAGGTGCGCCAAGCGCCTTCGACCGTTGCCTGGCCACCCTGCTCGGACACACGGCGGTCGAACGACTGCTCGCCGACCCTCCCGACGCCGAGCCGCAGCTGATCGGAATCCGGGGCAACCAGGTTGCCAGCTCGCCACTGGTGGAGTGTCTTGCACGCACCCAGGAGGTCGCCGAGCGCATCGCGCAGCAGGACTATGAGGGCGCGACGCTGTTGCGGGGCGGCAGCTTCCATGAGTCCCAGGCCATTCTGAGCACCCTGCAGCAAGCCGCGCCGCGACCAACCGCGCCCGGGCGTCGACGGTTCAGGATTGCCGTGCTGCACGGCGGCGGGCCGGCCCCGGGCATGAACACCGCGGTCCGGGCCGCGGTCCGGTTGGGCCTCGACCGGGGATACAGCGTCCTGGCCGTCAAGAACGGCTTCCTCGGCCTGCGCAACGGCGACATCCAGGAGATGGACTGGATGAGCGTCAGCGGCTGGGTCTCGGAGGGAGGCGCGGACATCGGCACCAACAGGTACATACCGGACGAACCCGCCATAGCGCAGATCGCCAAGCAGGTCGCCGCGCATCGCATCGACGGCCTGCTGATGGCCGGCGGGTGGTGCGGGTACCAGGCCGCGCATCTGCTCCATACGCATCGCCGGGAGTATGCGTCTCTGGACATCCCGATCGTGTGCATGCCCATGACCATCAACAACGACCTGCCGGGCACCGAGCTGACGATCGGCAGCGACACCGCCCTGAACAGCATCGTCGCCGATGTCGACAAGATCCGGCAGTCAGCCGTGGCCTCACGGCGGGTCTTCGTGGTCGAGGTGATGGGCCACGACTGCGGTTACCTGGCCCTGATGAGCGGATTGGCGACCGGCGCGGAGCGGATCTACCTTCCCGAGCAGGACATCACGCTCAACGATCTCGCCGTCGACGTCCGCAATCTGGCCGAGGGCTTCCGCTCAGGCAAGCGCCTGGGTCTGGTGATCCGCAGCGAGAACGCCGACCCGGTCTACACCACCGACTTCATCACCTCCGTGTTCGAGAAGGAGGGCGGCGACCTGTTCGATGCCCGGCCGGCCATTCTCGGACACATCCAGGAGGGCGGGGACCCCTCGCCGTTCGACCGTGTTCAGGCCAACGGGCTGACCGCGCACTGTATCGAGTACCTCGCCGAACAGTTGGAGTCCGGCGGCCGGGCCAGCGCCATGATCGGGTTCCAGTCAGGGCGTCTCCAGTTCACCGATCTGACCTCCTACCCCAAGCTCATCGAGGAGAAGGCTCAGCGCCCGCGAGAACAACGCTGGATGAACCTGCTCCCCATGGCCGAGATCATGACGATCTGAAATAGCCGCGCACCGACGCGGCTTCGACCGGGCCGACCTTGCCGCTCAGGGGGCGTTGAAGGCGTTGCGGTCCCTCAGACAGGTGTGCGGCCCCGAGAACCTGCGACCGGAAGCCGAGATCGAAGCTGCAGCGGAAGCGATCGTGGCGGTGATGGACGCACTTCAGATCCAGTGGCTGCTCGACCCGGAAGCGGTCGACCTTGCCGGGTCCACGGCCTTCGCGATCGAGGCCATACTCGCCGCGGTCGTGCGCCCACGCGACCTCCCAGCCGTCCTGTGACAAACGGTTGACAGGTTAGGGTCCCCTTCCTAGCGTTGAAAGAGGCAACCAGGGGTGGCCTAGATGCTGCCCGGGCTTGGTGCCGTGAGGGGACTTACCGACCGAGCAGAAGGGAGTGTTGTTATGTCGAACCCAGGACAACCCACCATCCGCCAGGGCGCTACCGGCGATGTGGTGCGGCGTCTGCAACGAGCACTGTTCCGGACAGCAGACCACGAAATTATCGTCGACGGAATATTCGGATGGCAGACCGAAGATGCAGTGGTGGGCTTCCAGAATGCTGACTCGCTCACGCCCGATGGGATCGTCGGGCCCATCACCTGGAATGCACTGCCCGATGGTGGCCCGATGCCTCTCCTGGCAGAGGGCTCGACCGGCGATGTCGTCCGTCACCTGCAGACAGTGCTTACCGAAGGTGCGCCTGGCGGGTGGGTCACCACCCCGCAAGGCATCGACGGCCAGTTCGGTCCACACACCCGCGCCTCCGTGGCAGCCTTCCAGGCGTGGGGCGGGGTCAGCGTGGACGGAGTTGTCGGCGACCAGACCTGGGAGGTGTCTCTGCATGCGGCGGGCGCCACGCTGGAGTCCGTCGTGGGACTCAACTTCGTGATCGGCTGACGACAGCTCACGGCGTCATCTTCGGTGCCGATCGAGCTGAGGAGGGCGGGAGGTTCGGATCCCACGAACGCACCGAGGGCCCCGCTCTTCCGGGAAGAACGGGGCCCTGGTTCGGTGCGGCGACGGTGGGACCGGTCAGCCCTTGGCCGGTTGGCCCGTCGCGGGATCGAGAAAGAGGTTCTGCTGCCCCTTGTAGCCGGCCTTCGACTGGTCGGAAAACGCGAAGAGGTTGTTGAGGCTGCCCGCTTGCTCGTCGAAGGAGGAGTTGCCAACACGGCCGGTCTGCCAGTTGTCCTCGATGAAGCGCAGGATCGAGGACTGGTCGGTCATGGTGTGGTCGACAAAGTTGGCCTTCGCGAAGGGGGAGACCACGATTAGGGGCAGCCGCGGACCAAAGCCGCACCGGTCCTGGTAACCGCCGGCGATGCGGCTGGTGTTGGTACCGCAAGTGCTGGTGTCAGTCGGCGCATCGTGCGCGGGATCGTTGGACTGGTTGACGATCGGGCTCATCTGGTGGTCGTACCAGCCATCGCTGTCGTCATAGGAGATCACCACTGCGGTGCTCTTCCATTCGGGGGTCTTCT
>DASRUA010000180.1:0-7568 GCA_035655615.1 Dermatophilaceae bacterium
AGCCACGGCGTCGCTCAACACCCCGTCAGCATCGCCTCAAAGACCTGATCCTCCGGGTGCAACAACGACACTCCGTCGACCAGAGACAGGGCAGCAGAGCCCGCCACATGCCCCGTTCCGACTCATGATGAAGACCGCTCAGGTACTCGCATTAGATGCGAGAGTATCGCATCCAATGCGAGAACGATCCAGTGCCCGCAGGTCAGCAGCCCAGCGGATCTGCTCATCCCCCAACCCCGGTAACATCCCCCCTCCACGACTACCAAAGGGCATGTCCGTTGACCTGCAACGGAACCGCCAACAACCCTCAGTCTTCAACTGTTGCCAGATCGCATTCGATGGAATTGGCCACAGAACGGAGCCAGATGTCGAAGGTGTGTGTCCCTGGTGGGCAAGTCCCCCTCCGGACACTTCTCTTGACATCAAGATACCTCCCTGAGCAGCGCAAACCCCCTTTGCCGTTGCTTCGGCGCTCCAGAGGCTGCGGTAGCCACCTGCCCCATCGGGTTCCCACAGCCGCAGGCCTGCGATGGTGATTGCAGGACCCACGAATGATCTGAAGACCGCCTGGTAAACCGTCTTGTACTCATACTGTCCCGGGACCTGTCCGTCCTCGGTGCCGCAGGACCGTGGCGGCTGCAGCGTGGTTTCAGTTGCTGTCGGCGATCTGGCGTGGCTCTTGAACGACCCAGCGCCATCGGCACCGACCGAGAGAACTTCTTGGATCAGCTCAAGGGAATTCCCTTGAGCTCCAGGACCGTGCAACGTGGTCACGGTTGTTCCCGTCTCCTGTTGCGATGGCCCTTCCTACGTTCTGTTCCTTCCAGCGGAACTATGTTCCACCTCTGTGAATCACTGGACAGAAAGCGTGTTATCTTGTTCCGTGTGCCGGAACCTAGTTCCATCCGACATCAAAGTCACGTCTAGGTCAGCCTGGCCGAGACGCAGATCTACACCTCCATATTGCTGCTCTGGCCGACGGTGGCACGGGCAACGTGAGTGCCCACGAGAATGGTGAACTGTGACTTCGATTTCTGTTGCCCCGCCTCCCGTAAGAGCGGATTCCGTCCTCCCCCCGGTGGACCAGAAGAACCTTCGCCGCGCCGCCTGGGCGGGTGGGATCGGCACTGCGCTTGAGAACTTCGACTTCACGATCTTCGGCACGGCCTCGGCGATCATCTTCAGCAAGATCTTCTTCTCGAGCCTGAGCCCCGCTTCCGGCATGCTCGCGTCGTTCGGCGTGCTCTTCATCGGTTTCTTTGCCCGCCCGGTCGGAGGCCTGTTCTTCTCCAAGTACGGCGACCGGCTGGGTCGGAAGTTCGTCATGGTCGCCACCCTCTTCCTGATGGGTACGGCGACGTTCGCGATCGGCCTGTTGCCGACGTACGCCGTCGCGGGCATCTGGTCGCCGATCCTGCTGCTGATGGTCCGATTCCTGCAGGGCTTCGGAGCGGGAGCCGAGCAGGCCAGTGGCATCGTGCTGCTGACCGAGACAGCCCCCAAGGGCAAGCGAGGCCGCTACTCCTCGCTCGTCTTCGTCGGTGCCGCGGCCGGTGCGGCGATGGGCGCCATCGTCTGGATCCTGGTCCAGATGATGCCGAAGGAGGCGCTCATGTCCTACGGCTGGCGGCTCGTGTTCTTCAGCTCGATCTTCGTCACGTTCGCCGCCTGGGTCATCCGCCGCAGGGTCAGCGAGTCGCCGGTCTTCCAAGAACTCAAGGTCGAGGGAGTCGTCAAGAGCGAGGTCTCCCCCGTCGGAGACGTCTGGAAGCACGGCAAGAAGCACTTGGCCCGAATCTTCTTCATGAACATCGGCGCCAACGCTCACTCCTACATCTTCCAGGTCTTCATCGGTGGCTACCTGATCACCTGGCTGCATGTCGACTCCAAGCTGATTCCCAAGTTCCTGCTGATCGGCGCACTGTGTGCCTGCATCTCCGCGGTCGTGTTCGGCATCCTGTCGGACAAGTACGGACGCAAGCGTATGTATCTGATCGTCACCGGATTCCTGGCGTTGTTCGCCTTCCCCGCCTTCATGCTGCTGAACACCGGCAACCTCGTCCTGATCTGCCTGGTCATTGTCGTCGGCTTCATGATCGCCTCGCAGGGCACCGTCGGCGTCCAAGCCGCGTACTTCCCCGAACTCTTCGGCTCCCGCTACCGGTACGCCGGCGTGGCCCTCGGGCGTGAGTTCTCCTCGGTGTTCGGCGGCGGTCTTGCACCCTTCATCTGCGCAGCGCTGATCACCTGGGCCGCCGGTTCATGGTGGCCGGTCGCCATCTACATGGTGGTGATCATGGGCATCACCTTCTGCGTGACCCTTTTCGCCCCCGAGACGGTCGACCGCGACCTGCTGCTGGAAGAAGACGCGAGTTAACACCCGGATACTCCCGTGCCGGGTGGAAGGCCCGCTTCGACCCGGCACGGTGCTCGTCCCGCACTCACCTCAGACTGAGTGAGTCTGATCGCCCGAACTGCGTCGCACGACCCGTCCCGACCGCTAGGTAAAGAGGATCTTCATGAAACAGCGTTACGCCACAAGCCCGGATCAGATACCCACAATGGACACGGCCGAGCTCCGCAAGCGCTACCTGATCCAGGACCTGTTCGTCGACGACGAAGTCAGGGCGGTCTACACCCACCACGACCGGATCGTTCTTGTGGGCGTCAGTCCGGTCACCAAGGCCCTTGACCTGCCGAGCTTCCCGGAGATCCGCAGCGACTACTTCTTCGAGCGCCGCGAGGCCGGGATCGTCAACGTCGGCGGCACCGGAACCGTGACGGTCGACGGGACGGAGCACCTCCTGGCGAAGGGCTCGTGCCTGTACATCGGCCGCGGCGCGCGCGCCGTCGTCATGGCGTCCCTGAAGGCAACGGGCGCGCAGGACGCAGCCCGCTTCTACATGATCTCCGCTCCTGCCCACACGGCGTACCCGACGACGCTCGTCGAGGCGGGTCAGGGCAATGTGAGAGAACTGGGCGATCCACTCACCTCGAACCGCCGAACCCTGAACCAGTACATCCACGAGAAGGGCATCAAGAGCTGCCAGGTCGTCATGGGCGTCACCCAGTTACACCCGGGAAGCATGTGGAACACCATGCCCGCCCATACGCACGACCGCCGCACGGAGTGCTACCTGTACTTCGACCTGCCTGACGACGCCCGCGTGATCCACCTCATGGGCGAGCCGGCCGAGAGCCGGCACCTCGTGGTCGGCAACCGCGAGGCGGTCATCTCGCCGAGCTGGTCGGTGCACTCCGGAGTGGGATCCGCCAGCTACTCGTTCGTCTGGGCGATGGCAGGAGAGAACCAGTCGTTTGATGACATGGATGGCTTTGCCATCGCGGACATGCGCTGACAGTCGGTTCACTACGAACAAGGGAGAGCACCATGAGCCCGGCAGCAGTCAAGACGAACAGCGCAACGGACACGGCGTCCAGCGCCAGCGCTAGTGAGAAGACCCTGCTCGTGCTTGAGGCTGCGCTGACTCACTCTCGCTTCACAGCGGTGGTGGAGGCCACGGGACTGGCCAAGGCGACGACGCACCGGATCCTGAGCACGTTGGTCCACCGCCAGTTCGTCACGGTGGACGCCGACGGCAACTACCTGCCCGGTCCGAAGATCCTGGCCCTCGCGGGACGCGCACTGCAGCACATCGACATCTCGGCGATCGCGAAGCCGTTCATCGACGCCCTCGTCGCACGATCACATTGCACGATCCATCTCGGCGTCGTGAACGGTGACGAGATCATCTACCTGGTCCGGGCAGATTCCGACAAGCCCTACGTGATGCCCTCGCGGGTCGGGCTCGCGATCCCGATGCACTCAACGGGCATCGGCAAGGTCGTGCTGAGCGGATACACCGACGATCAGCTGGAGCGATTCGCGGCCCGCGCCGGACTGCGGCCTCGCACCAAGCACACCATCACCACGCTGGAGGGACTGCGCTCCGAGATCTCGGACGTACGCAGACTCGGCTATGCCGTGGACCGTGAGGAGAACGTCCCCGGCCTGGGCTGTGTCGCAGCCCCCATTCGGGACCTCACGGGCACCGTCAAATACGGGATCAGCATCTCCACGCTCCTCCTGGAACACAGCATCGAAGAGATCGAGGCGATGTCGTCCATGGCCATAGAGACCGCGGACGAGATCTCCGCCGCCCTCGGCCACCAAGGCTGACCCCGTCCACCAGAACTGACCTCGGCCCGACTCACGACACGGCCGGCCGCACGAGCACCACCAAGAAGGAGCACTGCAGATATGACGAACGCCACCACCCCGGCCGCCTACGCGGAGGAGCTGTTCAGCCTCGAGGGAAAGCTGGCCGTGGTCACCGGCGCCAGCCAGGGCATCGGCCTCGCGATCGCGGAGTCCCTCGCCTCGGCAGGCGCGGACATCATCGGCGTGAGCTACGACATGCCGGATGGCGAGAGCGACGTCCGCGCGGCGGTCGGGCGCCTGGGCCGTAAGTTCACTCCCCTGCGCGCCGACTTCTCGGTCCGCGAGCAGGTCACCGAGCTGGCCGAGGACCTCGCCGGCCGTGGGGTCGAAATCCTGATCAACAATGGGGGCACGATCCGTCGCGCGCCGGTGGCGGATCACAGCGACGAGGACTTCGACCACGTCATCGACGTCAACATGCGTTCGGCCTTCATCCTGTCCCGCGAGGTCGGTCGCTCAATGCTGCAGCGCGGCAGCGGCAAGATCGTCAACACCGCCTCCCTGCTCAGCTTCCAGGGCGGGGTCAACGTTCCCGGCTACACGGCCTCCAAGTCGGCGGTCGCCGGACTGACCAGGGCCTTCGCCAACGAGTGGGCTGCCAGGGGGGTCAACGTCAACGCGGTCGCCCCGGGGTACGTGGCCACGGCCAACACCTTCGACCTGCGCCAAGACCCAGCGCGCAGCCAGGCGATCCTCGAACGGATCCCGGCCGGCCGCTGGGCCGAGGCTTCGGACATCGCCGGAGCGGTCCTGTTCCTGTGCTCGCACGCCGCGGACTACATCCACGGCGTCGTGCTTCCCGTTGACGGTGGATGGCTGGCTCGATGACGACAACAGCCGTGCGGATCGTGATCACCGAGTGTGACCACGACTCCTTCGTGCCTGAGCACGACCTCACCGACCCGGCCGGTGCCGAGCTGGTGCTGACCCAGTCCCGCACGGCTGTCGAGCTGGTCGCCAACGCCCTGGGCGCCGAGGCCATCCTCGTCCAGTACGCGCAGATCACCGCCGAGGTGATGGATGCCCTGCCGAGCCTGCGGGTGATCGGGCGGTATGGCGTGGGCGTGGACTCCGTTGACGTCACAGCGGCCACGGCGCGCGGGATCGCGGTGTGCAACGTGCCGGACTACGGCACCGAGTCCGTCTCCGACCACGCCATCGGCCTGACGCTGGCCTGCGCGCGGGGCATCCCGCGCCTGGACCGCGGGATCCGGGCGGGCTCGTTCGACCTCGCGGCGGTGCGCCCCCTCTTCAAGACCCGGGGACGCGTCTTCGGCGTGATCGGCCTGGGGCTGATCGGTACGGCAACGGCACGCAAAGCCGCGGGCCTGGGATACCAGGTGATCGGCTACGACATCGCCGCGGAACCGGGGGCGCACACCTTCCACGGATTCCCTTCGGTGAGCTTGCGCGAGCTGCTCGAGCGATCGCAGGTGGTCTCGCTGCATACGCCGCTGACCGACGTCACCCGCGGGATGATCGGCGCCGACCAGCTGGCCCTCATGCGCCCGGACGCGATCCTGGTCAATACCAGCAGGGGCGGGATCATCGACGGCGTCGCGCTGGTCGACGCGCTGGCCGCCGGCAGCATCCGCGGGGCCGCTATCGACGTGCACGAGTCAGAGCCACTGCCTGCCGGGCACCCGCTGACCACCTTCGACTCGGTCGTGCTGACCCCGCATCTGGCCTGGTACACCGAGGAGTCCTACGACGAGCTCAAACGCCGTACGGTCGCCAACGTCCTGGAGGTCTGCGCCGGTCGCACCCCGCGCAACATCGTCAACCCCGAGGTCCTCGGGGCGCCCGGGCGCAACAGTCGCTGGGCCGCAACAGCCGCTGCCTCACTGCAGCCGGCGTGAACAGGAGTACCGAGATGACCAGCATGAAGGCCGCCGTCTGGACGGCCACCGACCAGGTAGAGGTCACCGACCTTCCGATGCCCGAGATCCCCGAGGGCTGGGCTCTGGTCAAGGTCGCCTACAACGGGATCTGCGGCACCGACCTGGCCATCCTGCACGGCAAGCACCCGCGGGCGACGGCGCCGCTGGTCATGGGTCACGAGATCTCCGGCTGGGTCGAGCGGGCAGGTGCCACCGGGCCCGCCGCCGGCACCCTGGTCGTCATCGAACCCCTGATCAGCTGCGGGCACTGCCGTTCCTGCAAGAACGGACTCACCCACGTCTGCCGGACCCTGGGCCTCTACGGCATCGACTCCCCCGGCGGGATGGCGCAGTATGTCGCCCTGCCGCCCGACGTGCTGCACGCGGTGCCCGACGGGGTGGACCCGCGCACGGCCACCCTGGCCGAGCCGCTGGCCGTCGCCGTGCACGCGGTCGAGCTGTCCGGTCTGGAGCCTGGTTGCACCGTCGCCGTCTACGGCGCGGGCCCGATCGGGATCCTCACCGCCCTGGTGGCCCGGCACGCAGGTGCGGCCGCCGTCGTCATCACCGAGCCCAGTCCCTGGCGCCGCGAGGTCGCCGCCCGCCTCGGCTTCACCGTGGTGCCGGCCGACTCCACCATGGCCGCCACCATCGGCCCGCTGACCGACGGCGAGGGTGCGGACCTCACGTTCGACTCGGCCGCCCATCCGAGCGTCGCGGCCGAGCTCACCACGGTGACCCGGGTGCGGGGGCGCATCGTGGTCGTCGGCGTCTACAAACAGCCGGCCGCCCTGGACCTGCAGGCAGTCTGTTTCAAGGAGCAGACGATTGTCGGCATCCGCGTCTACACGTCCCGGGACGTCACCAGGGCCATCGAGCTCATCGCCTCCGGTGCGCTCGGCCTCGACCGCTTCCCGACCAGGTCCTTCGACCTGAGCGACGTCGTGGCCGCCTTCGATGCCGCGGCCTCCGGTCAGGACTGCCTCAAGGTGCTGCTGACCCCACTGAGCGGGAAGGCAGACCGATGAGCACCCCCTTCGACCTCACTGGCAAGACCGCTGTGGTCACCGGCGGCGGCCGCGGACTCGGGCTCGGCATCTCGGACGCCCTGCTGGAGGCCGGCGCGGACGTCATCGTCTTCGGCCGCAACCCGATCCCGGCAGAGCTGACCGAGCGCGCAGCGGTGTTGGGGCGCGAGGTGCGCTTCGTCGCCCTCGACCTTGCCGACTCCGACGCGATCACCGCCGCGGTCCAGCAGGTGCTGGCCACTCACAGTGTGGACATCCTGGTGAACAATGCCGGCACGCAGGACCGCTACCCGGCGGTCGACTTCCCCCTCGCGGCCTGGGATGCGGTCCTGGACATCAACCTGCGCGCGGTGTTTCAGCTCTGCCAGCTCTTCGGCAGCCCGATGCTCGAGCGCGGCGAGGGCAAGATCGTCAACCTCGCGTCGCTGCTGAGCTTCC
>DASRUA010000181.1:0-10973 GCA_035655615.1 Dermatophilaceae bacterium
ACAGATGTGCCACAGGCCCTCGCCCCGAAGGGTCCCGGGCGGGAGCCTGGGCGCTTGACCTGCGCAGACGTGAGTGGGGCAGGTCCCGCTCGAACCACGACCGGCGGATTCAAGTTCCTGATGTGCCACAAATGTGCCACAAGCGACTGCCCAGGGATGATTTCCAGAGGCGTGTGTCGGATCGCAGGCCTGTGACCTGCGGAAACACCAGTGGGGCAGGTCGGACTTGAACCGACGGCCGACGGATTATGAGTCCGCTGCTCTAACCAGCTGAGCTACTGCCCCTCGCGCCCACGCCAAAGCGCATGCGACTGGTGAGCCTATCGCGGTGTGGCCGGCTGATTGGTGCCCGGGAGGTGAGTTGGGCCGTACCGTTTCGCACGGGGATGTCGGCCGCACTCAGCTGGTTCGCGGGATCCTGCTCAGAAGGCGTCGCCTGGCGCCTGCATCCATCGGGCCGTTGCGGGTGTGAAGCGTTGCGGCGATCTCGGCGCGGTGCTCCACACGCTTGTTGCCGCCGTACTTGAACTTGGCATTGACCCCGGTGATGGTCAGTCGCAGCCCACGGATGCCCTCCATCAGCCGCCGGTCGCTCTCCACATCGACGCCCGGTGTGACTCTTTGCGAGTCCGCTGGTTCGAAGTGTTTCAGCGCTCTGGCCAGGATCGCCGCCTTGGCCTCTGGATCGTCGATGATCCCAACATCAACCTCGGCTTGAACTGCTGCGTAGTAGCTGGTTGGCACGCCGAGCGCAGCATCGTCGCCCGCGTCGGTGTTGACCGCAGAAGGCACGTAGACGTAGTCGGTCACCACCGTCAGCAGTGCTCGGGGACGCTCGGCGAGCGCGCGCCACACCGGGTTGGGCCTGGCGAGGTGCAGCTCTACGGTGCACCCACCATCGAAGATGAAGTGCGTGGGTACGACGACCGGCAGCTCCCGGTCAGGCCCGCCGGGCGCGATGAGCTGTCCGAAGTCGAAGTCTCGCAGTACCGCCCGCCACTCGTCGTCATGGTTCGGGGCGTCCCAAGGGTGTATGAGCATGCCTGTGATCCTGTCATCGCGGATGCCGGATGGCCGATTCTCGCTGTTGGATGGGGGAATCCGACCTCTGGTGCTCGTGTGACGAATGGTGCACAATATTGTCGAAAGTGGCATTGTGGAATTACGGCGTGAGCCGCAGCACTGCAGAAAGCCGGTCCGTGTCGAGGTCGCTTGGGGAAGACGTCCCTCGACACAGGAGGTCCGGTTTGTTGTCAATACCGCGTGTTATGACGTGCGGCGTGGTGTTCATTCACTCCGCACCTGCTGCGTTGTGCCCGCACATCGCCTGGGCCCTGGAGTCGGTGCTCGGTGAGCCAGTCGCCCTGGAGTGGGCCCGCCAGCCACGTGGGCCCAAGTTGTTGCGCACCGAGATCTCCTGGGCAGGGGAGGCCGGCACCGGTGGCAAGATGGCCAGCGCGCTGCGCGGCTGGGACAACCTTCGCTATGAAGTCACGGAGGAACCCAGCCCCGGCAATGACGGCTCGCGCTGGTCGCACACTCCGAGCTTGGGGATCCACCACGCATGGACTTCGGCTGGCGGTGATGCGGTGATCAACGAGGACCGACTGCGCGCAGCGATCTCGGTCAGTGGTGGCGACTCGACCGCCCTGACCCAGGAGCTCGACCGGTTATTGGGTCGGGCTTGGGATGATGAGCTCGAACCGTTCCGGCAAGCGGGTGCCGGAGGCACTGAGCGCTGGCTGCACATGGTGGGCTGACGCCGCTGGTCCAGGACCGCGCTTGGTCTAGAGCGGGATGTTTCCGTGGTTGCCGCGGCGTTGAGGGGCTGTGGCGATGGCGGCGGCGAGGGCCGTTCGGGTGCCCTTCGGCTCGATGATCTCGTCCACGACCTCGATCTCGATCGCGCGCGGCAGGCCACCGGAGAGCACCTCGTGCTCGGCAGCCAGCTCGTTCTCGACCAGCGTGTGATCCTCTTCAGCGACCTCTGCGAGGCGGCGACGATGCAGGATGCGCACGGCCGCGACCGCCCCCATGACGGCAACGGTGGCCGTAGGCCAGGCAAACACCTTGGTGGCACCCAGGGACCGGGAGTTCATGGCGAGGTAAGCACCGCCATAGGCCTTGCGTGTCACGAGGGTGACGCGGGGGACGGTGGCCTCGGCAAATGCGTGCAGCAGCTTGGCGCCACGTCTGACCACCCCGTCCCACTCCTGGCCCACGCCGGGCAGGTAGCCGGGCACGTCGACTAGCACGATGAGCGGGACGCCCAGGGCGTCGCACATGCGCACGAAACGCGCCGCCTTCTCGGCCGAGGAAGAGTCCAGACAGCCGCCGAGGCGCATGGGGTTGTTCGCCACGACGCCGACGGTTCGGCCACCGAAACGACCAAGGGTGGTGGTGATGTTGGGAGCCCACCTTGGGTGCAGCTCGACATTGTGCTCGGCGTCGTCCAGGACGTTGAAGATCAGTGGGTGCACGTCATAGGCACGCCGGGCCGATTCGGGGAACGTCTCGGCGAGATCGCGGTCCTGCACCGCGGCGACGTCCAGCGTGCCCTGGTCGCCCAACAACGAGCAGAGAAGCTGTCCGCGTTCATAGGCCTCTTCGGTCGTCTCGGTGACGACATGCACGACGCCGGAGCGGCGGCCGTGTGGCTCGGGACCGCCGAGTCGCAGCGCGTCGACGTTCTCGCCGGTGACCGCGCGTACGACGTCGGGGCCGGTGACGAAGACACGTCCCTCGGGGCCGAGGATGACGATGTCAGTCAGGGCAGGACCGTAGGCCGCGCCCCCAGCCGCCGGCCCGATGACGATGGAGATCTGCGGGATCTTGCCTGAGGCGCGTGTCATGATCGCGAATACCTCACCGACGGCGTGCAGCGAGACGACGCCTTCGGCCAGCCGGGCGCCACCGGAATGCCAGATACCCACGATCGGCACGTTCGCGACCAGAGCACGCTCATAGGCCACGAGGATTGCCTTGCAGCCCTGCGCGCCCATCGCGCCGCCCTGAATGGTGGCGTCCGAGGCAAATGCCACCACAGGGGTTCCGCGTACCTTGCCCACACCGCAGAGCACGCCGCTGGCGTCCTCTGCGGTGATGAGCTCGAGGGTGCCGTGGTCGAAGAATGTCTCGAGCCGTCTGACCGGGTTCCGGGGGTCGTTCTTCTTGTCGATCGTGGGCCGGGTTGCGGCAATGGCCTGTTCGGCTGCGGGGCTGAGCATCCGCGCGGCCATCAGGTGCTCCGGATTGTCAATGCAAGGTTGTGACCACCAAACCCGAACGAGTTGTTCAGGGCCGCGATGTCGCCCTCGGGAAGCTTGCGGTTCTCACCGTGAACGACGTCGAGCTTGATCGCCTCGTCAAAGTTGTCGAGGTTGATCGTGGCCGGGGCCAGGCGGTGGTGAATCGCCAGGATGGTGAAGATCGTCTCGAGCGCTCCGGCGGCGCCGAGCAGGTGGCCGGTCATCGACTTCGTGGCGCTCACCGGCATGTGGTCAACATCGTCGCCAAAGGCGAGACGGATGGCGTTGGACTCGGCGATGTCACCCACCGGGGTCGAGGTGGCGTGGGCGTTGATATGGACGATGTCCCTGGGTGAGAGCCCGGCGCCCTTGACGGCATCGCGCATGGCACGGGCGGCACCCGCGCCCTCCGGGTCGGGTGCTGCGATGTGGTAGGCGTCCGAGGAGATGCCCACCCCGGCGAGCTCGGCGTAGATCCTCGCGCCGCGGGCCTTGGCGTGTGCTTCGGACTCGAGCACGACCACGGCGGCCCCCTCACCCAGCACGAAGCCGTCGCGGCCGGTGTCATATGGGCGCGAGGCTGCCTCAGGATCATCGTTGCGGGTCGACAGTGCCTGCATCGCGGTAAAGCCGGCGATCGGCATGGGATGCATCGCGGCCTCGGTGCCACCTGCGACCACGACGTCGGCGCGGCCGTTGCGGATCATCTCCATTGCGTAGCCAATGGCCTCAGCTCCTGAGGAGCAGGCGCTCACCGGTGCGTGCGCTCCGGCGCGCGCGCCGAGCTCGATAGACACCGCTGCGGCAGGGCCGTTGACGATCAGCATGGGTACGGCGAGCGGGAAGACCCGACGAACACCCTTTTCCCTCAGGGTGTCCCACTGGTCTAGCAACGTGCTGACACCGCCGATGCCGGTGCCGATGACGACCCCGAGACGCTCCGGTTCGACTTCGGGGATGCCCGCGTCGGCCCAGGCCTCCCGGGCGGCGATCAGGCTGTACTGGCCGGCGGGGTCAAGACGCCGAACCTCGACCCTGGCCAGGACCTCCTGGGGGGACTGCTTGATGCACGCGGCGATCTTGACCGGGAGCTGGTAGGTCTCGACCCAGTCGAACGACATCAGGCTCACCCCTGACTTGCCGGCCAATACCGCTTCCCAGGTCTCGGTGACGTTGCCCCCGACGGGGGTGGTCGCACCCAGACCGGTCACGACGATGCGCTGCTCGGGGTTCGAGGTCATTGGTGGTTCCGCTCCTTGTTATCAGTGGCCCGGTCTTCAGTGGCCCGGTGTTGAATGGCCCGGTCTTCAGTGGCCCGTATGACGCACACGGGGCCCGGGCTGTACGGCATACAGCAGTGGGGCATCGCGTGTCTGCGGTGAGTCACGCGGGGCCTGCCGTGGTGCGTCGTCGCCGTTCAGCGGCAAACGCACCACAGCGGACATGGTGGGTCAGCTCTGTGCGCCCGCGATGAAGCTCACGGCGTCGCGGACCGTCTTGAGGTTCTTGACCTCGTCGTCGGGGATGCGCACGCCGAACTTCTCCTCGGCGTTGACGACGATCGTCATCATCGACAGTGAGTCGATGTCGAGGTCGTCGGTGAAGGACTTGTCGAGCTCGACGGAGGCGGTGTCCAGACCGGTCTCCTCGTTGACGATCTCGGCGAGACCGTCGAGGATCTCTTTCTCGCTTTGCGCCATGAGGTTGCTCCTTGTTGTTGTCGTGCGTATGGGACGTACCGGTCGTGCTGTCTGACCCGAAATACCCGCCGGGTCGTCGGGAGCTTTCAGGGAAGAACGATGACCTGCGCGGCATAGACGAGACCGGCGCCGAACGCGATCTGCAGGGCCAGGCCGCCGTGTGGCGCCTCGCCCGAGTCGAGCATGCGCTGGGTCGCCAGCGGGATCGAGGCTGCTGAGGTGTTGCCGGTGTCGGCGATGTCGCGGGCGATGGCAATGTGCTCAGGCAGCTTGAGCTGCTTGATCAGGGCGTCGATGATGCGCATGTTCGCCTGGTGCGGGATGAAGACGTCGAGGTCGTCGGCTTTGATGCCGGCCCGGTCCAGGGCAGCCTGGGCGATCGGGGCCATGGAGTAGACCGCCCAGCGGAACACCGACTGGCCCTGCATCGTGATCGCCGGCCACGCGACATTGTTGTCGCGCACCTCGATCCAGGAGTTGCGCTGAGAGATGGTCTCCCACTTGGCGCCGTCAGAACCCCACACAGTGGGGCTGATCCCGGGGAAGTCGGAGGGACCGACGATCGCGGCGCCGGCACCGTCGCCGAAGATGAACGCCGAACCCCGGTCGGTCTTGTCGGTGAAGTCGGACAGCTTCTCGACCCCGATGACCAGGACGTACTGGGCGCTGCCACCTCGGACCATGTCGTTGGCCAGCGCGATCCCGTGGCAGTAGCCGGCGCAGGCCGCGGAGATGTCGAAAGCTGCCGCCGGAGTGGCACCGATACGGTCTGCGACCATGGGAGCGGCGCCCGGCGTCTGGTACGGGTGGGTGACCGTGGCGACGATGACCGTGTCGATCTGCGAGGCCGTGAGTCCGGCAGCCTCCAGTGCCTTGAGCGCTGCGGCGGACGCCATGTCGACCACGGTCTCTGCGGGAGCCGCCTGTCGACGTGTGATGATACCGGTGCGCTCGCGGATCCACTGGTCGGAGGAGTCGATGTTCTCGCAGATCTCATCGTTGGTGACCACGCGCTCGGGCCGGTAGCCGCCGACCCCCCAGATCCGGGCGTGGGACGCTCCGGTGGTGGTGCTCAGTGTCGGGCGCTGCTTGGGAATCGTCGTCATGTCCTGGTCTCCGTGTGGTTCAGGCGTGTGTTTCAGGCGTGTCGTTCAGCGTTGGGGCGGCCGTGTCTCCGGTGGCAGTCAGGCAGCGGTGGGGTGCAGTCGCAGCAGCGGCTGACCGGGGGAGACGGGGTCACCGTCCTCGACCAGCCATTCGATGACCTGCCCACCGTGGGGCGCGGTGACCTCGAAGGTGTCGCGCAGCGTGTTCACCGCGGCAACCACCGAGCCAGGTGGAATCGTGCTCCCTGGCTCGGAGTGGGTGAAGCTGACGATCCCCTTGGCCGGTGCGATGATCAGCCGCCAGGTCGGGGTGTCCGCGATCTGGCTGGGCTGGGCGTGCTCGCGGATCATGCGGTGGGCTTCGGACAGCTGGTCGGGAGTCTTCAGGGCGAGAACCTCAACACCCGGAAGCCCTCGCTTGGCTAGGTTCGCGAGGGCCCCGGCCGGCGGGATCTCGATCAGGCCGGTGACTCCGAAGTCCTTGAACGTCTCCATGCACAGGTCCCAGCGAACGGGGTTGCTGACCTGGCTGACCATGCGCTCGAGGAACTCCCGGCCGCTGTGCACGACGGTCCCGTCCCGGTTGGACACCAGGCGCAGACGACTGTCGTGGGTGGAGATTGCGCGAGCCATGGCAGCAAGCTCGGTGACGGCAGGCGCCATGTGTTCCGTGTGGAACGCGCCGGCGACGGACAACGGGATCACCCGCGTCTTGGCGGGCGGGTCGGCTCTCAGTGCCGCGAGCTGTTCCAGGGTGCCGGCTGCCACGACCTGGCCACCCCCGTTGTTGTTCGCCGCGGTCAGTCCGTGCTTTGCCAGCACTCGTGCCACGTCGTCGGGGTCGCCGCCGAGGATGGCGCTCATGCCGGTCGGGGTGATCTTGGCGGCTTCGGCCATGAGCCGTCCACGCTCGCGGACGAAGACCATTGCCTGTTCGGCGGTGATGACTCCGGCGGCGGAGGCTGCGGTGATCTCGCCGACCGAGTGACCGGCGCCACCGGCAACCAGACGAAAGCCGTCGGCAGGATGCTCGAACAGCGCCAGCAAGGAGATGAGACCAGCGCCGACGATCAGCGGCTGGGCGATCGCGGTGTCCCTGATCGTCTCGGCGTCGGACTCGGTGCCATGCTTGATCAGGTCGATCCCGGCAACCGTCGACAACCACTGCATCCGGTCGTGGAAGCCCGGCAGCTCAAGCCAGGGAGCGAGAAAGCCGGGGGTCTGGGAGCCCTGTCCAGGGCAGACGATGACGAGCACGTGTTCTAGCCTTCCGGTTTCGCCGTGATCGCGTCGTGACCGAACAGCACCAACAATCACTGCCCGGTTTAGAGGTTTTCTACAAACGGCGGTCCACTGATTGTCTCATGTACCGCGGGTTCGCCAGGCTGGAGTGAACGTCGCCACTCTCGTGGGGAGGACACGGCCAGGCGTCCGACGGCGAGCGCCAGGCGCACGGTATGAGCCTCACGGGGCTGGCTCAGGTCGTAGCCCGTGACCACCGAGATCCGCCCGAGCCGATAGCGCACGGTGTTCGGATGGACGAACAGGATCCTGGCCGTGGACTCGAGCCCGCCACCGCCGTCCAGATAGGTGGTGGCCGTCTCGAACAGAGCTTTGCCGGCCGTGGTCAGCGGGCGATAGATCCGGTCGATCATTGCCCGACGCGCTATTGCGTCACCGGCCAGGACGCGCTCGACCAGCAGCTCGTCGGCAAGAACGGGGCGTGGCGCATCGGGCCAGGCGCGGGCGGCCACCAGGCCCGAGAGGGCGGCTCGGGCCGAGCGCCCAGCGGCGAAGAGGTGCGGCACCGTGGGGCCGATGACGATAGGGCCGTCGCCGAAGTACTGGGCGAGTGCCCGAACACTGGGGGACGGATCTTCCAGCCCACCGAGGATGACAACCAGACGTGGTCCCTGGACTGCAGCCAGAGACTCGATCTTTAGTCGGGAAGCGGCTCGACGGATGAGGTCAACGACCTCGGCTGCGTTGCCTGCCGGGCTCATGCCGGCGATCACGGAGACGTTGCTGACCGATCCCCAACCCAGTGCGGCCGCTCGTGACTGCATCGAGTCGTCAGCCTCACCTCGCAAGACCGCGTCGACGACCAGGGACTCCAGCCGCGCGTCCCATGCGCCGCGTGCTTCCGCGGCACCGGCATACACCTCGGCGGCAGCGAAGGCGACCTCGCGTGAGTAGCGCAACACAGCCACGCGCAGGTTCTGTTCGTCGCCGGGCGCAGCGAGCTGCGCCACGTCGTCCTCGACGACGTCCACGACGGAACGCACCAGATCGAGGGTCTGCACGAGGCTGATGGACCGGGTCAGCTCGCGCGGCGCGGTCCCGAACACGTCCACCGAGAGCTGAGGGGTGTCGCTGGGGTCTTGGTACCACGAGATGAAGGCTGCGATGCCTGCCTGGGCGACGAGTCCGACCCACGAGCGGTCTTCCGCGGAGAGGTCGCGATACCAGTCGTAGTGGGTTTCCATGTGTCTGTTGGCGGCCGTTGAGAGCGCGGCGGAGCTCCGCTCCATGCTCCGCTGGGTGGCCGCGTTGCCGCGCGGTTGTTTGGCCGCCATGCGAACACTCTATTTTGTATGCCGGACACAAGGCTCCCGTTCGCCTGAACGTCATCAACCCTTTGCCGTGCTGGCACCCGGTGGTGTTGTGCGCCCGATGGGATCGAGCTCAGGAAACGATCTCTCGGAAGGCTCCTCATGGGGACTGTGGCCACCCTCACGATCGCAGCGGTCAACCTCCCCGCCGCCAGCCAGATCCCTGCCGCCGGTGGGAACGTCGCGTCGCGCAGTCCTCTTGACCGCAAGCCTGCTGCCAGCGTGCCGCTGATCATCGGCCATCGTGGCGCGGCCGGCTATCGCCCCGAACACACCCTGGCCTCCTACGAGCTGGCAGCGCGGATGGGCGCGGACTTCATCGAGCCCGACCTCGTCTCGACCAAGGATCACGTCCTGGTGGGCCGCCACGAGAACGAGATCGGCGGGACCACGGACGTGGCCGGCCACCCGGAGTTCGCCAGCCGAAGGGCCACGAAGTTCATCGACGGGAACACCGTCACCGGATGGTTCACCGAGGACTTCACGCTCGCCGACCTGAAGACCTTGCGGGCAAAGGAGCGGCTGCCCGCGGTGCGCCAGGAGAACACCATGTACGACGGGCGGTTTGAGATTCCTACCTTCGCCGAGATCCTGGCGCTGCGCGAGAGGCTGAGCAAGGAGCTTCACCGGGTGGTCGGGGTCTATCCGGAGACCAAACACCCCACCTATTTCCGTTCGATCGGCCTCAACCTGGAGACCCCGCTGGTGCAACAGGTCCGTGGTGCGGGCCTCGACCAGGCGAACGCGCCGATCTTCATCCAGTCGTTTGAGCTGACCAACCTGGTGGACCTGCGGCAGCACTTCGGCGTCAACGCCCGGCTGATCTTCCTTACGTCGGCCAGCGGCGCGCCCTACGACCTGGCGTCCACAGGAGACCCCACGACCTACGCCGACCTGACGACCGCGGCCGGCCTGCGCTCCATCTCCGGCATCGTCAACGGGATCGGCCCCGCCAAGAATCAGATCATTCTGCGCAACGTCGACGGCACGCTCGCCCAGCCGACAACGTTGGTGGCCGACTCGCACGCCGCCGGTCTCAAGGTCCACCCGTACACGTTCCGCGCCGAGAACACGTTCCTGCCGCTCGACTACCGGGTCGGGACGGATCCCACGGCATACGGCCGGGCCATCGACGAGCAGGTGCGGTTTCTGCGGACAGGGATCGACGGCCTCTTCACCGACCAGTCGGACATCGGCGTGATCGCGAGGGCTGAGTTCCTCTCCGCGAAGGCTGCCGCCTGACCTGATCAACCCATCAGTCGCCCGCCAATGGGCTGAGGGCTGCGGCGAGATCACTCTCGCCGCAGCCCTCATCAATGAGTCCGTATGCCCAGGGCTTGCCCAGAACTCGCCTAGGACTCGCCGCCGGCATTGCCCGAGGTGCCCGCGCTGACGTCAAGCAGGCGATACTTCTGCGCCGCCTCCCGGGCCACCGAGGGGTCGAGCTCGCCGCGCTTGGCCAGCATCTGCAGCGCCCTTACGGCGACGCTCGGGCCGTCGATGTGGAAGTAGCGCCGGGCGGCTGCCCGCGTGTCGGAGAAGCCGAAGCCGTCGGCACCCAGGGAGATGAAGTCCTGGGGCACCCATGGCGCGATCTGGTCCTGGACGGCCCTCATGTAGTCGGACACGGCGATCACTGGTCCCGGTGCATCCTGGAGCTTCTGGACCACGAACGGCACCCTCTGCTCCTGCTCGGGGTGCAGGAAAGCCTGCTCGTCACAGGCCATGGCGTCCCGGCGCAGCTCGCCCCAGGAGGTGACCGACCAGACGTCAGCGATGACGCCCCAGTCGGATCTCAGCAGCTCCTGCGCCTCCAGGACCCACGGCACGCCGACCCCCGAGGCCAGCAGTTGGACTCGCCGGGCGTCCTCGCCGAGCCCCTCGTGCGCGCCGGCCGACAGCAGGTACATCCCCCTGAGCAGGCCTTCGGTGTCGAGGCCCTCGGGCGCCGGCGGCTGGACGTTGGGCTCGTTGTAGAGGGTGAGGTAGTAGATGACGTTCTCGGGCTGGTCGCCATACATGCGGCGCAGCCCGTCCGCCATGATGTGCGCGATCTCGTAGGCGTAGGCGGGGTCATAGGACACCACGGCGGAGTTCGTCGATGCGAGCAGCGGGCTGTGGCCGTCCGCGTGCTGGAGTCCCTCACCGGTCAGTGTCGTGCGTCCCGCCGTGGCGCCCAGCATGAAGCCCCGTGACATCTGGTCGGCGGCCGCCCAGATGGAGTCACCGGAACGCTGGAAGCCGAACATCGAGTAGAAGATGTAGACGGGAACCATCGGCACGCCATGGGTGGCGTAGGACGTTCCC
>DASRUA010000182.1:0-12445 GCA_035655615.1 Dermatophilaceae bacterium
ACCTGCAGCACCTGATCGAGGCCTCGGACGCCTGGACCGCCCGCAAACGCGACGAGCTCGTCGGGTCGCTGAAGACCAAACCGGGTTTGCGCCGTTACCTGCGCCGCACCAAGGCCGGGCTGCTACGCATCGACCACGGCGCTGCCAAACGTGAAGCGCACCTGGACGGCAAGTGGCTGCTACGCACCTCCGACGTCACGTTGACCCCTGAAGACCTCGCGGCCGCGTACAAGCAGCTGCTCGCGGTCGAACGTGGCTGGCGGGACATGAAAGGCGCCCTGGGCCTACGCCCAGTGTTCCACTACCGCGAAGACCGGATCCGCGGCCACGTCCAACTGTGCTGGCTTGCGCTGCTACTCATTCGGGTCGCCGAGAACACCACCGGCGACACCTGGCGCAACCTGCGCCACGAGCTCGACCGGATGCACCTGGTCACCCTGGCCACCCCACAAGGCACGGTCGCCCAACGCTCTGCTCTGACTCCCGCCCAGAAGACCATCCTGGACGCCCTCGCCCTGCCCGAACCACCACGGTTCTTCGACTTCACCACCCCCACCACCTGAGCAACCCCCCCGGGGCGCAAGCACGCTGTAGTAACACGACCCCAACCCAGCAAAACCGCGTTTGCGCAGGTCAGCGCCCATATTCAGGCGATCGTGTGCCCATCATCTGCGGAAGTCCGGTAAGAGAGTGCGCCAATAGGTGAGCTTTGACGGGGTTCGGCGCGTCGTCAACGTAAGAGGCACGGGCCGCTTGATCATCGAAGGACTTCTAACGGTTCGACGATGAGGAGCAACCCGTGCCTGCCCTGCCATCATGCCTGATTGAGCCCATCTGGGAACAGTTCTCCGCTCTGCTTCCTGAGCGCCACGACCGGCACCCGTTGGGCTGTCACCGGCCCCGGATCGGTGACCGGATGGTCTTCGAACTGCTGGTCAACGTCCTGGTCTTCGGCTCCGGGTACCGGCGCCATGGTGACCGCCGCTGCTCGGCAACCACGTTGCGACGACGCCGCGATGAGTGGATCAGCGCTGGGGTTATGGGCCGGTTGGAAGCCGCCGCACGTGAGGGCTATGACCGTCTCATCGGGTTGGAACTATCCGATGTTGCCGTCGACGGGTGCCTGACCAAGGCCCCCTGCGGAGGCGAGGTTTCCGGCCGAAACCCAACGGACAGAGGCAAACTCGGGATCAAACGCTCCACCCTCGTGGACGCCGGAGGCCTACCGCTTGGCGTGGTCAGCGCCCCAGCGAACCGGCACGACTCCCCGCTGCTGGCACCAACGTTGGACCTACTCAAAGACCTGGGCCCACTGCCTGAGACCACTTGCGTCCACCTCGATGCGGGCTACGACTCCAGCCTCACGCGAATACTGCTGGCCGAGCGGGGACTCCAAGGTGCCATTGCACACAAAGGGTTACCTGCACCGATCCAGGCCACCAAACGTTGGCCGGTGGAACGCACCCACGCCTGGCACAACAATTTCTACAAGCTCGCCCGATGCACCGAACGTCGACAGATCGTCGCCGACTTCTACATCGCCTTCGCCAACACCGTCGTCCTGGTCCGCAGACTCCTACGCCGGGCCTGGATCCTCTACCGCTGGGACACCCGACCCAGCCGCCGGCCCTGACCTATTGGCGCACTCTCTAAGTTGGCACAAGGTTCCAGGGGACCCGGTGCGCAAGGAAACCACGTCAACGCGGCCTCGACGTACCCAGCTTTATCTGGAGCGCGCGGTACACCCGGTGGGTCTGGCAGGTCACGCCGTGGCGATCTGCGTCAGCCAGCTCGGGCGCGAGGTCGCGCGCCGGCGCGAAGTTGGCAAGGTCGACGTGAACCCGAGGTCCGTGACGCCCTTGGGCAGCACGTGGATAACGCAACGTGAGGTCAGGTCGTCTGCCAGTCGCAGCTCGAAGTTGCTCTGCGCGAGGTCCGGGCTGCTTTGCGGGGCACCAGTTCGGCCCATTTGTCTTGTTGGCTCGCTCCGAGGAACGTGAGCAGCTCGGCCGTGTCCAGACGAAGTCGCCCGGCTTGCTGGAACAGCAGCTCTCCGGTGACGTCGGTGTCATCGCCGGGCCCGAACCTGACCACGACATCAAGATGCCGCGGTTTACCGCCCTGGTCGATCAAGCTGCCAAAAACGATCAGCAGAGCAGATCGGGACAGGGGCAGGCCAAACTGTTTTATCCCCTGAGCTGTTGGCTTCGTCCGTGGCCCTTCAACGCCGTCGCGACGACCCGAACTCAAGCGATGAAGGATCCCGGGTTAGAGTTCCACCAATCAATCCACACGGGAGCCCTGTTGCAGGGGCTGAGAGGGAGCTGAAGCAGCTCTGACCGTTGAACCTGTCGGGATAATGCCCGGCGCAGGGAGTGCATCCCGATGTCTCACATCGCCCGCAGCCAGTTCCACAAATCGCGTTCCGATACCGCAGGCGAACCGCCCAATGCGATCCGGCCCGGCGTGCGCCGGGCCGTTCGTGGCGGGATCTTCGGCAACTACGTCGACCAGTTCGACATCTTCCTGCCCGTCATCGCCCTCGCACCGGCGGCCGCGCATCTCTTCGGCCCGGAGAACCTGGTCAGCAACGCCGGGCTGATCTTTGTCGCGACCCTTCTTGGGCGGCCGCTCGGGGCTGCGGTCTTCGGGCCAATCTCGGACCGGATCGGAAGGACGGTGACAACGAAAGTTGCGCTTGCCGGCATCGCGTTGACGATGCTGCTCATCGCTCTGGTTCCGAGCCACGCCGTACTGGGCACAGGGACGCTCTCGATAATCCTTGTCCTGCGTCTCCTCGGCGGGATCTTCCTGGGTGGCGAATATACTTCTGCGATCCCGCTCGCCATGGAATGGTCCGATCCTCAGCGACGCGGCCTCGCCAGCGGCCTCATCATGTGGATGTCACCGTGGGCAAACGCAACCATCGCGGGCATCGTGTTTGTGCTGCTCAGCGTGCTCGATACTGAGACGTATAGCGCATGGGGCTGGCGCATCCCGTTCCTGCTCGGGTCGCTCATGGCGTTCGGCATGCTGATCTACTACCGCTCATACATTGCCGACTCGCCTGTATGGAAGCAACCTGCCCAACGAACGAGCCCGCTCAAGGAAATCTTCATCGGCGAGCAGCGTGGCGCATTGGTGCAAGTGTTCGTCCTCATGAGCGGCCTGTGGTTGTTCACGGATATGGCGATTCCAGTGCTGACCGGCCAGCTGAAGGTCGACACTCACCTCGGCGCCCAGACCATCTCATTCGTCATGATGTGCGCGACAGCCGTTTCAGCGTTCGCCATGGTCGGCTGCGGGCACCTCTCGACCTTGATCGGAAGGCGCACCTTCTTTGTCGGTTTCGGGTTGATCGCCGCGGTGCTCGCACCGATCACTTATCTTGCGATCTTCTCCGCCGAAGGAACCACGAATTTGATGCTGATCGTGGTGGCCCTGCAAGTTGTGACGGTCTCCGGATACGGCCCCGTCGGCGCGTATCTTGCCGAGCGCTTCCCCACCGCGGTTCGCTCCAGCGGATACGGGATGAGTTATAGCCTCTCGATCGTGCTCCCGGCGCTCTACCCGTACTACCTTCCCCCGCTGCAGAACCTGCTTGGGGAGCACGGCGCGATCGCCATACTCCTCATCCTTGCTGGCCTGCTGGTGCTGACCGGTGGATTGACCGGGCCTGAGACCAGCAAGATTCGACAGCTGCAATAGCGACCCTGGGGCATGACCCTGGCCCCACCACCCCTTCACGCCAGAACCCGGAGGACCTCATGACCGACGCCAACTCCGCCCGAACCAAGGTCTACACGCATGGCGAGCGCCCCGACGTGCGCGTGCCATTCACGCAGGTGCGCCTGGACGACTCCCCCGGCCCGACGGGCCCACAGCCCAACGCACCGTTTCGCCTGTACGACACCTCCGGCCCGGGCGCCGTCCCAGAGCAGGGCTTGCCGGCGCTACGTGCGGCCTGGGTACAGGGTCGGGATGACGTTGAGCCGTATTCGGGTCGCGGGCACAGGCTGGCCGATGACGGCCGCTCCGCCCAGCGCCGCGGCGCGGCCACGCGGGAGTGGCAGGGTCAGCGGGCAAACCCGTTGCGCGCCAAGGCCGGCCGTCGGGTCACGCAGATGCACTACGCCCGGCAGGGCCAGGTCACGCCCGAGATGGAGTTCGTCGCGATCCGCGAGGGCTGCGACGTCGAGCTCGTTCGCACCGAGGTGGCAGCGGGCCGGGCCATCATCGCGGCCAACATCAACCACCCCGAGAGCGAGCCGATGATCATCGGCCGGGCGTTTCTGGTGAAGGTCAACGCCAACATCGGTAACTCTTCGGTGACCAGCTCCATCGCCGAAGAGGTCGACAAGCTGACCTGGGCCACCAGGTGGGGGGCCGACACGGTGATGGACCTGTCCACCGGCGATGACATCCACGCCACCCGGGAGTGGATCCTGCGCAACTCCCCCGTCCCGATCGGCACCGTCCCGATATACCAGGCCTTGGAGAAGGTCGACGGTGATGCGAGCAAGCTCAGCTGGGAGATCTTTCGCGACACCGTGATCGAACAGTGCGAGCAGGGCGTGGACTACATGACGATCCACGCCGGCGTGCTGCTGCGTTACGTGCCGATGACCGCCTGGCGGATCACCGGCATCGTCAGTCGCGGCGGGTCGATCATGGCTGGCTGGTGCCTGGCCCACCACCAGGAGAGCTTCCTCTACACCCACTTCGACGAGCTCTGCGAGATCTTCGCGCAGTATGACGTGGCGTTCAGCCTGGGGGACGGCCTGCGTCCGGGGTGCGTGGCCGACGCGAACGACACGGCGCAGCTGTCCGAGCTACGCACCCTGGCCGAGCTGACCAAGCGTGCCTGGCAGTACGACGTACAGGTCATGGTCGAGGGGCCCGGGCACGTGCCACTGCACCTGGTTGAGGAGAACGTTCGACTGCAGCAGGAATTGTGCGACGAAGCGCCGTTTTACACGCTCGGCCCGCTGGTCACCGACATCGCCCCCGGCTACGACCACATCACCTCCGCCATCGGGGCGACCACGATCGCGATGCACGGAACCGCGATGCTGTGCTACGTCACCCCCAAGGAACACCTCGGCCTACCCAACCGCGACGACGTCAAGACCGGGGTGATCACCTACAAGCTGGCGGCACACGCCGCGGACGTCGCCAAGGGCCACCCCGGCGCCCGGCTCTGGGACGACACGCTGTCCAAGGCCCGGTTCGAGTTCCGCTGGAACGACCAGTTCAACCTCTCCCTCGACCCCGACACCGCGCGCTCCTTCCACGACGAGACACTGCCCGCCGAGCCGGCCAAGACCGCGCACTTCTGCTCCATGTGCGGGCCCAAGTTCTGCTCCATGCAGATCACCCACGACGTCCGCCGGTACGCCGCCGAACACGGGCTCGACGAGCAGAGCGTGCTCGCGGCCGGCATGCACGACAAGGCCGCGGAGTTCACCTCCGCCGGAGCCGAGGTCTACCTGCCCGCCAACCAACTCACCGTCGCGACCCAGCAGCGAGAACCTGTATGACTTCCGTCTCGGCACGAGGTGGCTCGGAGGACGACGTCCCTGCCAGGGCTGAGATCAACCTGCGGGAAGTCTCTGCTAGGGGCTTCGCTGGGTGGCCGAGTTGCGCGGGCCGTGTGGCGGCATGGGCGACAGCGCGGACGGATGATCAGCCGCGGCAACTGCGCCCGCCCAAGGACCTTCCCAGCCTGTGCCCAGTAACGGTTCACGCAACCCCTATCTCCACCCGCGCGAAACCGAGCAGTTCTCTCGTGCAGATCCAGGCCAAGCCGCCCAGGTCGGCTCGTGATCCAGGCCCTGTAGGAACACGAGCGGCGGTGTGCAACCTCGATCTCTACCAGAGGAGGCGCAGGATCGCTACAACGCCGAGCTGCGGGCGCGAAGCCGGTCGACCGTGTGGCTGACCCTGTGCCGACGCTGGTATCTCAACGCTTCGGGCAACAACGCCGTGATGTGGCCCAGATCGACCGTCGGCTACAGTCGGCCGTGACGCGGGGTGCTACTGCTCACGAACCTGGCAACGGCTGAGAACACACCCGTCGAACCTGATCTAGCTCGTACTAGCGAAGGGACGTCAGCACCGTGGGTGCGACTTCTACCGTGACCCCTCAGGACCTGGGCGATGCCCTGACCGCGCTGCGCGACAGGCCCCCCCTGGTCCAGTGCCTGACCAACATCGTCGTGGCGGGGTGGACCGCCAACGTCCTGCTCGCCGTCGGCGCCGCTCCGGCCATGGTCGACAACCCCCACGAGGCCGGCGAGTTCGCTGCCATCGCAGGGGGCGTGCTGGTCAACCTCGGCACGCCCTATGACGACACCGCTGCCGCGATGCACCTGGCCATCGCTGGTGCCGCGCTGGCGGGAACCCCCTGGGTGCTCGACCCCGTCGCCGCAGGAGCCTTAGGATGGCGGACCGCCTTGGCCCAGCAGCTGCTCGGCGAGGCCCGACCGACCATCATTCGCGGTAATGCCTCGGAGATCCTGGCGCTGGCCGGCGGCACCGGCGGCCGGGGGGTCGAGTCAGTGGACTCCCCCGAGGCGGCAGCACAGGTCGCAAGACTCCTGGCCGATCACCAGCAGTCGGTCATCGCCGTCAGCGGTCCTACTGACCACATCACCGACGGCACGCGAATGATCCGGCTCTCCAACGGCCATCCCTGGTTGACCCGCGTCACCGGTGTCGGTTGTGCCCTCGGTGCGCTGATGGCCGCCTTCGCCGCCGTGGTGCCAGATGCCGTGGTCGCGGCGGCGGCGGCGACCGCGACGCTGACCGTGGCTGCTGACTCAGCGGCAGATCAGTGTCGCGGACCGGGCAGCTTCGCGGTGGCCCTGCTGGACAAGCTCGCCCTGATCGAGCCCGCCGACCTGGCCGAACGGGTGAGGATCAGCTGAGGATGCGCCGACCACCACTGGACCTGTCGATCTACCTGGTGACCGACACGCTCATGTGCGGTCAGTTCGGGGTCGTGGCAACGGTTTCAGCAGCCGTGGGCGCCGGGGCCACCGTAGTACAGCTGCGCGATACGGACGCCACGGACGACGAGCTGGTCAGCCTGGGCCGTCAGGTCATGGCGGTTCTGAACGGCACGGACGTGGCCTTGATCGTCAACGACCGCGTTCACCTCGTCGATGCCATGGGAGCCCACGGCGGGCACGTGGGGCAGTGCGACCTGGGGATCGGGCCGGCGCGGGCGTTGCTCGGCCCGGCGGCATACCTGGGGTTGTCGGCACAGACCGTGGAACACGTCGCGGCCGCCCGCGAACATGCCGACGGGACGGTGGACTATCTCGGCGTGGGGCCCGTCTGGGGGACGGCGACCAAGCTGGACGCAGCGGCACCGGGGGGCCTGGAACGACTTCAGCAGGTCAGGTCGGCGAGCCCGTGGCCCTGCGTGGCCATCGGCGGCATCAACGTCAAGCGCATGTCAGCGGTCCGCCAGGCAGGGGCCGCCGGTGCGGCAGTCGTCAGCGCCATCTGCGGCCAGCCTGACGTGGCGGCGGCCACCCGCGCGCTGCGCGCCGCCTGGGACGGAGCATCCAGATGAGCCGCCCACCGGTCGGGCTGACCATCGCAGGCAGCGACCCCTCCGGCGGTGCCGGCATCCAGGCCGACCTCAAGACCTTCTCGGCGTTGGGCGTCTACGGCACGTCCGTGATCACGGCCCTCACCGCACAGAGCACCCAGGGCGTGACCGGAGTGCACGTGGTACCAACGGAGTTCGTCACCCAGCAGCTCGAGACCCTGATCGCCGATGTCCGTCTCGACGCAATCAAGATCGGCATGCTCGCCAACGCCGGCATCGTCGGTGCCGTCGGGGACTTCCTGCGCCGCCACCCCCATGACTTTGTCGTCCTCGACCCGGTCATGGTCGCCACCAGCGGTGACCGCCTGCTCGACGACGATGCCATCCAGGCGGTGCGTGAACTGATGCCCCTCGCCTCACTGGTCACTCCGAACCTCGCCGAGGCCGCAGCCCTGCTCGACACCCGACCCGCACGCACCCTGCCCGACATGCGATGTCAGGCGATGGCCCTGCGAGAGCTCGGCGCCCCCCGCGTGCTCATCAAGGGCGGCCACCAAGACGAAGGGGCCGAGGCCGTGGACCTGCTGCTCGACGTCGACGGCGAGACGCTGCTGCGGGCGCCACGAGTCGACACCCTCAATACCCATGGCACCGGCTGCACCCTGTCCTCGGCCCTGGCGGCCCTGCGTCCCCAAAGAGACTCCTGGCTCGAGGCAGCGCTGGACGCCAAGAGCTGGCTCACCGAGGCGCTGGCCGCAGCCGACGTTCTCGAGATCGGCCAGGGCCACGGACCGGTCCACCATTTCCACGAGATCTGGGACCACTGATGTCGTTCTCGAGGGACGCCTGGGAGGCGATCGCCCCCATCCGCAAGGCCATTGACGAGCTTCCCCTCCTGACGGGCATGGAGAACGGCACTCTGCCCCGCGACACGTTCGTCTACTACATAGCCCAAGACGCGCACTACCTCGCCGACTACGGCCGGGTCCTGGCCGCGGCGGCAAGCCAGACGACTGACGCCGACGAGCTGCTCTTCTGGGCCCGCAGCGCCCACACGACCGTCATCGTCGAGCGCGAGCTCCACGCCGCGCACGTGGCCGACTTCGCGGCGATCCCCAAGTCGCCCCCATGTACGGCATACACGTCATATCTGTTCTCCCTGGCAGCCACCGGCCGCTACCCGGCACTGGCCGCGGGCATCGTGCCCTGCTTCTGGATCTACGAGGATGTCGGGCGTCGCCTCAAGGAGCGCGTGGGTGACCTCACCGGACACCCGTATGCCGACTGGATCAGTACCTACGGTGACCCGCAGTTCGCCGCATCGACCGAACAAACGAAGCAGATCCTGGATCGACTTGCGGCACAAGCGGACCTGGGCACGGTCGAGCGGATGCACCAGGCGTTCGCGACGGCCTCGCGCTACGAGTGGATGTTCTGGGACGCGGCCTGGCGCCAGGAGACCTGGCCCGTCTGAGCGGGCCCAGAGCACCAACCCGACGACGGCCACCACAGTTCTGCAGCTGCACAGCTGCACGACGCCTGAGACAGACATCGGCCTCCGTTCGGGTGGTTGGGGGGCGCAGGGAGGGTGTCCCGACACCAGCAACCAGCGGAGGACCGATCCACGGGCCACGGCGGACCCAGACCCTTCAGACGAGTATTGGGATCTCAGGGACGAACGGTCCTGCGCCGCTGACGCGCCCTGTCTGGGGGTGCATTAATGAAGTGCGGGGTTCCTCAAACGGGTCGGGCGAGAACGACTATTTCCCGCACCCCCTGCCTGGGCGATCGAATCTTCCGTGAGTTGTCGTCAAGATGGGAGGTTTGCTGACGCATGGCTCCACCCCGCCGACAAACCTGCACAGTAAGCGAGGCCCCTGGGCGTGGTCGCGGAACGGGGACGGGAACGGGACTTCGTCACCGCCGGCGTGGCGCTAGAGAGCGTCTCCGACAACGTGCAACTGCTCGCTGCCCCCGTGGCTGAGAGCCTCAAGCACTTTGAGCACCGCGGCGGACGCACGGCATGGGCACGAGTCCGTGACCGCCTGGCCGCGCTCTCGATCGAGATCAACACCCGCGTCGTGAGGGTGACATCGCCGGCGGCACGCGACCGCGCCAGCACCGAGGACACTGGCCAGCATGCCGCACATCGCACACACTGCTGGCCGGGTCACGACAGGGAAGCATGCTGCGGACATGCCGCGAGCGCATGGTGTACCGCACCGCAGGTAGTCATTGCGTCGGCGGGATCAGCCCGCCTGGTGGACGCGAAGGACAATCAGCATGTTAGTCAGCGACGTCAACATCCAGCCAAACCGCACGTGCATCACCGCGATCGCTTCCGGACAGTCCATTTGTATGACCATGAGGCCCGATCCTGGGTCGGATCGGGCCCTGTGATCGAGGGCGTAAACCCCCGTTGATGTGATGCGGTGGAGCCGCCTATCGGAATCGAACCGATGACCTATTCATTACGAGTAAAGGCCAAGCCGTCCATCGAGGTCCGAGTGGGCCGAGGCCCCGCTTGGCTGTGGGCCAAACGATGCGGTGCTGTCCGATCGGATCCGGGTTGCGGTTAGCAGAATGTTAGCAAGCACCTGGGGAGACGCCCGTGAGCGTGGGAGTTCAACGGCCTCCTTGGCTGGGTCGGCGTCCCGCGAAAGCACCGCCAACCTGACCCGAGAATTTTCCCGCCTCCACGGCGGCCAAGCAAAGTGGCCAAGAATCCTGGGGTGAAGAGAATCCCTCCCGGGCACAGTTCGACGTCGGTCAGTTCCTCATTCCCCGGGGGGAGCACTTAGCCGGGACCGCAGTTCACCAGTTGTAGTCGAGGAACTTTCCATCAAAAATGACGACAACCCGATCCCCGCCTGCGTCCTCGCGGCGCTGAACGTCCATCTTGAAATTGATGGCGCTCATAATACCGTCGCCAAATTCTTCGTGGATCAGTTCCTTTATCGCAGGTCCGTAAACGTTGAGGGCCTCATAAAACCGGTAGAGAGTGGGGTCGGAGGGCACCTGTTCCTCGAAAGATCCCCGGTACGGTTGCATTTGTAGCGCCTCCACTACCTCCGGATCCAGGGACAGCATGTCACCCACGATCTGCGCATCCTCAGCACCCACGGGATGCTGGCCCAGCAGGGCTGCCACAGTCCAGGCCGGAGCCTCGCCGATTCTCACGGCGATGTCATGCCAACTAACGCCGGCACGGAACCGTGCCATGCGGATGATCTCTGCTGCTTCCTTCTTGCTAACCACAGGCTTCATCTGTGCTCCTCAATCCTCGGCGCAGGGATCATGTGGGCGTGTCCGGTGCCGGTGCCGGTGCGGCGTCGCGCGCACCGGCACCACAGGTCAGGACGTTGACGCGCTCGCGGTGTAAGAGTGGGCACCGGTGCCGGCCAGCGCACCGCCCTGCACGATGAGGTACTCCTTGCGGATCGGACGGTTAGCGAAGTAGCACTCCAGGATCTCCCGGGTACCCGCCGCGTAGCGGGCCTGGGCGGACAGGGTCGTGCCGGAGATGTGTGGCGTCATGCCGTGGTGTGGCATGGTGCGCCACGGGTGGTCGACCGGAGCCGGCTGCGGTGCCCACCCGTCGCCGGCGTAACCGGCGAGCTGGCCGCTCTCGAGCGCACGAACGATCGCGCCCTCGTCACAGATCCTCGCCCGTGCGGTGTTAATCAGGTACGTGCCCCGCTTCATCGTCGCCAGGAGTGCGTCGTTGAACATTCCCTCCGTCTCCGGGTGCAACGGCGCGTTGATGGTCACCACGTCGCAATGCGGCACCATGTCCTCCACAGTTTCGTGGTAGGTCAGCCCCAGCTCCTCCTCGACTTCGGCAGGCAGCCGGAACTTGTCGGTGTAGTGCAGCTTGACGTCGAACGGTGCAAGCCTGCGCAGCACGGCGGTCCCGATCCGGCCGGCCGCCACCGTGCCGACCGTCATGCCCTCCAGGTCGTAGGAGCGCGCGGCGCACTCCGCGATGTCCCAGCCGCCGTCAAGGACGTTTTGGTGGGAGGGCAGGTAGTTACGCACCTGCGACAGGATCATCATGACCACGTGCTCAGCAACACTGATGCTGTTGCTGTACGTCTCCTCGGCCACGGTGATCCCGTACTTGATCGCCGCGTCCAGATCGACGTGGTCGGAGCCGATTCCCGCAGTGATGGCGAGCTTGAGCTTGGGTGCCTTGGCGATGAGGTCGGCGGTGAGGTAGGCGGGGAAGAACGGCTGGCTGATCACGACCTCGGCATCGGCAAGCTCCCGCTCGAAGACCGAGCCCGGCCCGTCCTTGGACGAGGTGACCACGAGCTCGTGTCCCGCCTTCTCCAGGTACTCCCGCAGTCCGAGCTCACCCGAGACGCTCCCGAGAAGCTCGCCCGGAGTGAAGTCGATCGCCTCCGGAGTGGGCAGCGTCTGCCCATTGGGATACTGCTTCAACATGGGAACATCGTCGCGCGGATAGGTCTTCGGGTACCCGTCTGCCGGATCGTCATAGAGCACGCACAGCACCTTTGCCACAGTGGCTTTCTCCTTGAATCTGGCCGGTTCGCTCGATGGCGACTGGTCACCCCTGTTCTGACACGGGCATGACCTGGGTCTCTAACGTAAGCGCGAGTGCGACGTCAGGTCTAAGCGTTGCTTTCGATCAGTTCATAGCTCAGACCTATCGAGAAACAGGGTGTCGAGCCCATACGCGAGGCGGGGTCAGCTCTCGGGCTGAGGGTTGTTCAGGTGTCGCCGCGCCGCCCGGTTCAGCTCGCCGGGCATATCCACCAGGCGCGCAATGTCGAGCAGCGCCCGGGCCAACATCGGCTCCGGGTCACGGTCAGCCAGCACGAGGCCGACCTGGTAGGACCTCTGCGGTCGCTCCAACGGCAC
>DASRUA010000183.1:0-2762 GCA_035655615.1 Dermatophilaceae bacterium
ATGGTGACCGACCTTGCCCTGAAGGCGGGGCTGAGCGAAGACAGCCTCTACTTCAACGTCGAGACGGTCGGCAACGCCTCCTCGGCCAGCATCCCGCTGGCCATCCACGACGCGGTCTGCGACGGCGTCATCAGGGAGCCCACCCGGATCTTCGCTCCGGGCTTCGGTGCCGGCGCGGTGGCCGGGTACACCGTGATGCGTATCGATCCGGCCGTCGTGGCAATCTCAACCGCCGTGCCGGCAGGGAGCCGACCGCCCTCCTCGTCCAGTGGGCAACCAGTTCCCAAACCGTCCCCCGACGACGCCCAGCTGGCGTTCGGGTAGACGCAACGTCGCTTGAAGTCCGACTGCAGGTTCGGTTTCCTCGACAACGGGGTATGCCGGTCGCTGGCCCCCAGGGTGTCAGTTGCCGTCGACACTCGCGGAAGTCGCGCGGACACTGATGGGTTGACCTGCACGGATGGTTTCGAGACAGACCTGGGACCGGCAGATTGTTGCCCGGCCTTCGGGATGCAAATGCGCTTGTCCCGAACGGGTTCAAAGGGTGCTTCCCGCGTAGGCTCACGGCGGCCGCTCAGGAAAGCCGCAGGACCTCATAGCGGCAGCCCCCCCACGAGGTCCAATTCGTGGACAGTCTGCTCGATGACACGACGCCGCCTCAACTGCCTGCACCAGCTTGGTCACTCCCGACAAGGGCCTTAAACGTGGAACTCTGCGATGGCCGGACACAGCGCGCGTTCGAATCGCAGTTGAGGATCGGCTTGCGAAGACCATCAGCGCGGCGGCCGGGGGCAGCCGTTGTTCACCAGTTGCCGTTGGGGAACTACGACGCCACCCAGGGGAACGTTCAGGTCACATCGTCCCCTTCTGCATTCAGCCCCGATTCCGTCCCCCGCGTCCTGTCAATGGCGGCCTGGACAGGTAGCGAACGGTTTGACGTTGCTTGACATATCAAGCGTTTGATATTTATAGTATGCAGGTGCCGGAGACTCCGCGCACCGTCCTAGACACTCCAGGAGTTCACCATGGCAACAGCCACCAAGACCACGACCGAGATCCCCGACATTGCCCAGAAGATCCGCGAGCAGCTGCTCTCCACTGTCCAGCAGGGTCAGCAGCTGTCCATCGACGGTGCCCAGAGCTGGGTCAAGGCCGTTTCGGTGCTTCCCGTATCGGACCTGCCCACCATCCCCGGGGTCCCCACCCTCCCCAGCGTGGAAGCCGCGACCACGTTCACTTTCGATCTCGCCGCTGACCTGCTCAAGGCGCAGCGCGACTTCGCTTTGCAGCTGACAAACGTGCTGGTCCCCGCGAAGACGGCCTGACCCTTCCCAGGCTTCAGCCATGCAGAACACGGAAGAACCGACCCCAGCAGGAGTGAGCCCCCGGCGCATGCTGGGAGACTTCATCCGGGCGCAGCGACAGATGGCAAATCTGTCGCTGCGTCAGCTGTCGGTGCTGACCGAGGTCTCCAACCCCTACCTGAGCCAGGTCGAGCGAGGGTTGCATGAGCCGTCTGTACGAGTGCTCAAGTCGATCGGGGAGGCGTTGAACGTGTCCGCGGAGACGCTGTTCGAGCAGGCAGGCCTGGTCAATCCCGCCGAGAATCTGGACGAAGAAGCGACCGAGCACGCCATCCGGACCGACCGGCGCCTCTCAGAAGCACAACACCACGCACTGCTCGGTGTCTACCGAAGTTTTGTTGGCGACAGCGGCACAGAAACCTGATTCAATCGCCGGTGGGGCACCAAAACCTTTGTTCACAGGCCGATGAGGAGATCCGACATCATGAGTCCAGCCAATAGCTTGGAGTCAGCAGTGAGCAGCTTCGAGTCAGCGGGGCGATCGGCTCTCGACCATCTGGGCGTTGCCGAAGACCCGATGGTGGGCGCCGATCCGGTGGCCTTGCTGCGCTCACTGGCTGCTGCGGGTGGGGCTCTGGTCAAGAACCCGGCTGGGACGGCCGCCGCCAGCGGCCGCCTGGCAATCGGTCTGGCTGCAGCAATGCGCGCCGCAGCGGCGCGCGCGGTGGGGGTCCAGGAGTCCGGACCGATGTCGCCCGCACCATCTGACAAACGGTTCGTCGATACCGCGTATGCAGAGAACCCCCTGTACTACCTCTTGGAGCAGGAGTACCTGCTCAGTAGCCAGCTGGTAGACGAGCTGCTAGATGCGGCCGAGCTGGATGCCACCGAGGAGATCAAGGCGCGGTTCGCTGCCAGGTTCATCGTCGACGCCCTCTGCCCCACCAACACGCTGCCCGGCAACCCGGTGGCACTGCGTCGCGCATTCGACACCGGGGGCATGAGCGTGCTCAAGGGCGTCAAGAACATGGCTGACGACCTCCTCCATAACGGAGGGTGGCCCTCGCAGGTCGACGGCACGGGGTTCGAAGTCGGCGTCAACATGGCCGCGACCCCCGGTGCAGTGGTCTACCGCAGCGATCTGATCGAGCTGATCCAGTACGAGCCGGCGGACAAGCAGGTGCACGCGGTACCGCTGCTCTTCTGCCCTCCGTGGATTAACAAGTACTACATCATGGACCTGGCTCCCGGCCGGAGCCTGATCGAGTGGGCGGTCCAGCATGGACACACCTGCTTCGCGATCAGCTACCGCAACCCCGATGCGTCCATGCGTGACCTGAACTTTGCCGATTACCTGCACCAGGGCGTCCTGGACGCGGTCCGGGTCGTGCGTGAGATCACCGGCGCCACGGAGGTCAACACCCTCTCGGTCTGTCTGGGGGGGACCTTGACTGCGAT
>DASRUA010000184.1:0-2046 GCA_035655615.1 Dermatophilaceae bacterium
GACCAGGCGCAGGCGGATCTTGGGGGCCCGGAGCTCAGATGTCCCGACTGCTCTGGGCGGTTGCGACGTTGGGGCTTCGCCCGGACCCGTTCGCTGCGCTCCTCTGGTGGTGGACGCGTGTGGCTACGACCGCGACGGGTCCGCTGCGCCAGCTGCAGGGTGACTCACGTGCTGCTGCCCGCGCTGGCGCCCCCGCATCGCGCCTACACGATCGACGTCGTGGGACAAGCGCTGCTGGCCAGCGCCTGTGGCCGCAGCCATCGCAGAATCGGCGCCGACCTGGGCGTACCCGCGGACACGGTGCGCGACTGGATCCGGCGGGTAAGGGCGCGCGCCGAGTGGCTGCGCGTCCAGGGCACCATAGCGGCCCACAGGTTGGACCCGATGCTGCCTGTGATCGTCCCGGCCGGCTCCGCGCTGGGTGATGCCATGTCCGCTCTCGCAACCGCCGCGGGGGCCTCCGTCCGCAGGCTCGGCCCGACCGCGCCGCCATGGCAGATCATCGCGATGATCGCCCGCGGGCAGCTTCTCGCGCCGGTACGCAGCGGCTGACCGCACACCACGGCGGCGCAGCCATGCCCCAAAGACCGCGACAGCATGACGACGGCCGCGACACGATGACGACCCCCCAGCCCGCCCGAACGTGCATCCGTCGGCTCTTTGCGTCGTCACCGAAAGTGACGCCTTCATCATCATCTGACGCGGCCGACAACAGTAGTGCATCGCGCCGGCATCCGTTGTTCTGAGCCCACTACAGAGCAACTGGACGACCCCGCTGACGATCCGTGCGCATCCGTGGGCCACAGACTCCCAGATCAGCATCGGCCCCTTCCGGAAGTTGGTTCTCGGTCGCGGTCAGAAGATGAAGAGAGTAGGCAGCAACTGTTGAGCCGCCCGAAGTAGCGCGCTTGAATCCTGGATGGCCTTTTGCGCTTCGTCGTGGGTTGTGGTCTCGCCAGGTCCGGTGGGGTACTCGAGTTCGTTGCGTCGTCGACGCATTGCTCCAAAGGGCCGAAGCCCCTCACCAAACTGGGCACGAAGATCAACCTCAACTGCCATAATGCCCGCCGGTTGTCGTTGGGCGCAGGCCTGGTGAGCAAGGATGGCAGTGCCGGCGTGCCGAGCGGCATCGTAAGCAAGGACGTACGCGCTGTCGGGGTCCTGCTCGGCTATCCCTCCCGCTGATTCGAGGGTGCGCGACGCCTTCTGGAGTAGGTGTGCACCATTGGCCTGTCCCCCAATGACCCGCTGCAACTGCTTGTTCGCGATCAGCTGCTCGATCTGGGTTTCGCCTCGGGGCCAGCGGCTCATGACGCGGCCTTGCCTGCTGGGGTGACGTCAACCGTGGGCGAGGCCTTGATCTGGAGGATCAAAGAGTCAGCATCGTCAGCCCATTGTTCAGCGGTCCGGATGACTGGGTTGACCTGTATGCCGAGGCGCGCCTATGCCCGGTCGGCTGCGTCGTAGACATCGGTTCGATCGACACTTCCGACGACGAGCACGTCTACGTCGTTCGGCGGAGGACCGGGCGTGCCGTGATACCGGTCGGCCCAGGAGCCGTAGATGAGGACCAGGTCGGTGTTGGTCAGGTCGAATTCTTCACCGATCACCGTCTCGGGTCCGAAGGTGGCCTGTAGGAGCTGAGTGAGTGGAACTGCGGCTCGGTTGCTCAGATTCGCGCGCAGCAGCCTTGCCCGGCCGAGGGTGCCCTCCTGCAGGATCCCGGCGCCCACGAGGCGCTGTGCCTCACGCTGGAGCGTGGTCAGTGGCACGTCGAGTCTCTTCGCGAGCTCGGTGAGGGTGTACTCGTCCTCGGGGTGCAGGAGCAGCCAGGCGAGCAACGCCGCCTGGTGCTGGGACCGGAAGATCGGTATGAGCGCCGGGGCTTCACTACGCATAACTGGCATATATCTCCCAGTTAAAGGTAGACGCAAGGCCCACTAGCGAAGCCCACGCCGCCCTCTTGCTGACGTAGCCCGCTGCCTTGACTCAACTGATCCTTGACGGATCTGCGTCACCTGATGCTTGACACTCGGCCTAGGAAAC
>DASRUA010000185.1:0-3031 GCA_035655615.1 Dermatophilaceae bacterium
GAGCCGTAGGGCTCGTCGGCTATCGGCGACTGGGTCAGCGGCTTGTCGGCCGTATCGGCGCGCACGACGCCGTTGGCTTCGAGGTGTTCCTGCCAGACTTCCAGGTCTGCGCGGGTGGCGACGACGAAGCCCGCATGGTCCAGACCTGTTCTGGTTTCGGCGAAGAGATGACTGTCGTTGGTATCGTGTCGGTGTAGCGCGAACATGAGCTGCATGTTCGGGTCGGCGAGAATCTTCCCGACGCCGCCGGGGTGGGGGACGTCCATCAGGAAATGAACGTCGAAGATTGTCTCGTACCACCTCACGCTGGCGTCCAGATCGGTGACGGTTAGCGCCAGGTGGTGCAGGCGAGGCTGGGTGACGGTGGGCATGTGGCTCCTCGATTCGGTTCGCGTGTCTGGGTCTAGGAAGCTATGGCGATGCGATGGCGGTAGGCGTCTGCGAGAGCGTGCAGGGCTGTCGAGCGGTCACCGGTGAACGATGAACCATGCATCAGGGCGAGGGTGCGCGGGGCGAGGGCCGCTAGCCGGGTATTCCGCACATGCGCGGGCGTGGGGGTCTTGGGTGTCTGGTGGTCTTGCATATTTATCGTGGTTGGGTGGGGTCGACGCCGAGCAGTCGCAGGATGTTGGCTTGTAGCGGTGGTGGTTCGGGGATGACGGGTGGGGTCTGGTGCGTGGCGGGGATTAGCCGGAGCCGGGACAGGGCCGTGAAGATGAGTCTGCCGGTGGGTTTGGCTGGTCGTCCTGCGTAGAGCCCGGCCAGGACGTGTGCTGGGGCGATGGCCAGGCGGAGTGCTCGTTCGACGAGGCAGAAGATGAGTAGTGCCAGGCAGATGACGGTGATGAGGGCTTCGATGCGCCGGTTGTTCTTCAGGAACATGGGGGCGACCGCGAGGGGTCCTTTGATGCTGCTGTAGCGGCGTTCGACGGCTTCTTGGCCTTTGTAGCGGCGCAGTACCTCGGCGGCGTCGGCGGTTTCGGGGTCCAGGTTGGTCAGTAGCGCGTACCAGCCGTCGGTGGCTGCTTCGGCGGTGAGCGCGCCGTCGTCGAAGTGCCAGCTCAGGGTGGGTTTGCCGGTAGCGGGGTCGGTGCCGATGTCGGCTTGTAGGTAGCCGGTCACGCGGCGCGCGGCGGCGATGGCGCTGACGCGTTGTTGGACGGTTTGGGCGTCGGGGTAGTGGCGACCGCCGAGGCCGCGTTCCAGCCGGGCGAGGTCATCGCTGGCCCGGGCGAGTTTCTTGGTCCGGGCGAGTTGGGCGGCGCCGGTGCGAGTGGAGGACCAGACGAAAACCCGGCGCAGGACCAGGGTTGGTCCTTTGGTGGCCTTGGGCGGGGCCATCGCCATGGTGTCTTCGCGGACCCGCCAGCGGCCACGGAGCTCGGGTGCCCTGCCGAGGTCCCGCTCGGCCACGTGATGCACCTGCGTGGTGGGCTGGAGGTGTTGGGCGGCCAAGGTGGGGGCCTTGACGTAGGTCTTGGACGCCGGCGCGATGAACTGGACGCCGGCGTCGTCCATGGCGCGCAGGTTCGGGTAGGAGACGAGTTTGGAGTCGCCCACCATCAGGAACTTGCGTGGTCCGGCGAGCTTGCGCAGCGACTCCATCGCGGCGGTGACCTGGGAGACCTCGCCGGCTCCGCCGTGGTAGGCCCGGTGGAATACCGGCACCCCACCGTCGCCGGTCACCGCGAGCCCGGCCTGGATTTGTTTGAGGTCTGTTCGCCGGTCCTTGGGGTGGCCGAATCGTGGCGTGGCGAAACCTTCCTGGGCATCCCGGTAGTCGCCATAGAGGCTGATCGAGGTCATGTCCCAGTGGAGCCGGGCCACGTCGAGCCCGAAGGCTGCGATGGCTGTTGCCCCGACCGAACCGACGATGTGCTCCAGTTCGGGGGCGATCGCGTCCAGGGCCCGGCCGATCCGGTCGTCATTGAGCGCAGCCGGGTCGATACCGAAGATCTCCTCGGTCGCCCACGCCGCCGCCCAGTGCGCAACATGCACCAGCGGTGTCGGCGAGGTCAGCCGGTTAGCTACCAGGGCCTCGATCACCTGCCCGTGGGTGAGCAACGCCAGGTCCCGGACCGGGCAGGCCCGGTCCACGATGGCGGCGATATCCAGGCGCCGGGCGAACTCCGCGACCACCGGCAACGCCCCCAGGGCCTTGTCCACCACCACCGTCGGCGGTCCGTAGCTGATCCGGTTTCGTGACACGTGAAACCTCCTGCGCTCGGTGGCTACCCATCAGTTCTTGAAGCGTATACGCTTCAAGAATGATCGTGATGTGGCGACACGCAGACACCAGGTGGCGTTGATGGCTGAGCCCGGCCGGCGCCAACGCCGAACCCAGGCGCGGCTGGCCCGTGAACTCGCCGTGATCGGGTTCGCGCTACCCGGAAGCCTCGTATGGCGCAGTACAGCCTGCGGGAAGACCGGCTGTCGCTGCCAAGGCGACCCGCCGGACCTGCACGGCCCCTACCTCACCTGGACCCGGGCTGTGGCCGGTAAGACCATCACCCGAAGAATCACCCCCGAGCAGCAGCAGCGCTACCAGGACTGGTTCGACAACGCCCGCCGGCTCCACCAGCTCGTCACCGAACTCCAGGCCCTGTCCCTACAAGCATTCGACGAAGCCGAGGACTCTCCCCGACGCCGCTGACCTACCTGCTGAGCGACGCCAGGCCACACCCAGCCAGCCCACCGACATCCATGTGCGGAATACCCGGCTAGCGCTTGACGGCCGCCAACACTCCGTCGCCGACCGGCAACAAGGCTGTCAGCAGCGAGTCGTTCTCACGCAGCTCCTTGCCAAGTTCCCTCAGCGTGGTCGTGGTTTCGTCTCTAGTGGCCGGGTCGGCAACCTTGTCGTGCCAGAGCATGTTGTCCAGGGCGAGGACGCCGCCGGAGCGCAGCAGGCGCAACGCCTGCTCAACGTAGGCCGGGTACTCCGCCTTGTCGCCATCGATCGCGACCATGTCGTATGCCGCGTCGGTCAGGCGGGGGAGCACATCCAGCGCCCGCCCCGTGATGACGCGGG
>DASRUA010000186.1:0-3629 GCA_035655615.1 Dermatophilaceae bacterium
CGTGAAACTCGCGCACGGCATCGCGGACATCAGCCGCGCACGACTGAGCCCTTAAGATGCGGCCCTCATCCTCCACGTCGGTCCCTTCGTCGACTGTCCCCACTGCTGAATACGAACTGGATGGAGCGTTCATGCCAGTAGTACTTACGCCCTTGAACCGAGCATTTGCCCTAGTCAGATCGGACGTGGGCAAGCTATTCACCTCAGGGCAGTCGCCCAGGTGACGTTGGCTTGCGCGCGGGCGGCATTCACGGCCAACGTAGGTTTTGGTAGCGGGGCGGGTCGGCCGATCAGGTAGCCCTGTCCCCAAGGGACACCGAGGTCTCGAAGTGTGTTGAGTTCGGCGGGTTCTTCGATGCCCTCGGCGATGACTTGGGCCCCGACTTCGTGGGCGAAGGTGAGCAGGGCTCGGGTCAGGGCCTGCTGTTCATGGTTGCGGTTGATGCCGGAGATCAGAGAGATGTCGAGCTTGATGATGTCTGGTTGGAGCCGGAGCAGATGCCGAAACCCGGCGTAGCCAGAGACCAGGTCGTCGGCGGACAGACGGGCACCGTGCGAACGCATCGGGGCCAGGGCTCGTTCCAGGGCGGAGTAGTCCTCGACCGGGACTTGTTCGGTGAGCTCGATCACGATCCGGGGCCACAGCGCTGGCTGGCACAACTCGTTCTCCGCGAGGTGCATCACCGTGGCGGGGGACAGGTTCACGGTCAGGAACATCTCCGGTGGTGCAGTGTCGAGGTAGGTCACCGCCGAGGTAGCGGCCAGCCATTCCAGGTCGACCCCGAGTCCGACGTTGAAGGCGTCCGCGAACCACCGGTCAGGGCCGCCAAGGGTGGGGTCGGGGAACCGGGACAGGGCCTCGTGCCCGACGATGGCTCCGGTGTTCAGGTCTTGGATGGGTTGAAAGACGTGGGTGAGGGTCTTGTCCTGCAGGACCCCCTGGATACGGGCCAGGACCTCGGCTTGCTCGCCGCCCGGCTGAGTTTGAACGGCGGTGAGGTAGCGCAGGTTTGCGTAGAGCAGGCGGGTCTGCAGCAGGTTGGCGATCCTCAGGATCACCTCGGTGGCGTCGACCGGTTTGGTCAGGAAGTCCTGCGCGCCCTCGACCAGGGCCCGGTTGCGAGAGACCGCGGTGGTGTCCCCGGTGAGAACCATCACAGGCAGGTAGCCGCCGGCCGCGTACTTCCGGATCTGGGCCAGCACCGCAAAGCCGTCGACGTGGGGCATCCGTAGGGCGAGCAGCACGAGGTCGGGCTTGTGCTTGGCGAGCAGGCGGTGCACCTTCCGCGAGTCGGTCTCGGTGTACACCCGCTCAAGGCCCTGTCGGATCAGCAACTGCTGCAGGAACGCGACGTCGAAGGCGTTGTCATCGACCACCAGCACACTCATCCCCGCATAGCACTCCAGTGGCCGCCTCATGCGATCCCCCTTGCCGCGGCGGCGGTCTGCTCGAGCATGGTCAGTACCTCGACCACGTCCCCAACACACACGACCGTACTGGCCCTCGCACCCATGATCAGCACCGCGGCGTCCATCGCGTTCCCCCTCCTCGGCACTTGCCCAAGACCATGAGGTCCAAGATCGTGCTCCTGCCGACGGTAACACCGTCGAGACCGGCCGGACTGGTACATGTGAACCGCCTCGGCGTTTCACATGTGAATTTCCTGTAAGTGTGGGGGTAGCTGGCCTGGGGCTGGTCGAGCAGGGTTGATGTCGGCTGCTTCGTGCCCCCTGACTCGTGAATCGCTTTTTCCTCTCGCGGGGTGGCGTTCCCCGGGATTTGTCCGTGGGCATGAGGTGGGCGACGTCGACCCGGTCCTTCACCTTGATGGCTTGATCAGAAGCTTGCCTGACCCCTCGTGCTTTGCGATGGCCGCGAGGAGTCGTGGCCCGTTACAGGCATGCCGTCGCGGTTCAGCCAGGTACGCAGTGCCAGGGTGGCAGTCTCGTAGCCGACCTTTCTGCGTAGCCGGAGTGAACCTCGCTGTGTTGGCTTGGTCAGCTGAGTGATTACCAGAGGTCGGCTGCGGGAAGACCGTACAGGCGGTCTGCGAACTGGTAGCCGGTGTCCGACATACCGAGGACGACCCCTGCGACGAACCGGTCGCGGTAGTGGAACAACTGGTAGTCGTGTTCGCTCCAGGATTGTTGCTTGAGCAAGCTGCTGATTCGTGCTTTTGCGAACCAATACCCGTATCTTCGCTAAACCCGAGTCGTACTTCCGCGACGTTGAGCTGACGAGCGAACATGAACGGGCCGGATGACGAGCGTCGCGGACGCGTCCGACGGACCGGCGTGGTGCCGTCGTAGGCCCGGATCGCCACCGGGAGGTCGCCGCCCAGCAGGGATGCCAAGGTCCCCGCCAGACCCTGGCCAGGCTCATTCCGGTGGATGATCATTGACTCTCCCCAAGGGTTGGGCTGTCTCGAGGACGGAGAGGACTGCCGGCACCAGGGCGTCCGCGATCCGGCAATAGCCGGCCGCCGATGGATGGAAGGAGTCGGCACTCATCATGCCTTCGTCGTTGACGAACTCCGAGCCGACGGCTGCGCCGACGTCGACGAGACGCACAAGCGCGTTCAGAAGCGCCCTGGACGAGCGGGTGAGCGTCGCCGGAGTGGTGACGCCAATGACGTCGTTCGTGCCGACCAGCAGGACCGAGACATCCGGCTCGCGCCGCACCCCAGGACCTGCCCGGTCAAGACATCGACAGTGCGCCCCCGACCGGGCATAGGCGCAGAAGCGGAGCACCGGCTCAAGCCGAAACCTGGGCTCGCCCGGCCGGGCACACGACCCTGCCCACCCACTTCGCGTGACCGTCGCATCCTCATCCTCTCTGGCCCAAGGAGACCAACGTGGCTATCGACTCGATCTTGCCCCGGATCGGGTGTCGGAAAACCGCCCGACGATCAAGATCGCGACAAGAGACGCCGGCGGGGTCCGTGGCGTCGTGTCCACTTCCCTGGACGCACTCGACCGGACCGTGCCCGGGCCACTCACCACAGAGCCGTTGAGCTTCCTTGGCTCGGCCGTCATAGGCTGGGGTCATGGAGTCGAGACAGCTGGGTCGCACAGGTCGTCAGGTAGGGGTCATTGGGCTGGGGTGCTGGCAGCTCGGCGCGGACTGGGGGGCGGTGAGCGAGCAGGATGCGCTCGCGACGCTGCACGCCGCTGTCGACGCCGGTGTGAGCTTCCTGGATACCGCCGACGTGTACGGCGACGGGCGTAGCGAGCAGCTGGTCGGGCGGCTGCTGCGCGAGCGCTCCGATGCTGGCCTGACGGTGGCCACCAAGATGGGACGGCGCGCCGACCCGCACGTGCCCGAGGCCTTCACCGGTGAGGCCCTGCGCGCCTGGAACGACCGCAGCCGCCGCAACCTCGGCGTCGACACCCTCGACCTGGTGCAGCTGCACTGCCCGCCAACGCCCGTCTACTCAAGCGAGGCGGTGTTCGACACGCTGGACGCGATGGTCGACGAGGGCCGCATCAGGGCCTACGGCGTCTCGGTCGAGACCTGCGACGAGGCGCTGACGAGCATCGCCCGGCCACACGTGGCGAGCGTGCAGATCGTCCTCAACGCCTTCCGGCGCAAGCCGCTCGAACTGGTCCTACCGGCAGCAGCGGCGGCC
>DASRUA010000187.1:0-19347 GCA_035655615.1 Dermatophilaceae bacterium
GTGCGCTTCGATGTCCAACGGCTGCCAGCCGGCCACATCCCCAGTGTCCACCCGCCGCGCCACATAGATGAGAAGCGACACGGCCGCGCCAAATAAGTGAGAAGGCGACAAGTCAACTGAGAATCTACAGGAGGCTGACGAAATCTGGATGCTCAGCACGGGAACAACCGGCTCGTCACATAAGTTGAGTGTGGTGGGCGCAAGTTTGCAGAGCGTCGGCTTGACAACTCAGGCCGATCCCGAGCACATTGGGTCATGAAGAAGCAAAGGGGCGGGCAATAACATGACTGCTCGCCGGACCACTCGTCATACAGGAGATAAGAAATGGCTCGTGCGGTAGGCATCGACCTCGGCACCACCAACTCGGCAGTCGCCGTCCTCGAGGGCGGCGAGCCCACGATCATCGCCAACGCCGAGGGCGGGCGAACCACGCCGTCCGTCGTCGCGTTCGCCAAGAACGGCGAGGTTCTCGTCGGCGAGATCGCCAAGCGGCAGGCCGTCACCAACATCGAACGCACGATCCGCTCGGTCAAGCGCGAGATCGGCACCGACTGGTCGCGCAAGATCGACGACAAGAACTACACCGCCCAGGAGATCAGCGCGCGAATCCTGATGAAGCTCAAGCGCGACGCGGAGTCCTACCTCGGCGAGACCGTCACGGACGCGGTGATCACCGTCCCGGCATACTTCGACGACTCCCACCGTCAGGCCACCAAGGAGGCCGGCGAGATCGCGGGCCTCAACGTCCTGCGCATTATCAACGAGCCCACCGCTGCTGCGCTGGCGTACGGCCTGGACAAGGGCAAGGAGGACGAGCTCATCCTCGTCTTCGACCTCGGCGGCGGCACCTACGACGTCTCGCTGCTCGAGGTCGGCAAGGACCCCGAGGACGGTTTCTCCACCATCCAGGTCCGCGCGACCAACGGTGACAACAAGCTCGGTGGCGACGACTGGGACGAGCGCATCGTCCAGCACCTGATCACGATCGTGAAGAACACCAGCGGCATCGACCTGGGCAACGACAAGATCGCCATGCAGCGTCTGCGTGACGCGGCCGAGCAGGCGAAGAAGGAGCTTTCCACCGCGACGAGCACCAACATCAGCCTGCAGTACCTCTCGATGTCCGAGAACGGCCCGATCCACCTGGACGAGTCGATGACCCGGGCGCAGTTCGAACAGCTCACCACCGACCTGCTCGAGCGCACCAAGGCTCCGTTCCGCCAGGTCATCAAGGACGCCGGCATCAATGTCAGCGAGATCGCTCACGTGATCCTCGTGGGCGGTTCGACCCGTATGCCGTGTGTCGCCGAGGTCGTTACCCAGCTCACCGGCGGCAAGATCCCGAACAAGGGCGTCAACCCGGACGAGGTCGTCGCTGTTGGCGCGAGCCTGCAGGCGGGTGTCCTCAAGGGTGAGCGCAAGGACGTTCTGCTGATCGACGTCACGCCGCTCTCCCTGGGCATCGAGACCAAGGGCGGCCTGATGACCAAGCTCATCGAGCGCAACACGGCCATCCCGACCAAGCGTTCCGAGGTCTTCACCACCGCCGACGACAACCAGCCGTCGGTTCTCATCCAGGTGTTCCAGGGTGAGCGCGAGATCGCCCAGCACAACAAGGGTCTGGGCACCTTCGAGCTCACCGGGATCGCGCCGGCTCCGCGTGGCGTGCCGCAGGTCGAGGTCACTTTCGACATCGACGCCAACGGCATCGTCCACGTCTCCGCCAAGGACCGGGGCACCGGCAAGGAGCAGTCCATGACGATCTCCGGTGGCTCCGCGCTGCCGAAGGACGAGATCGAGCGGATGGTCCGCGAGGCCGAGGAGCACGCGGCGGAGGACAAAGTTCGCCGCGAGGAGACCGAGGCACGCAACACCGCCGAGCAGCTCGTCTACTCCACTGAGAAGTTCCTGGCCGACAGCTCTGACAAGATCCCGGCCGACGGTCGCGGTGAGGTCGACGAAGCGCTGAAGGATCTCAAGGAAGCGCTCAAGGATGGCTCGGGCGCATCGCCGGCGGACATCACTGCCAAGGCCACCAGGCTCTCCGAGGAGTCCCAGAAGCTGGGCACCGCGATGTATGCCGCGGCCTCGGCAGCTGAGAGCGCCGCCGGTGCAGGCTCCAACGAGGGTCCGTCGTCGGCTGGCCCGACCAAGGCCGCAGATGATGAGGATGTCGTTGACGCCGAGGTCATTGATGAGAACGAGGGCGACTCCGGAGCAAAGGGTGACAAGAAGTGACGGATTCCAACCCGGTCGATCCGGAGCGGGTGGGCTCGGAGGAGTCCGAGCCCACGGGCCCAAGGGTCACTGATAAGCGACGCCTCGATCCGGAGACGGGCGCTGTTCGTCATGGCCCCCGGTCCGGGGACGCCGAAGCCGAAGCCCTGGCCGACGAAACCGCTGAGGCCGTTGATGTCGAAGAGGCCGAATACGTGGCAGAGCTTGTCGGAGGGGACGACGTCCACCCTGACACGACTCTGGCGGCTGACCTGACCCGCGACCTGCAGAGGTTGCAGGCGGAGTACGTCAACTACAAGAAACGCGTCGATCGTGACCGTGCGATGCATCGTGACCTGGCGGTCGCCAACGTGGTCGAAGTCCTGCTGCCGGTGCTGGATGACATCCACCTGGCGCGTCAGCATGGCGACCTCGAGGGTGGGCCGTTTGCGGCTATTGCCGACAAGCTCGATGCCACGTTGAGCAAGATCGGCGTCGAGCGTTTCGGTCAGCCAGGTGATGCGTTCGACCCGACCGTTCACGAGGCACTCATGCATATTGAGGCTGAGCTGGCGGAGGGCACCGAGGGCACCACCGTGGTTCAGGTCCTGCAGCCCGGCTATCGGATGGGTGAGCGGATGATCCGACCGGCCCGAGTCGCCGTGGCCGATCCGCAGCCAGGCCCACAGCCTGACGCACAGCCTGAACATCAAACCAATCCACCGGCCGACCCGCAAACCTAGGGACTATGACATCTGAACCATGACAAACCTAGGGACCCTGCCACGCACGGTCCCTAGGTTTGGCTTGTACGGGACCGCACGGTCCCTAGGTTTGTGAAGTAGACGAAAGGAGACGTCGATGGCGAGCCAAGACTGGTTCGAGAAGGACTTCTACGCGATCCTCGGCGTTCCTGCCGATGCGGACTCGGCTGCGATCAAGAAGGCCTACCGGAAGCTTGCGCGCACGCTGCACCCCGACCAGAGGCCAGGTGACAAGGCGGCCGAGAAGCGCTTCAAGGAGATCGGCGAGGCGTATGCCGTGCTGTCCGCTCCCGAGGAGCGCAAACAATACGACGCCATCCGTTCGATGAGCCACGGTGGCGCCAGGTTCACGTCCGGCGGTCCCGGTGGTGGGGGCGCCGGCTTCGAGGATGTCTTCAGCAACTTGTTCGGTGGTGGCGGCGGGGGCCGTGGTGGCGGCGGGGGCCGTGGTGGCAACGTTCGCTTCAGCACCGGCGGCGGTGGCGCCGGGCAGCCCAACCTCGAGGACCTGCTCGGCGGTATGTTCGGCCAAGGTCAGCCGGGTTACGGGGGTTACGATTCCACGGCGGGACCACGTCGGGGTGAGAACGTCGAGGCGCGCACGACACTGTCATTCCGCGACGCGGTGGAGGGGTCGACCGTGACGCTGAGCATTGCCGACGGGTCCAGGATTACGGCGCGCATCCCGGTCGGCGTCAGGGATGGTCAGAGGATCCGGCTGCGCGGCAAGGGCAACCCTGGCGACCAGGGCGCCCCGGCGGGCGATCTCATGCTCACGGTGCAGGTGGAGAAGCATCCGGTATTCGGCCGGGACGGCGACAACCTGACAGTCGACCTTCCCGTCACCTTCGCCGAAGCCGCTTTGGGGGCAACGGTTTCCGTGCCGACACTGTCCGGCGACCCGGTCAAGGTCCGGATCGCTGCCGGGACCCCTAACGGCCGGGTGCTGCGTGTCAAAGGTCGGGGCATCGCTACGAAGAACCACACCGGCGACCTGCTGGCAAAGGTGAGCGTCGCGATACCCCAGAGGTTGTCCGACAAGGCGCGCGAGGCCGTAGAGGTGCTGCGCGCCGAGGAACGCGATGCCGATCCGCGGGCGGACGTGTTCGCCAGGGCCCGGCAGGGCTGAGCCGTGGACCCCGTGCAAGGCTCCGGCGGGTTCTCACCCGATGACCAGACCCCGGTCTTCGTGATCTCGGTCGCGGCGCAGCTGGCCGGTATGCACGCCCAGACCCTGCGGCAGTACGACCGGCTGGGGCTGGTCTCACCTTCGCGAACCCGTGGCGGCGGACGTCGCTACTCGGCGCGGGACGTCACTCTGCTGCGGGAGGTTCAGCGCCTCTCGCAGGACGAGGGCATCAGCCTGGCCGGCATCCAGCGCATTCTGGATCTTAAGAACCAGGTGCAGGCACTTCGGGCTCGGGTGAGCGAGCTTCGCGGCCAGGTCGACGCCCTGAAGTCGGCGTTGGGTGCAGGTTCGAGGGTCTTCGCTGCCGGCCGGGCTGGTGAGGTCGTCGCCGTGCGGGCCGGCCAGCGACCCGCCCCCAGCGTCAGACCATCCTCGGCACTCGTCATCTGGCGCGGACGCGGCTGAGGCATGTGCCGGTTCACGGCGTTGAGTCCCGAGGTGTGCCGTGGGTGGGGTCAGCCCTCGCCGAGCGCGGCGATGAACGCCTCATGCGTGGCCGGGCTGAACAGGACGAAGCGCACCAGGTCCAGCTCACCCAGGTGCGGAGACTTCCGGACCGCGGCGACCGCGATACGGGCGACCTCGTCGGCGTCCCAGCCGTAGACACCGGCGCTGACCGCGGGGAATGCCACCGACCGGGCCCCGACCTTCACTGCCTCCTGCAGTGAGCTCTCGAAGCAGGAGGTAAGCAGAGCTGAATCCGTCTGCCCCGCATGACGATTCGGACCGACGGTGTGGATCACCCATCTCGCCGGCAGGTTCCCGGCTCCGGTGGCCACCGCCTCTCCGACGGGAAGACCGTGGGGGTATGCCGTGCGGCGAAGCTCGCGACACTCCTCCAGCAGCCGCGGCCCGGCAGCCCGGTGGATGGCCCCGTCAACCCCTCCGCCGCCGAGCAGTGACCCGTTGGCGGCGTTGACGATCGCGTCGACGAGCTCGGTGGTGATGTCGCCCTCGACGGCTTCGATCGAAGCCTTATGTTTGGCCATGTTCCAGACCGTAGACCTCCGTCGCGACATACGGCCGTGAATGATCGGCGGATCTGCTCGCGGGAGGCTGCGCGGCCGGTTCAAATCAGGGGCACGGCCCCACTTCACGGCGATCCGATCCTACGAAACACTGCCCCAGACGGGTGCTCTGACCTGGAGGTGTCAGGGCTGACGTGTCGGGCTCTCCTTCAATTGGTAGCAACGGAAGCCACGTCGTTCATAGTTGGGCAGGGCGTGCGGATGGTCGCGGATTGAGGTGTGCAGCCACACTCGCGAGACGTTTGGAGCTGTCGTCCAAGCGAGGCGAACGGCGAGCGTGAGGAAGTGACCGCCGATGCCCCGGCCGATGTGGTCGGGCAGTAACCCGAAGGTGTCCACCTCGACCTCCCCGCCAGGTGGCACGTCCAGGGAGAGCAGCCCTGCGGGGACACCTTGGACGAGGGCGACAAACTGCCGCAGGTGCGGTCCCTCCAGGTAGGTCTGCCATTGTTGGTCATCCCATACCTGACTAGGCCACTGGTGGGCACGGCCGATGCCAACCCCACGACGAAAGCGACATCGACGCTTGTCGACGGCGGACTGTCGTCCAACTTCCCCATCGACTCACTGGACCGGACCGACGGTCGGAAGCCGTGCTGGCCCACCTTCGGAGTCACCGTGCTGCCCAACCTGCCCGCCGGTGACGACAAGGTCATCCCGCTCTTGGCTTTGCCCCTGCCAGGGGGACTCCATCTGCTGGAGGAAGTGATCGCCACCACGCTGGTCGGCCGGGACCAGGCGTACCTCAACCAGCCCTGGGTCAGTGCGCGCACCATTCGCGTCGACTCGACCCAGGTCGGCGTTCTGGACTTCGGGATCACGGACGACGAAACCCAGGCGTTGTATCAGAACGGCTACCAGGCCGCGAAGACCTTCCTGTCGACGTGGGACTGGCCGGCATACGTCCAACGCTTCCGCCAGGGGATAGACACGCCGGAGTGATGATCCGCCGTCGAGACTGACCTGCTCGCGCTAGGGAAGTGCTATGCCGGGCGCGGGTCAGTCGGCCGGTGCGTCTGATTCCGGTGCGCCCGTGCGAAGCGTCTCGGTCAGCGACTGGCGAAGCCGGGTCCACTGGTGGGCCCAGCTCTCAAGTGGCGCCAGCGACTTCTCGATGACCTCCAGCTGGTGGTCGAAAGCTGTCAGCTCTGCCTGTAGCGCCTGCACCGTCAACCGCTGGGCATGGAGCTCCTCGACGAGGACGTCGAACTCGGCGGTGAACGGCGGCGCTTGGTCGATGAGCTGCTGAAGAGACTTAAGCATGCGGGTCACGGTCGTCGGGACAGGCTCGGGCATTGCGCCGAGCGCTCCGCTTCCGACCGACCCCACGAGGTTGGCCACGGCGCGGGTTCGCGCGATGAACTCGTCCATCGCGGACTGCAGCAATCCGTTTCGATGCGTCTCGCCCTGTTCAGCCATCGCCCCACCCTCGTCCGGCGTCCACTCGGCCCGTTCAGCCTCGATCCGATTATCCGCCCTGGACTCCGTCGTGGCACCTCAAGCCCGCGACCGAAACACCCGTGTTTCCTGAAGCATCCTCACTCTGGCAGTTTGCGAATCAGGACGCCTGCGCCTTCGTTCTTGACGTTGAGCGTGGTTGACATTGAGGGCAAGAGACGTGAGCGCAATACTTTGGCCCATGGACCTGAAACTGACCACCAAGGCTCAAGAAGCCCTCGAGGCGGCTGTTCGCGATGCTGCGGCTGCGGGCCACCCTCATGCCGAGCCGGCTCACATCCTGCTCGCGCTGACCCGGCAGACCGAGACCACCACGGGCCCGCTGCTCGAGGCCACCGGCTCGTCGGTGGCCGCGGCAGCTCAGGCGGCGACCGGCATACTCGCCCGTCTTCCGAAGGTCAGCGGATCGACGGTCCCCGCGCCTGGCCTGTCCCGCGCGAGCCTTGCCGTGCTCGAGCAGGCGCACAAGATCATGGAGTCGATGGGCGACGGGTTCGTGTCGACCGACCACCTCTTGCTGGCCCTGGCCCGGACCGGTGACTTCGGGATCGACGGCGAGGCCATGGCCGGTGAGATCCCCAGGCTGCGCGGCGGCGCCAAGGTCACCAGCGCAGACCCCGAGGCCACGTATGACGCTCTTGCCAAATACAGCACGGACCTGACCGCGGCGGCCCGCGAGGGCAAGCTCGACCCGGTCATCGGCCGCGACGCCGAGATCCGGCGCGTCGTTCAGGTGCTGTCGCGACGGACCAAGAACAACCCTGTCCTGATCGGTGACCCCGGCGTCGGCAAGACAGCCGTGGTCGAGGGCCTCGCGCAACGGATCGTCAACGACGACGTGCCGCAGTCCCTGAAGAACAAGCGTCTGGTCAGTCTCGACCTGGCCTCCATGGTGGCCGGCGCGAAATACCGTGGTGAGTTCGAGGAACGGCTCAAGGCCGTGCTGGAGGAGATCCGTTCGGCGGGCGGTCAGGTCATCACCTTCATCGACGAGCTGCACACGGTCGTTGGCGCTGGGGCGGCCGAGGGCTCGATGGATGCCGCCAACATGCTCAAGCCGTTGCTTGCCAGGGGTGAGCTGCGGATGGTCGGGGCCACGACGCTGGACGAGTACCGCAAGCACATCGAGAAGGATGCCGCCCTCGAGCGCCGCTTCCAGCAGGTGTTCGTCGGTGAGCCCAGTGTCGAGGACACCATCGGCATCCTGCGCGGGCTCAAGGAGCGCTACGAGGCCCACCACAAGGTCACCATCGCCGACAGCGCTCTGGTGGCCGCGGCATCGCTGTCCGACCGCTTCATCAGTGGACGTCAGCTGCCGGACAAGGCGATCGACCTCATTGATGAGGCTGCCTCCCGACTGCGGATGGAGATCGACTCCTCCCCGGTCGAGATCGACGAGCTCCAGCGTGCCGTCGACCGGCTCAAGATGGAGGAGCTTGCGCTGGCGCACGAGTCCGACGATGCGTCCAGGGAACGGCTCGAGCGATTGCGGCGCGACCTCGCCGATCGTTCCGAGCAGCTGGCCGCACTGACCGCGCGCTGGGAGCAGGAGAAGGCCGGGCTCAACCGGGTCGGAGATCTCAAAGCCGAGATCGACGACCTGCGCGGGCAGGCCGAGCGACTGCAGCGGGACGGCGACCTCGCGGGTGCGTCCAAGCTGCTCTACGGCCAGATCCCCTCTCGTGAAAAGGATCTGGCCCAGGCACAGGCCGTCGAGGCGACGTCCTCGACGGCGGGCGGAGAGGCATCGATGGTCAAGGAGGAGGTCGGTCCCGACGACATCGCCGACGTCATCAGCGCCTGGACCGGCATCCCGGCGGGCCGCCTCCTCGAGGGTGAGACCGAGAAGCTGCTGCGGATGGAGGACTTCCTCGGGCACCGCCTGGTGGGTCAGAACAGTGCGGTCAGGGCCGTTTCCGATGCGGTCCGGCGTAGCCGTGCCGGGATCGCCGACCCCGACCGACCCACCGGGTCGTTCCTGTTCCTGGGTCCCACCGGTGTCGGCAAGACCGAGCTGGCCAAGTCCCTGGCCGACTTCCTGTTCGACGACGAGCGCGCAATGGTCCGCATCGACATGAGCGAATACTCCGAGCGGCACGCGGTCGCCCGCCTGATCGGTGCGCCCCCGGGGTATGTCGGGTACGAGGAGGGCGGTCAGCTCACCGAGGCGGTGCGCCGGCGCCCGTACTCCGTCGTGCTACTCGACGAGGTGGAGAAGGCCCACGAGCAGACCTTTGATGTTCTGCTCCAGCTCCTGGACGACGGGCGGCTCACCGACGGGCAGGGTCGCACGGTCGACTTCCGCAACGTCATCCTGGTGATGACCTCCAACCTCGGCTCGGACTTCCTGATCGACCCGAACATGTCCACAGAAGCGAAGCGCGACGCCGTGATGGCCGCGGTGCACGTGACGTTCAAGCCGGAGTTCCTGAACCGCCTGGACGATGTGGTCATCTTCGACCCGCTGTCCACCGAGGACCTGGCCCGCATCGTCGAGCTGCAGGTCACCATGCTGACCAAGCGGCTCGAGGACCGCCGGATCCGCCTCGAGGTGACTCCGGCGGCGCGTGAGTGGCTGGCGATCAGCGGCTACGACCCGGCATACGGCGCACGGCCCCTGCGGCGGCTGGTGCAGCGCGAGATCGGCGACCGGCTGGCGCGTTCGCTGCTGGAGGGTGTGGTTCGAGACGGCGGCACGGCGGTCATCGACAGGGACCTGGACGGCGACACCCTGGTCTTGCGCTGAGCCGGGCACCCGCACCCGGTAACGTGCAACCCATGAGAGCGTTGCGAACTCGACCAACAACCCCGCTGGCCCGGTTAGCCCTTGCCCTGCTGATGGTGGGCGCGCTCGCGGCGTGCGGAGGCGCGGACAAGGCACAGGTCAAGGCGCCCACCGCGGCCGAACAGCTGGCGGCGGCCAAGGCCAAGGTCGACGCCGCGACGTCCATGCACCTGACCTTGCACTCGAGCGGCATCCCGGCCTCGGTCAACGGCGTCCTGAGCGGCGACGGCACCGGCACCCACGCCCCGGCGTTCAAAGGGAACCTGGGCGCACGGATCAGCGGGTTCGAGGCCACGGTCGACGTGGTGGCGATCGACAAGCTGCTCTATGTGAAGCTGCCGTTCACCACGGAGTTCGTCAAGGCTGACCCGAAGACGTACAACGCGCCGGATCCCGCCCAGCTGTTCGCCACCGAGGGAGGCATCACCTCCTTGATGACCGCCACGGTCAACCCGGTCGAAGGAGCGAAGATCCGCGTGGGGCCTGACGTCCTCAAGACCATCAAAGGCACGCTGCCCGGAGCCAGCGTGACGAAGCTGCTCAACATCGGCGACGCCACCAAGACCTTCGACGTCACCTACGGCATCACCGATCCCGGCGGCGAGCTGCGCACTGTCACCCTGACCGGCCCGTTCTTCAAGGGTGCGACATCGACCCCTGTGACATCTACCTACGTTCTCACGCTGGACAAGTACGGCGCACCGGTTGAGATCAGCAAGCCCTAGGGCTCAGCTGGCGACCGCCTCGGTCGCGGTGGCGCTGGCTTCGGCGGACACCTACGTCGTCGTCGTGGCGCTGCCGGACATGATGGCCGGGGTCGGCCTTGGCATCGACGAGCTGCACCGGGCGACGCCGATCATCTCGGGCTTCCTGCTCGGGTACATCGCGGTCCTGCCGCTGATCGGCCGGCTCTCTGATCTCGTGACGCGCCAGCGGATCCTGTTCTTCTGCCTGTCGCTCTTCGTGGTCGGTTCGGCCATCACGGCGGTCTCCGTCGAGCTGCCGGTGCTCGTGTTCGGGAGGGTGCTGCAGGGTATGGGCGGCGGGGGGCTGGTGCCGGCGACGCTGGCGCTTGTCGCCGACCTGTGGCCCGCTGATCGTCGCGGGACGCCGCTGGGCGTGGTCGGCGCCGTGCAAGAGCTCGGCAGCGTTCTCGGTCCGTTGCTCGGTGCGGCTGTGCTCGCCGTTGCCGACTGGCGCGCGATCTTCTGGCTCAATGTCGTTCTCGGCATTGTCATTGCAGCCGTCCTGGCGCTGACAGCCGGTCGCGACAAGAGGCCTCACCTGCGACCGCTGCCAACGGTTCTGGGGCTGATGGCGTTCGGTGCAGGCCTGCTCACGTTGATCGCACCCACGGCACTGGCAAGTGACGTCACCCTCGGTATTCCGTTCGTCCCCTTTGCCGGGACGAGTCGCCTCGCCACTCCCATGGGAGTGCTCACGCTCGTGCTGCTCCTGGCAACCCTGGCAGTCTCCGCCGCCATGCCGGTCGACTCGGGGTCTCGCGTTGCACTGTTACGGCGGGTCGACCTGCTGGGGGCCTTCTGTATCGCCGTCGCGCTGGGTTCGCTGGTTCTCACCTTCGCCTCGGCCAATCCCGAGCGCGAGGTGGTGGGGCCGTTGGGCTGGGCTCTGGTGCCGCTGGGACTGGTGGCTGTGGCCGCATACATCTGGAGGCATCGCACGGCGCGCGACCCGCTGGTGCCCCGGGGGCTGATGGCCAACCGGGGTGGTTTCTCGTTCGCCGCCTCTCTGCTGGTCAGTGTGCTGGTCGGGGTTGCGCTGGTGGCCATCGTGGTCGACATTCCGTTCTTGGCCCGCCTGACGGTGACCGGGTCGCAGACCACTGCCGCGTTGCTGCTCGTCCGGTTCCTGGTCGCCCTCCCGCTCGGTGCCTTTGCCGGTGGCTGGCTGCTGAGCCGGCTCGGTCCGGCAGTCGTGGCCGCAACCGGCCTCGCCCTGGCCGGGACAGCGCTCGCCCTCATGTCCGGGTGGGGACACGGTTCCCTTCAGTCATGGTCGACGACCCCGGTCCTGGCGCTTGCCGGTCTTGGCCTCGGGCTCGCCCTCGCCCCGGTCAACGCGGCGGCGCTTGCGGACGCGCCGGCCGACGCACACGGTGTCGTCAGCGCACTGGTCGTTCTCGCCCGCATGATCGGGATGGTGGTTGGGCTCGCACTGCTGACTGCTGTCGGGCTGCACCGCTACTACGCCGCGGTGGCCGCGCTGCCGGACCAGGGCAACACGGCTGCGCTGGCTGCCGCAGGTGTGGTCCAGGTGCAGACGGTGTTCCTGGGTGGGGCGGTTGCCGCGTTCTTGGCTGCCGTCGTCGCGCTGTTCCTCGGGCCCGTTCAGACAGGCCAGATCTCCTGGCGCCAAGCCGCATCCCAGAACGTCCACTCATAGCGCGAGGCCGTCGCCCACGCGTCGCGCATCCGCTCGACCATCGCCTGATCCGCTGGTGCCGCCGCGTCCTGTGAGAACGACTTCAGCTGCTCCAGATCTCGTGGAAGTGGTGAACGGGTCCGTGGCCCTTGCCCGGGTCGTGGCCGATCGCGAGCACATCGGCCGCGGCCAGCGCCGCTGTGAGCCAGCGCTTGGCATCGAACGCTGCCTCGATCCATGATTCTCGCTGGGGGCGCAGGGCTGCCGCCTCAGCGAGGTTTGGCGTGATGAGCGACGTGAGCGGCATGAGCTCACGCACGGCCTGGACTGCATCGTCATCGAGCAGCCGGTCGCCGCTGGTGGCGACCATGACCGGGTCGAGCACGACATGTTCCTGGGGGTGGCGGCGCAGGAAGTCCGCGACGGAACGGACGATGTCGGCGTTGGCAAGCATGCCGATCTTGATCACGTCGAGCCGGACATCGGCCACCAGCGTCTCGAGCTGCCGGATGACGAACTCCGTTGGTACGACGTGCACTCCGGTCACGCCCCGGGTGTTCTGGGCGGTCAGAGCCGTGATCACGGACGTGCCGTAGGCGCCCAACGCCGAGAACGTCTTGAGGTCTGCCTGGATGCCGGCCCCCCCGGACGGGTCGCTGCCTGCGATGGTCAGGGCGACCGGTGGCCTGCTCATGTGGGTGTGCCGTCCCAAGCGGCGCGCAGCTCGCGGGTGGCTGCTTCCACGTCTGGCTGGCCACAGATGGCACTGACCACTGCCGCACCGGCGGCTCCCGCCAGGCGGACCTGGGCCAGACGCTCGAGGTTGATGCCGCCGATCGCCACACACGGCCACGGGCTCGCTGACGTGATCTGGCGAAGCCGTTCCACACCGCCCGGCACGGCTGCGTCGAGCTTGGTCGCCGTCCCCCAGACGGGTCCCGCCCCGAGGTAGTCCAATGCTCCGTCAGCATGCTCCCTGGCGGCCAAGACGTGTTCGATCCTCTGCACCGAGAGCCCCAGGTATGCCGCAGGGCCGAGTAGTGCGCGGGCCTGCCCGACTCCGAGGTCGGACTGTCCCACATGCGCACCCCCGGCACCGATGGCACCAACCAGGTGGACACGGTCGTCGACGATCAGGGGCACGCCGGTGCCGCCTAGCACCGCCATGACCTCACGGCCCAGGCCCACCAGCTCGTCGTCGGTGGCGTCGACATCTCGCAGCTGCACGACGGTCACTCCCGCGCTGACCGCCGCTGAAACCGTTGCCGCAAGACCGAACTGGTGGCACATGACCGGGTCAGTCACCAGGTAGAGCGACAGATCCAGGGGCGGTCGGCGACCCATCTCAGCTGATCCTGACCCGTTCGGCCAGCTCCGCGGGCTGGAGCAGTGACAGCTCGTCCAGGAGGGCGACCGCAAAGCCGCCTGGCCCACGGGTCTCCTTCGCTGCTGAGTCGGCTGCCACCGTCAACGTCGCGGTCGCCGCCGCAGCTGCGACCACTGCGTCCGGCTCCACCGCCGCGAACGCGGCCATCAACGCACCGAGAGCACAACCGACTCCGGTCACCTGGGTCAGCCAGGGATGCCCGTTGGAGAGGCGGACGACTGAATTGCCGTCGGTGATGTGGTCGGTCGGACCGCTCACAGCCACCACCGACTTCTGCTGCTTTGCCAGTTCCTTTGCGACGGCAATGGCGGCCTCGGGCGAGTCCACTGACTCGACCCCCCGGCCACCTTCACCACCGGCCAGCGCCAGTATCTCCGAGGCGTTGCCACGAATGATGGTTGGTCGTGCCTCGTGGAGCAGCCGATGCGCCACGCTGGTCCGCCACCCCAGAGCTCCCACCGCGACAGGGTCGAGCACCCATGGGGTTCCCGACCTGCTGGCACCGGTGATGGCGAAGTGCATGGCGCGGGCGGTGTCGTCATACGGAGTGCCAAGGTTGACCAGCACGCCCCCGGCAATGCCGGCGAACTCGCGAGCCTCGCGGGGGTTGTCCACCATTGCGGGTGCTGCACCGACGGCCAGCAGGACATTGGCCGTCCACCCTGCCGCGACGATGTTGGTCAGGCACTGAACCAGCGGGGGCCGCTCGCGCAGCGCGCTGAGGGCATCGGCCAGATCCTGCGGGGTCACGCTGGAAGTCGAGCTCACTGCGTTGAAGCCTTTCGTTGGGGACAGGTGCGTGGACGGGAACACAGATGCGTGGTCGCGAACCTCGTTGAACCAGTGTCAGGCATCCACGAGGTCGACGATGACCGGCACGTGGTCACTGGCGCCCTTGCCCTTGCGTTCCTCGCGGTCGATCGAGGCGACCGCCACCCTGGAGCTCAGGGCAGGGGAGCCCAGCACGAAGTCGATCCGCATCCCGCGTCGTTTGGGGAAGCTCAGCTGCTGGTAGTCCCAGTAGGTGTAGACGCCTGGGCCCGGCGTGTGCTCGCGGGCGACGTCATCGAAGCCGGTGTCGACGATCGCCTGGAATGCCGCACGCTCCGGCGGCGAGACGTGGGTGCTCTCGGCGAAATCCGCCATGTCCCAGACGTCTTCGTCCTGCGGGGCGATGTTCCAGTCACCCATCAGGGCGATCTGGGCACCCGGATCCGCCGACAGCCAGCCGCTGCCCGCCAGGCGCAGGCGTTCGAGCCATTCCAGCTTGTAGTCGAGGTGCGGGTCGCCCAGCGCCCGTCCGTTGGGCACGTACAGCGACCAGATCCGGACACCGCCGCAGGTGGCACCGATGGCGCGGGCCTCGGGAGCCGGCGGGTCGCCCCACGAGGGCATGTCGGGGAAGCCGACCTCGATGTCAGCCAGGCCGACTCGCGAGAGGATCGCGACGCCGTTCCACTGGTTCAGCCCGTGGTGGGCCACCTCGTAGCCGAGGGCGTTGAGCCCCAGCATCGGGAACTGCGAGTCGTTGGCCTTGGTCTCCTGGATCGCGAGCACGTCGCAGTCGCTGCGTTCGAGCCATGCCTCGACTCGGTCGACCCGTGAGCGGATGGAGTTGACGTTCCAGGTAGCTATGCGCACGTCACTGATCTTAGGAGAGTCAGGGTTCTGAGGAGAGCGGCATAGAGTTCCGGTCATGAGAACCGCACTGGTCACGGGAGCGACCTCCGGAATCGGACATGCATTCTGTCGTGAGCTGGCCGAGCGAGGCAACAACCTGGTCCTCGTGGCGCGGCACCGGGCCCGCCTGGAGAACGTCTCCGACGAGCTGCGTGCGCGGCACTCGATCAATGTCGAGATCCTGGCCGCGGACCTGTCCAAACGGACTCAGCTGCGGCGCGTCGCCGACCGCGTGGCCGATCGTGAGCACCCCATCGACCTGCTGGTCAACAATGCGGGGTTCACCACCCGCAAGAGCTTCTTGAAGGGTGACCTGGCCGACGAGGAAGCCATGCTGGATGTTCTCTGCCGCGCGGTGCTGGTGCTGTCGCATGCGGGTGCCCTGTCGATGAAGGAACGTGGGCGCGGCCACATCATCAACGTGTCGTCGGTGGCCGGTTTCCTGCCGACAAGCACATATGGAGCGGCGAAAGGCTGGGTCACGGCCTTCACCGAGACCCTGGCGCACGAGCTCGCCGGGTCCGGCGTCTCTGCGACAGCGCTCTGCCCCGGGTTCACTCATACCGAGTTTCACGAGCGCGCGGACCTCGACATGTCCAGGTTGCCCAAGGTGATGTGGCTCGAGGCCGACCGGCTGGTCCGTGACTGCCTGGATGACGTCAGGGCCGGCAAGGTCATCTCCGTCCCGGGTGTCCAGTACAAGATGATCGCGGGCGCAGCCCAGATCGTGCCCAACGGACTCCTGCGCGCCGTCTCCGGCCGCGTCAACTCCCTCCGCCGACCAAAGAGATAGGACCCATAGATGTCACCACGCGACCGCCTGCTCGAGCTGATCAAGGCCAAAGCCATCGTGCACGGCCGGGTCACCTTGTCCTCCGGCCGGGAAGCGGACTACTACGTCGACCTGCGACGGATCACCCTGGATGGCGAGGCCGCACCCCTGGTCGGCCAGGTGATGAACGAGCTGACCAAAGATCTTGACTTCGACGCCGTGGGCGGGCTCACCCTTGGAGCGGATCCGGTGGCGACGGCGATGTTGCACGCGTCGGCCGCGGCCGGCCGGTGCCTGGATGCCTTCGTCGTGCGTAAGTCCGGCAAGGCTCACGGCCTCCAGCAGCGCATCGAGGGCCCGTCGATCAGGGGGCGCCGGGTGCTCATCGTCGAGGACACGACGACCACCGGGGCCTCGCCGCTGGATGCGGTGGCCGCAGCCCGCGAGGAGGGCGCCGAGGTGGTCGCCGTGGCGACCATCGCCGACCGAGCGACCGGGGCGAGGGAGAAGCTGGAGGCGCAGGGCCTGACTTACGTCACGGTATACAGCCTGCAGGAGCTCGGCCTGGCCTGAGCGGGACGTCCTAGACGTTGACCTTGCTCTGGCTGCGGTGGCGGAGGTACTCCACGCCGACGGGGACCAGGGAGAGCGCCACGATCAGGATGAGCATGACCTCGATGTGGTTGCGGACCAGCGCGACCTGCCCCAGGAAGTACCCGAGCAATGTCACGCCCGTGGCCCACAGGAGGGCACCGATGAAGCTGTAGGTGAAGAACTTACGGCGGTCCATCTTGCTGACCCCCGCCACGGCCGTGATGAACGTGCGAACCACCGGCACGAAACGGGCCAGCACGATCGCCTTGCTGCCGTGCTTCTCGAAGAAGACGTGCGCCTTGTCGAAGTGCTCAGGCTTGAGCAGCCGTCCGCCGTGGGTGTACAGCGGGTGACCGATCGCCCTCCCGATCTCGTAGCCCACGACGTTGCCCAGGAAGGCGGCGGCGGTCAGCATGGCGCAGGCGGCGACGATGTTGAGGTGCAGGTCGATCAGCTGTGCCGGGTTCTGGATGGCCAGTCCGATCGTGAACAGCAACGAGTCGCCGGGCATGAAGAAGGTGAACAGCCCGCATTCGGCGAAGATGACCGCCAGGCTGACCGCGAAGGCCTGAGGCCCCAGGTTCCTGAGGAGCTGCTCGGCGTTGAGCCAGTCTGGTCCAAGAGTGTGCATCACAGTCAGAGGGTATGCCGAGGCACCGTCTGCCACCTACTGAACCTCATACTTGGTCTCAACGGATAGGAGCCGAGTGTTGACAGAAGTGGGAGTTGGACCCTGGGTGGGTCCGTGGCCGGCTGAGCCCGAGCTGTCCCGGTATGACGAGTCGTTGCTGGCCGACGGGGACCGCCGCAACGTCGTGGACAAGTACCGCTACTGGCGGCACGAGGCCATCGTGCGGGACCTTGACGCCCTGAGGCACGACTTCTATGTCGCGGTCGAGAACTGGGGCCACGACTTCAACATCGGGTCGGTGATCCGCACCGCGAACGCCTTCAACGCCAAGGCCTTCCACATCGTCGGGAAGCGCCGCTGGAACCGTCGCGGCGCCATGGTGACCGACCGGTACCAGCACGAGTACCACCACCCCACCGTCGGCGATCTCGTCGACTGGGCGGCCGCAGCGCCCGGCGAAGGGGGCGCGCCCGGCATACCGATCATCGGCATCGACAACCTGCCCGGCTCGCAGCCGATCGAGACCTATGACCTGCCCAGGCACTGCATCCTGCTCTTCGGCCAGGAGGGTCCGGGGCTCTCGCCGCAGGCCCGGGAGGCGTCGGTGGCGATCCTGGACATCGCCCAGTTCGGTTCGACGAGGTCGATCAACGCGGGCGCGGCGGGAGCGATTGCGATGCACGCGTGGGTGCGCCGCCATGTGTTCGACCAGCACGTTGGTTCCTGACCGATCTGAACGCCGGCTGCTCTTGGTCAGGTGCTTTTCATCCCGTGGCACCGGGGTTCGATGGGCGCAGGCTGAACGTGCAAGGATGAAGGTTGGCAAGCAGCGCCGCTTGACTGCAGTCAGCGCCGCAGTGTGAGCGGCTGACCAACGATTTCGAGTCTGAGGAGTCTTCAATGCCCATCGCTACCCCTGAGATCTATGCCGACATGCTGGATCGTGCGAAGGCAGGCTCATTTGCCTACCCGGCGATCAACGTCACCTCCTCGCAAACGCTGAACGCCGCGATTCGCGGGTTCGCCGAAGCCGGCAGCGACGGCATCGTCCAGGTCTCGACCGGTGGGGCCGACTACCTCTCCGGTTCCACGATCAAGAACATGGTCTCCGGTTCCATCGCGCTCGCCGCGTATGCAAACGAGGTCGCCAAGAACTTCGACGTCAACATCGCGCTGCACACCGACCACTGCCCCAAGGGCAAGCTGGACGGTTTCGTCCGCCCGCTGATCGCCCTGTCCGCCGAGCGGGTCAAGGCCGGCGGCCTGCCCTGGTTCCAGTCGCACATGTGGGACGGTTCCGTGATTCCGGTGCCCGAGAACCTCACGATCGCCCGCGAGCTGCTCGACCTGTGCAAGGCCGCGCACATCATCCTCGAGATCGAGGTCGGCGCCGTCGGTGGCGAAGAGGACGGCGTCACGGGTGCGATCGACGAGAAGCTCTACTCCACCCCCGAAGATGCTCTCTTGACCGTCGAGGCACTGGGTCTGGGCGAGTTCGGCCGGTACATGACCGCGCTGACCTTCGGCAACGTGCACGGCGCGTACAAGCCGGGCAACGTCAAGCTGCGTCCCGAGATCCTCAAGCACGCCCAGGATGCCGTCATCGCATCGAAGGGCCTCGCCGCGGACGCCAAGCCCTTCGACCTCGTGTTCCACGGTGGCTCGGGCTCGCTGCCCTCGGAGATCTCCGACGCGGTCGACTACGGCGTCGTCAAGATGAACGTCGACACCGACACCCAGTACGCCTTCACCCGCCCCGTGGCCGGCTACATGATGACCAACTACGACGGCGTCCTGAAGATCGACGGCGAGGTCGGCAACAAGAAGAAGTACGACCCGCGTGCCTGGGGCAAGGAAGCAGAGGCCAGCATGGCGGCGCGAGTCGTCGAGGCCTGCCAGAACCTGCGCAGCGCTGGCACCCACGTGTGATGAGCAACCTCCTGGGCATTCCCGAGACCCGGCTGCCGGTCGACCCGGCAGCCGGTGCCCTGGCGGAAGGCAAGGACCCGCGGGCCGTTGCCGCGGCCTACCCGGCCTCACCTTTGGCCTGGGCCACTCTGGCCGAGGATGCGCTCGCGCAGGGTCACACGATCGAGGGCTACGCATTCGCGCGCACCGGTTATCACCGGTCACTGGATGCGCTGCGCCGCGGCGGCTGGAAGGGCCAGGGACCGGTGCCCTGGTCGCATGAGCCCAACCGGGGGTTCCTGCGCTGCCTGGCCGCGTTGAGCCGCGCCGCGGGCGAGATCGGTGAGACCGATGAGCAGCAGCGGTGTGCGCAGTTCCTGCGTGACTCTTCGGCCCAAGCCGCCGATACGCTCGGTCTCTAGCGGCCCACACTGCTGCCGGCTCTACCGGCAGGGGCACGCTCTACTGACCGGGGCACATGGATACCTGCTGGAGCACCCGATCGCCCGGATGTACGCCGATGCCCGGGTGTCGAGGATCTACGGCGGG
>DASRUA010000188.1:0-4386 GCA_035655615.1 Dermatophilaceae bacterium
TGGATTCGATCCGCAGCATGTCCGGCAAGGCAGCCTCGGACTAGCAGGGATGCAGGAACGCGCCAGCCTGATCGGCGCGGCTTTCAAGGTCTCCAGCCGCCCCGGCGCGACCTGCGTCACTCTCGACCTCTCACTGGTGTCCCAGGTACCGATGGTGCACGCATAGCCCCTGTCCTACCACCGCGCGATATGGCGAATGTGGGAGTCTGCGGCACTTACCCACGCGCGACGCCAGGGTTCTGGCAGCGCCACCTCCAGCGATGTTCGGTCGAACGCCGTGCTCATATGAGGCGAAGCCGCACCTGGGGTAGGCGGAATCACCGAGCCAAGATCCGTAGCACCGCACATGCGCAGATCCGCAGTGTCCCTAGATCCTTGGAGTGGCTGATGAACTGCATCGGCTATCGCTCGCAAGATCAGGACTGTCGAGACTCGTCGGCGTCCCGCGGCCGCTGGATTCAGCGCGCGGGGTCGGCACGGCAAAGACAGAGGGAAAGGAACAACATGAAACTCGTCACCCGGAAAGCGGTGGTCGCGCTCACCGCGCTTGCCGTTGCATCCTTGGGCATCACAGCGTGCGGCGGAGCCACAAATGCGGCTGCTCCCGCCCCTGCCGTTGCCGCGGCAGCAACCGGCAATACCAGTTCCTATGGCACCAACGCGATCACCGTGAACGTGATTCCGGGAGCAATCACAATGTCGGGCATGGATTCAAAGATGCACGACGCTGTTTTGCCAAGCAGCTGGGTCGTCAAACAAGGTCAGACCTTCACGTTGACCGCGATCAACTACGACGGCGGACCGCACACCATCACCTCGCCCGCCCTCGGGCTGAGCTTCCTGATTGCCGCCGGCAAGGAGAATAAAGCAACCAAGAAGGTGACTCCGAAAACGTCAACAACGACGTTCGTTGCCACCAAGGCTGGCGCGTTCCATTGGTACTGTGCCTTTCCGTGCGACGGACCTACACATCTGGGCATGGAGATCAAGGGAAATGACGGCCGTGGTTACGACATGATCATGGCCGGCACGATCGTCGTCCAGGCCTGAGCCTTCTCAGGAACGTTGCGGGGCTGGTGCTCTGTCGTAGCCGACACAGCATCACCCCCGCAGGCAGTCCCAGGCCTGCGCAACCAGCGGCGGAGTCTCGACCACCGTATTCACCTTCACCGTAGACAAAGCCGGCAGTTACACCTGGGGCTGCTTCACCCCGTGTGGTGGCGGCGCCAACGGTATGACCGACGCCATGGTTACCAAGGGCTGGATGCAGGGAAACGTCGTCGTTAGCTGACGCAGGCGCCCGCCCGAGAGCACGAACTGTAAGAACAACTGAAAGGTAGGACGGCATGCAGAGTCACCCGACGCTCTCGGAGGAGGGCGCACCAGTAGGTCCTCCGCCGGGATCCACCCCGGACAAACGTCGGGGACTCAGCCGGCGCAACCTGCTCGCGACCCTGGGCGTCACGGCTGCGGGCGGCGCCCTGGCGCTGGTCAGTTTTCAGCAGGATGCGCAGGCCGCGATGACCCCCAAGATGTCTGCGGTGGCAGACAAGGCCAAGGCGTCGGCGCACGCCTGGTGCATGGTCATCGACCTGCGCACCTGCGATGGGTGCAAAGGCTGCACCATGGCCTGCCAGCAGCGCCATGGCCTGCGTCCGGAGCAGACCTGGATCGATGTCTACGAAATGAAGGACGCCACGGGTGGCACGTACAACATGCCGCGGCCCTGCATGATGTGCGAGGACGCTCCCTGCATGTACATCTGCCCCGTCGGCGCGAATGTACGCACCGACGACGGGCTGGTCCTGGTTGACACGGAGGCCTGTATCGGGTCCCGCGCCTGCATGGCTGCCTGCCCGTATGAGGCCCGTTACTTCAACTGGACCGACCCGCTTCCACAGGCGCGCATGCCAGCACCGTCGACCCCGCAGATGCCGGTGCCCGAGAAGGGCGTCGTCGGCAAATGCGTGTTCTGCGCCGACCGTCTGCCGCAGGGTGAGCTGCCCGCGTGCGTGTCCGGCTGCCCGATGGGTGTGCTGTACATCGGCGACCTGGTCACCGACATCGCCGTCAACGGACTCGGCACCAACGTGGTGCTTTCGGACTTCCTGCGAGCCAACGATGCGGTGCGCTTCAAGGAAGAGCTCGGGACCAACCCGCGCGTCTACTACATACTCGGCCACGGCCAGAGCCTGGAGGGATAGGGATGACCACCGAAGCCATGACCGGACAAGCCAAGCCCACCGCAGTCACCAGTACAGAAGCCATCAACACCAACGCCCGCGAGGCGTCGCTGCGCCCGTTCGGCAAGCCGAGCCGTCTCTGGTGGCTGACCATCCTTGCCCTGAGCCTCGTCGTTCTCACGGGTATCGCCGCCTGGGTCATCCAGCTCCGGGGCGGGATGGGGGTCGCCGGCTACAGCGACCAGGCCTTCTGGGCCATCTACATCGCCGACGTCGTCACCTTCATCGGGGTCAGCTACGGCGGGGCCGTCGTCTCGGCGATCCTGCGGCTGACCGGAGCCACCTGGCGGGCGCCGCTGACCCGCCTGGCCGAGGGCACGGCCGTGGTCACGGTGCTCATCGGTGCAGCGCTGATCATCCCGCACATCGGTAACCCGATTCGGCTGTGGGAGCTGGTGACCCGGCCGAACCTCTCCGCGCCGGTGTTCTGGGACTTCGTCGCGGTGATGACCTACACCTTCGGGTCCATCGTGTTCTTCGCCCTCCCGCTCGTCCCGGACATGGCGGTCCTGGGCCAGGAGCACGGCGAGCAGCTGGGTCGCCGCAGGGCCACCCTGTATGCGCGGGTCTCTCGCGGCTGGGTAGGGGCACCCAAGCAGCGGCGCGTCCTGGCCGGTGCGCTCGGCCTGGTCTCCATCATGATCATCCCGCTGGCGGTCTCCGTGCACTCGGTCCTCGCCTGGGCCTTTGCCAGCACCGCCCGCCCGTGGTGGCACGAGAGCATCTGGGCACCGCAGTTCGTGGTCGCCGCGCTCTACTCAGGCGTGGCCCTGGTCATCCTGGTCGTCGCCGGCTTCCGCCGCGGCTACCACCTGCAGGGCCTCATCACGGCGCGGCACTTCGTCCGCCTGGGGTTCATCATGGCAACCTTGTCCGCCACCTATATCTACCTGACCTTCGCTGACCTGCTGCCCGGGTCCTATGTCGGCGACCGTGGGACCGCCGCGGTGTTCACCGAGCTCCTCGTGGGCAGGCTGGCCATCTGGTTCTGGTTGTTCGCCATCGTCGGGGGTGCGCTGCCACTTCTACTGGTCGCGCTCCCCTGGACGCGGAACGTCGGCGGCATGGTCACCGCAGCCATCCTGGTGGTGCCGATGATGTGGCTCAAGAGGATCCTCATGGTCGTCGGCCCGGCTACCTACGACACGATGACCGGCGCGTTCGGCAGATACCACTTCACCTGGGTCCCCGTCGCGATCACCCTGGCGGCGACCGCGGCGATACCGCTGCTGCTCATGCTGCTCTTCCGGGTCGTGCCGCTGCTGTCCATCGACGAGATCGAGGAGATGGAACAGATGCAGGAGCTCAGCGACCTGCAGGCGTCCGCGACCGCGCTCCCGAAGGCGACCAGTGAGTCTGCGGTCCACCAGGACCGGGTGGTCGGCGCGACCAGCACAGCACATCGCGTCGCCGGCGCAACCGGCGTCCTGATGCTCGTGGCTCTCATGGGCGTGCTCGGTGTGGCTTCGGCCGACCACTCGCAGGCGGCGACGCCGCAGAGCGGAGCGCTGCAAAGTGGAGCGCCAAGTGCCCCCAACGTCACCCTCACCGGTGTCGAAACAAGCGGGTCGGTGCAGCTCAGCGCAACGATCAAAAGCCCGGCCGGCGTTCCTGTGCCCAAGGCGGCCGTCACGTTCCTGTTGTCCACCACGGAGTTCGGGACCCCGGCCCGGCTCGTCCCCCTGGGGTCGGCCACCACCGACAACACCGGCGTCGCCACCCTGAAGTTCGCACCCAGGGTCACGGGTAACCAGGGGTTCACTGCTACCTACACCGGCGCAGGAGCCAAACCGGTCACCTCCAGCACCGCCGTCGTGGCAGTGACGGTGGCCCAGTCGCTCTATCACCCCGCCCCGGCCAAGCCTCTGGCCAGCGTGGGTGACGTGCTTGTCCTGGCCCTGTTCGCCATCGTCGCGGCCATCTGGCTGACGCTGGCCACCCAGATCTGGCGCGTTCGCCGCGTCTGTCGCAGCGCCGGGCAGGTGACACCCAGCACGACGTGAGCACGGCTGGGAGTTAGGCAGGCCTTTCGACTCTGTGAGATACGTGCGGGACGTTGAACAATGCTTGCGTGACCCGTCGGCGCGCAAGCAAGGAAGCGCTCCTCTTCTGCGTGTCTACCCTGCTGCTGCTCGCAGGAGGT
>DASRUA010000189.1:0-55457 GCA_035655615.1 Dermatophilaceae bacterium
ATGGGCACACCGCCTCCGCGGCTGACCCGCATCACCAGAGGCATCCACCTGACCGCTGTCAACGCGCAGGTTGTCAACGCGGTTGATGTCATAGCCGAGACGGAACGACGTCGTCCCGACATGGTCCACCCGCACCGCGACCTCGGCATGCTGAAAGGCCTCGAGGCTGTCGAGCCACTCGAGGTCCGCCTTGCGCAGCACGGCGTCCACCCCAACGGCCCGCAAGGTCGCGTACCCGTAGCCGATCGACTCCATGAATGCGCTCATCGCCTCGTCACACCAGCCGAGGTACCACATGTTGAAGACGACGCCGAGAGAGTCGACCTCGAAGAAGCGAACATCCACCGGGTACCGAAAACCGTTGTCACTGCTCATCTGACTGTCACTGCTCATGACCACCTCATTCACGCCAAGGGCTCCAAGATGGCAATGCACTCGACGTGGTGCGTCATCGGGAAGGCATCGAAGGCACGCAAGGACCGCATGCCGTATCCCGCGTTGCGTGCGTAGGCGACGTCACGCGCCAGCGCAGCCGGGTCACACGCGACGTAGGCGACGGCGCGAGGTGCCAGGGCGGCGATGTCCCTGATGACCGACTTCCCAGCCCCGGTGCGAGGTGGGTCGAGGACCACCAGATCGGTGCGGATTCCCTGTCGGACCAACGGTTTCAACGCTCGGTCGACCTTGCCGCGGCGCAGTTCGATCTCCGGACGCAGCCGCAGGTTGCTCTTGGCATCCGCGATGGCGTGAGTGTCGGACTCGATCGCCAGGACGGCGCCGGTCGGCCCCACTGCGTCAGCGAGTGCCAGCGCGAACAGGCCGACGCCGGCGTAGAGGTCGAGCGCCCGCTCGCCCGGTTGTGCTGCCAGCTCGCTGCGGACATGGGCGACGAACGTGGCTGCGGCTCGCGGGTGGACCTGCCAGAAACCCCTCGCCGACAGACGGAACTCGGCCGACCAGTCTCCGGTGTCGACCCGCTCCGTGACATGCGGGACGGTCGAGTCCCGTGAGGGCAGAGGCACCGTCACGGCATGAGGCTCGCCGCTGGCATCCACCACGTCAACAGAGGTAGCCATCGGCCAGCGGCGGTCGAGCACACCGGTCTCGATCACCCGCTCGGTGGAGATGAGGCAGTCCCGGACGGGGATGATCTCGTGGCTGTGATGGCGGTGCAGTCCCGCGACACCCGAGGCATCGATGGCGAACTCGGTCCTGGTCCGCCATCGAACCCCCTCGTTATCGCCCGGAAGAGCCTCCACGACAACGTCGACGTCCAGGCCTGCCAGCCGCTGGAACTGCTCGGCCACCACCGCGGCTTTCAGCTCGCGCTGATAGGCCAGCTCGCTGTGCTGCCAGTCGCATCCGCCACAGTTGCCAGGACCCGAGAACGGGCAGGCAGGCACGACACGGTGTTTCGACGGCCTGAGCACCTCGACTGCATCGCCGAGCAGGAACCGGTCGCCCTCCCTGCCATCGGTGATCTGCACCTGAACCGTCTCGCCCGGCAGCGCATGCCGCACGAAGACCACGCGACCGTCATACCGGGTCACGCAGTGGCCACCGTGGGCGACCTTGCCGATCTGGGCCTCGAACCGCGCGCCGACCAACGACGCGCTCGCATCATCCCTGGGGTCGTGGTCGCTCAATTGCCGTGCCTCACAGAACCCGCGCCCGGGCCCGCGCTCTCGAATCGTTCTTCCACGCCCTCAGAGGAACGCATCTGCCAGGGCACGCTGGTCACCATCACGCCGGGGGTGAAGAAGAGGCGGCTCTTCAGGCGCAACGCGCTCTGGTTGTGCAACAGATGCTCATACCAGCGACCTACGACGTACTCCGGGATGTAGACCATGACAACGTCGCGGGGGCTGCCTCGCCTGACGGACTTGACGTAGTTGACGACCGCGCTGGTGATCTCACGGTAGGGCGAGTCCAGAACCTTCAGGGCCACCGGGATGCCACGGCGGTCCCAGTCGTCCTGCAGCTGCTTGGTCTCCTCGGGCTCCACGTTGACCGTGATGGCCTCCAGGAGCGAGGGCCTGGTCGCCCGCGCATAGTTGAGGGCACGCAGGGTGGGCTTGTGGATCTTGGAGACCAGGACGATCGCGTGAACCCGTGAGGGCAGCAGCTGGTCCGCACCGGACTCCTCGATGGCAAGCTCACTGCGAACCCGCGCGTAGTGCTTCTGAATGCCGTTCATGATGATGAACAGGACCACCATCGCCGCGATGGCATAACCGGCACCCTTGATGAACTTGGTTGCCAGGACCACCAGGAGCACTGTTCCCGACATGAAGGCGCCGATGGTGTTGATGACGCGGCTGCGCATCATCCGCCTGCGCACCTTGGGGTCACGCTCGGTGTGCAGGTGGCGGTTCCAGTGCCTGATCATGCCGGTCTGGCTCAGGGTGAACGAGACGAAGACGCCCACGATGTAGAGCTGGATCAGCCTGGTCACCTGCGCGTTGTAGATGAAGATCAGGAACGCGGCGGCACCGGCCAGGATGAGGATGCCGTTGGAGAACGCGAGCCGGTCGCCGCGGGTGTGCAGCTGGTGGGGCAGGTAGCCGTCCTTCGCCAGAATCGACGCGAGCACCGGGAAGCCGTTGAATGCCGTGTTCGCGGCCAGGATAAGGATGATCCCGGTGACGATCGAGATGAAGAGGACCCCCAACGGGAAGCCGGAGAAGATGGTCTTGGAGAGCTGACCGATGATGGTGTCCTGGGTGTAGCCGGTACCGACCGGCTTGCCGGCAAGCGTGAGCTGGGTCGCCGGGAACTCTGCGAACTTGATGCCGGTGATATTCACGAGCGTGATGATGGACATCATCATGGTTACCGAGACGAGGCCCATCATGAGCAGGGTCGTGGCCGCGTTGGTGCTCTTCGGCTTCTTGAACGCCGGCACGCCGTTGGAGATGGCCTCAACACCGGTCAGGGCGGCGCTGCCTGACGAGAAGGCGCGGAGCAGGAGGAAGACCATGGCGAAGCCGGCCAGGCCCTCGGCACCGTGCTCCGGCAACAGACCGAACCGAGCGCTGTCTGCCTGGGGCAAGCTTCCGGTGGCGTCCCGGTAGAACCCGAACAGCGCCATGCCGATGATGCCGATCATGAACGCGTACGTCGGGACCGCGAACGCTGTGCCGGACTCGCGCACGCCACGCAGGTTCATGGCCGTGAGCAACACGACCAGTCCGATCGCAGCGGGCATCTCGTTCCCCCGCAGGAACGGCAGGGCTGCGGCGGCGTTCTGCACGCCTGAGGAGATGGACACCGCGACGGTCAGCGTGTAGTCGACCAACAGGGCGCTCGCGACCGTCAGGCCGGCACGGGGTCCCAGGTTGACCGTCGCCACCTCGTAGTCACCGCCGCCCGAGGGGTAGGCGTGCACGTTCTGGCGGTATGACGCCACCACGACGAGCATGACGAAGACGACAGCAAGGCCGATCTGCCAGGAGTGGGTCGTGGCGAAGGTGCCACCGGCAACGGCAAGGGTGAGGAAGATCTCGTCGGGCGCGTAGGCCACGGATGAAAGTGCATCGCTGGCGAACACCGGCAGCGCGATGCGCTTGGGAAGCAGTGTCTCGCCCAGCCTGTCGCTGCGCATGGCTCTGCCAACGAGGAGCCGTTTGATGATCCTGCCCGAAGTTGACACGGCAAACACTCTAAGCGGCAGGCCGAGCACCTCCGTGCATCGCGCCCGCCATAGCCGTTTGGGCGCGAGGGGGTGGCCGCGCGGTGTAGCGTCGCTGCGTGTACTTCGTGATTATGGGCTGCGGCCGGGTCGGGTCGACTCTGGCACTCAGTCTCGAGAGTCAGGGCCACGACGTGGCCGTCATCGACAGCAACAGCGCGGCCTTTCGCCGTCTGGGTAGCCATTTCGAGGGCAAGCGGGTGACCGGCCTCGGATTCGACCGGGACACCCTGGTCGAGGCCGGCATCGAGAGTGCCTACGCGCTTGCCGCCGTGAGCAGTGGCGACAACTCCAACATCCTGGCTGCCCGCGTCGCCCGTGAGACCTACGGCGTCGAGCACGTGGTTGCACGCATCTACGACCCCGGCCGCGCTGCGATCTACCAACGCCTCGGTATCCCCACGGTTGGCACGGTGCGCTGGACCTCGGACCAGATGTTGCGCCGCCTGCTGCCCCAGGGCTCTGTCCCCGAGCACACCGACCCCAGCGGCCATGTTGTCATCGCCGACGTGTCGGTGAACCCGGCCTGGATCGGCCGCCGGATCACCGAGCTCGAGTCGACCTCCGGCGCCCGGGTGGCCTATGTGACCCGGCTTGGCGACGGTCTCCTGCCCAGCGTCGACACCGTCTACCAGGACGGGGATCTGATCCACGTCCTGACGACCGCGTCCGCACTGACGACCGTCGAGCGAACTCTCGACCAGGTACCGCCGGCCCTCTGACCACCTGCCCCACGACCGCCCCGAAGAACCATCGTCTGAAAGGACATACGCCCCCATGCGAGTAGTCATTGCCGGTGCAGGCAGTGTGGGTCGTTCGATAGCTCGCGAGCTGCTGCACAACGGACACCAGGTGTTGCTGATCGACAAGGACGTCGACGACGTGCATGTCCGGACCGTCCCAGCCGCCACGTGGCTGATGGCTGATGCCTGCGAGATCAGCTCACTGCACGAGGCCGGCCTCGCCGACTGCGATGTCGTCGTGGCCGCGACCGGGGATGACAAGGCGAACCTGGTCCTGTCTCTGCTGGCCAAGACCGAGTTCGGGGTGCCGCGCACCGTTGCCCGGGTGAACAACCCCAAGAACGAGTGGATGTTCGATGAAGCCTGGGGCGTGGATGTCGCCGTGTCGACTCCGAGACTGATGACCGCGCTGGTCGAGGAAGCAGTCAGCGTCGGCGATCTGGTGCGCATCTTCACCTTCGGGCAGGGCCAGTCCACGATGGTCGAGCTCACCCTTCCGGAGAACAGCCCGTTCGCCGGCAAGCGGGTCGGGGACGTTCCCTGGCCCGACGACAGCGTCCTGGTCGGGATCATCCGGGAAGACCACCCGATTGCGCCCAGCCGCGATGACTCCCTGGAGGCTCACGACGAGCTGCTGTTCCTCGCCACACCGGAGGTCGAGGACTCTCTCGAGGGCATGCTCAGCCCTGGAGAGCGGATCCCGCGCGACAAGGAATGACCGGACCTCGCCCGGCTGACTGATCCGCCTGACTGATCCGGTCGACTGATGCGGCGGACCGCGGCGCTCAGGCTGGCGGTTCGGCCGGGGCGAGCACCGTCTTGCCGCGCACAAGGATCATTCCCATGATCGCCAGGGCGCACAGGTAGGCCGGCCAGCCCAGTGCGATCTTGGCGACACCAAGCAGCGCGACCTGCCCCGCGAGATACAGCGGGAACATCAGCACGACCCGGACCGCATACAGCACCACGAGCACCATGGTGAGGCGCTGGCAGACCGCGACCAGACCTCGGTCACGTCGCCAGGACGTCAACGGCGCCAATGACGCGGGTTCCTGGGACAGGAGCGGGTCAGCGGCGGCCACCATGAAACCGACGATCGGCCAGCGCACCAGGACCGAGAGAAGCGAACCGACTCCCCAACCGGCGCTGGTCAGGATGCCTGGCAGGAAAGCCGCCTCGGCCCTTCCACTGCGGAGCGCGAAGAACGCGGCGAAAGCGGTGGCCAACACTGCCGACAGGACGTAGCGAGGTGTCTGGCGCATTACCAGGCGGACTATCAGCAGGGCCAGCACGATGGCCACGGAGGCGCCCACGGCGATCGTGACGTCGTGTAGCCAGATCCACGCCCCCACGAAGGCAACCGTTGGCAGCGCCGTCTCGAACGAACCTCGGGCGCCTCCCAACGCGGACGAAAGACGTTCGCGAATAAGGGACTCGACAGTGTGAGCGTCGGCAGTCCCCAACGCTGGGTTGACGATGTTGTCGCTAGTGGCCACGGTCAGGCCTTATCTCATAGGCGGGATTGAAGATCGTCGGTACGCCGTGTCGGTAGGTCACCCGTCCGCGGGCGCTCAGATAGGTCCCCGGCACGATGCCACCGATCCGGCGACGGCCGAGCCAGATGAGGTCCAGGGTCTGGCTGCCGTCGTAGATCTCCACCACCAGGGCCGGCACGTTGACGCGCGGCCGAAGGGTCACGCTGCGGACTGCGCCGAAGACAGTGGCCTCGGAACGGTCTACCAGGTCGACGATCGGAGTCCCACCCAGGCGGCCGGTGTCCTCCTGCAGATCACTGGCTTCGAGCTCGGACTCGGTTCGGGCCAGGCGGGACGTCACCCGGGAGATCAGCCCGGCCCTGCCAATCCCGGCCTTGTGCTCGTCTGTCATGGCTGGTCCCATCACCTAATGGATCTCGGTGATCTCTGGTCCACGTTCGAACGGCTTGAAGTCATCAAGGGAAGAGGCGCCCTGGGCCGAGCTCTTGTCTGCAGAGCCATCGGCGGCCATCTCATCGGCGGCCATGGACGCGTCGTCCGGCTGGGCGGGCAGCCTCAGTGAGAGCAGCTCGCGGGGCGCCATGGCCTCGTCGCCGCGCACCACCACCGTCGCCTTGACCACGTCGAGCAGGGGCGAGGCAACGCTGTCATCCACGGCTGCCTGACCGCTGAGCACGGCGCGCAGGAACCAGCGCGGACCGTCGACGCCGACAAAGCGAACCGGTGAGAAAACGGTGCGGCCATCAGGGCCCTGACCCGGCATCTGGGCGCGCAGCTCGGCTCCCAACGGACCTGAGGTCTTGTCCGCAGTTCCGCCCTGGCTGGTGATGCTCGCGGCGATCTCGGTACGGATCTCGTCCCAGATACCTTCGCTGCGCGGCGCGGCGAAGGCCTGAAGCTGAACGGCCGACTCTCCGAGCACTGCAGTGACCCCGACCACGTTCTGTGACTCTTCCTCGACCTCAAGGCGCAGCTCCATGCCCGGGACACCGGTCAGCCACAGGGCTCCGAGATCCAGGCGCCCTTCCAGGCCCTGGACCTCTGAACGGTCGAACGGACCGCCACGGCGCGACGCCTTCGGGGAAGGCACCCTGGTCGCGGGCTCCACATCAGCGGTGCCCTCAACGCCAGAACCCTCAACGTCAGTCGCGGGGATGCCCGGGTCGAGCTCAGTGCTGGTGTTCTTGGTGCCACGGCGGAAGATGCCCACGTGTCGTCAGTCCTTAGTCGTCGATGTCAGATGTCGATGGCACGGTCGTCGATGCCATGTATGTCGTCGAGGGATGGCGTGCCAAACCCTCCACTGGCTCCGTGTCCATTGTCCCCCCGTTGACTGCCCGGAAGCGACCTAACTTCCACGAAATGGGCCTCGCTGACCCGCTGGACGACGAGCTGGGCGATCCGGTCACCTGCCGTAATGGAGAACCCCTGCTGGGTATCCGTGTTGAGCAGGTTGACCAGGATCTCGCCGCGGTAGCCCGCATCCACTGTGCCGGGCGCATTCAGCACCGTGATGCCGTGCCGGGCAGCCAGCCCCGAGCGCGGGTGAACGAAGGCGGCATACCCGGCGGGCAGGGCGATCGCAACACCGGTCGGAATCAGGGCGCGTTGCCCCGGAGCGAGGAACACGTCCTGTCGGGCATACAGGTCCGCTCCGGCGTCACCCGCGTGCGCGTACACGGGCATCGGCAGCTTGGGGTCAAGGCGCGAGATCAGCACCTGGACCCGCGATGGGTCAGTCATCTGAAAGTCCTCTGTCGAGACACCAGCCGCGAGCGGTGGGCGCTCCGCTCAGGCAGCACATTCGCGACACACCGGCTGGCCGTTGACTTCCTTGGCCAGCTGGCTGCGGTGATGCACCAGGAAGCACCGAGAGCAGGTGAACTCATCGGCTTGCCGTGGGACCACTCGCACAGACAGCTCTTCGCCGGAGAGGTCAGCTCCGGGGAGCTCGAAGCCGTCGGCGTGCTCGGTCTCGTCAACGTCAACGCTTGAGGCGCTCTTGTCGACGCGACGAGACTTGAGCTCCTCGATGGAGTCTTCGGAATCGTCATCATCGGTCTTACGGGGCGCGTCATAGTCAGTCGCCATAGGTGGTGTCCCCCTCCTTCAGGTCGTGGGTGGGAATCGGTGTCAGGAATCGGTGCAGGAATCAAAGTTGTGTATCGCTGCGGGGTTAACGCCGGGCCCGTTGTTTTTGTGCCCGCTCGCGCCGCGCAGTGTGCCCTATCCGAGGCCCATTGTCACTATCGGGACCCCCCCAATCGGTACAAATGCCCTCCACAGGTGCTCAAACGGCCCATTATCCAGACAAAGTACCCGCTGATGGGAGGTTGTGACCGAATAGACAACTGCTGATCCGGGGGCTGACTTTACGACGGTTGGCTGTACGGACGCTGACAGTACCGACGCAGACGGTACCGCGGCTGACGGACCCGTGAGCCGTCGGACCTTCGGGCAGGGTTACGCGCGGTCACCGCAAGGGCGCCAAGGCCTCGAGCCTGGACAACAACGACCCGTGTATGCCGGGTCCGGCGGCAACGACGGCAGCCTCGCCAGGGCCCAGGTCGTTCAAACCGCTCACCAGCGCCCCCGCCTCAGCGGCGATCAGCCAGCCAGCCGCGAGATCCCACGGATTCAGGCCCGACTCGTAGTAGGCGTCGACCGTGCCGCACGCAACCGCGCAGAGGTCCAGTGCCGCGCTGCCCGCCCGCCGGATATCCCGGATCTCAGGCAGAATCGCGGCCAGCACCTCGCCCTGGCGGGCGCGCACCTCAGGCCGGTATCCGAAACCGGTGGCCACCAGCGACTGCAGGAGAACGTCAACGGGGTTGACCCTGATCGCCGAGTCTCGATCTCCTTGAAGAACATATGCGCCGCCGCGCAGTCGGGCGTGGAAGATCTCCATGGTGAGCGGGTTGCATATCGCGCCAGCGACAGGGCGCCACTGGCCGGCCGTCCCCGCGTCGCCGATGACGGCAGCCACCGAGACGCAGTAGGCCGGGATCTCATAGAGGTAGTTCACGGTTCCGTCGATCGGGTCGATCACCCAGGTGATACCTGAGCTTCCCTGCGAGGCCCCATCCTCCTCACCGAGAATCGCGTCGTCGGGCCGGGCGCTCAGCAAGTGAGCACGCAGGAGCGCTTCGGACTGCTGATCCATCACCGTCACGATGTCGTTGACGCTGCTCTTGGTATCCAGGACAGCCAGGCCGCGCGGGCGTTCCTGCACGATGAACCTCCCGGCGGCCCGGGCAGCCGAGACCGCCAGATCCTCGAGCTCGCGAAGGAGTAGCTGCGGCAATGGCTCCGGCAGCCCCTGCCCAGAGAAGCTCAGCTTGGCGCACATCAGTCGGACCCGCAGAGCGCCGGCTTTGCCGTGCGCAGGTTGGGGCAGCAACCGGGTCGGCAAACGGACGGAGACGCTTCGAGGCCAGGCCACGAGGGAGAGACAAGGGAAGCCGAACCGCGGGCCTGCCCTGCTCGCTCGAGAACCAGGTCGACCAGGCCCGAGACAAACTCGGGGTCGGCGCCAACAGTGGGCACCCGCACCATCTCCAGGCCCTCTTCGGCCGCTGTCTGCGCGGCTTCGATGTCGAGATCGAACCTGACCTCCATGTGGTCCGAGACAAACCCGATCGGCGCCATGACGACGGTCTTGACCCCGGCGGAGGCCAGGGACCGGAGCGCGTCGTTGACGTCCGGCTCGAGCCAGGGCTGGTTGGGAGGGCCCGAGCGGGAGCAATAGGCCAGCTCGTGCTCCACACCCCGCCCCAAGGTCGCGTTGACCTCATCGGTGATCGCCGACGCCAGTGCCAGATGCTCGCGGCGGTACGCGTTGCCCTCGCCGTCGCCGGGGCCGGATGTGTCGTCCATGGCCTCCGGGATCGAGTGGGTGACGAAGACCAGCCGGACCTCGGTATCGGGATGCTGCTTCAGCCCGCGTACTGCCTCGGTGACGTGCCGCGCGTTGACGCGAGAGAACCCGGGATGGTTGAAGTAGGGGCGCACCTTGTCGACCGTCATCGCACGCCCCTCATCGGCCAGGGTCGCCACCGCAGCCGCAAGGTCCTCGCGGTACTGGCGACACGACGAGTACGAGGTGTACGCGCTCGTCACGATGGTGACCAGCCGGCGCATACCAGCCTCATGGGCCTCACGCAGGGTGTCGACGACAAACGGGTCGAAGTTGCGGTTGCCCCACAGGAGCGGCGTGGCGAGCTCGCGTCTGTCCAGCTCTGAGCGCAGCGCGGCCAGCAGCAGGCGGTTCTGGTCGTTGATCGGGCTCTTGCCGCCGAACGCGTAGTAGTGCTCGGCCACGGCGGTCAGCCGTTCGTCCGGGATACCTCTTCCCGCGGTGACGATACGCAGGAAGGGCATCACGTCTTCGGGTTTCTCGGGCCCGCCGTACGACAACAGCAGGATGCCGTCGTACGGGTTGAGGGGGCTGACGTCGGACCCGGCCTGGGGTGAGGTCACAGGCATTCTCCGGTTCGCTTGGGGCTGTGCGGCCACATTGACTGCAGTACGGACTTCGCCAAAACTACCCTTGCGGCGTGGCCTGCGGACGCTCGGGCCGCGAAGATGGCAGAGTCTGTTGTTAATGGGCGACTCAGGAGAAGGCGATGCAAGACCTGCAACTGATCGGCGTGCATGAGGACGGTGAGCACCTGCTGCTCGCCGGAGCCGACGGGGAGCGTTTTCAGATGCCAATAGACGACGCGCTACGGGCCGCGATCCGCCGCGATCGACCACGCCTTGGGCAGCTTCAGATCGAGGTCGAGGGCGGCCTGCGCCCACGCGATGTCCAGGCGCTGATCCGCGCCGGAGCCTCGTCCGAGGAGGCTGCCAGCCGCGCAGGCTGGTCGGTCGAGAAGGTCCATCGCTATGAGGGCCCGATCCTCGCCGAGCGTGAGCACGTGGCCGGTCTGGCGCAGCGAGCCCGTCTGCGCCCACGCACCGGCGTCTCCAGCGGCGGCAACGCACCCACATTGTCGGCACGCGTGACTGAACGACTCAAGGCGCGCGACGTCGAGGTGACCGACGCCAGCTGGGACTCCTGGCGGACGGAGGGCGGCCCGTGGACCGTCGTACTGACCTTCGCCGCCGGAGGGCGTCAGCGTCAGGCGTCGTGGAGCTTCGACCTTGCCGACCGGACCGTCTCAGCGGTGGATGACGAGGCCCGCTGGCTCAGCGAGGAGGTGCAGGAGGCCAAGGGGCCGATCCCGGCTCCGAGGCTGCGCCCCGCCTCGGCTCGCGAAACCACGGTCTATGACCTGGAGGCCGAGGGGGGCCTGCGACCGGTAGCTCACCACGAGCACCAGGAAGATCCCCTTGATCTGATGACCGCAATGCGCAAGCGGAGCACCGCGCGCGGCCGCCGCAAACCTGGCGGCCGCAGTGCATCAAGTGAGTCAGCCAAGGTCGTCGCCGCCGGTTTGACAAGTGCCGAGAAGCAACCCCCCGAGCTCTCGGAGCAGGCACTACCGCTGGCGGACCTGGAGTTCGACCCTGAGACGATGCCACCTCCTGCCGAGCACGAGCAGACCGCTGCTCTCCGCGACTTTGCCGATGAAGACTTCACGATCGACGACTCGTCCACCGACGAGGCGTCCGCCAACGCGGGTGACAAGGCATCGGTGGCGAAACCCGCGCGCCAAGGCCCTTCCAAGTCGCAGCCGAAACGCCCGGCTCGCGAGGCTGCCCGCAAGACCGGCCGGCCCAGCGTCCCTGCCTGGGACGAGATCATGTTCGGCTCGAGACCGGGCGCCGACCGTTCGCAGTCCTGACGTCCTGACGTCCTGACGTCCTGGGTCGTCCTGAAAGCTGGAGGGTCGTTCGGCCACGCTGTCGATCCAAGACGTCAGGCCTTGCCCGCCGGTGGCTGGATCGGGCAGAAGTCCAGATCGAACGGTAGGACGTCGGGCGAGGCCGCGGCGTTCCGTGCGGCATGCGAGGTCATCCTGCGCATGTAGTGGCGGCGACACAGAACTTCATACTGCACCAGGCCGACGTCGCCGGCAGTGATGTCCCCCAGCGCGACCTGCTCGCCCTCGACGACCATCACCCCATCAACGACCCGGGCGTTCTGGGTGGCGCGATGGCCACACCAGCACAGCGCCTCGACCTGCAGCGACTGGACCCGGTCGGCCAGCTCGATCATCCGCTGGGATCCGGGAAACAAGGCGGTCCTGAAGTCGGCGGTGATGCCGAACGCATAGACGTCGACTCGCAGCTCGTCCACGAGGCGGGCGAGCTGCTCGATCTGAGCCGGGGTGTAGAACTGGGCCTCGTCACAGATGAGGTAGTCAACCCGCTGGCCACTGGTGGCCCGGCTGACGATGACGTCCCAGAAGTCTAGATCGTCAACCACCTCGAGGGCGCTGGTGGCCAGCCCCAGCCGCGAGGACAACACCGACTCGCCAGCCCGGTCGTGTTTGGTGAAGATCAGCCCGGCCCGGCCCCGTGCGGCGTGGTTATGATCCATCTGCAGCGCCAGGGTGGACTTACCACAGTCCATCGTGCCGGAGAAGAAGACAAGTTCAGCCATGATGCAGAACTCTACGGCGCCACGGACACCTGACTTCCCGGCCAGTCGGGCCTGCCATCCGACTTCCCGGCCGGTCGGGTCCAGCCACAGACCCTAGGCGCCGTCTCTTGCGGGCACTTGCAGGAGCGGAATTGCCATCTCCGCCGGGGTCAGTGATCCGTGGAGACCCAGCAACGCCAGTAGTGCTGGACGCGCGGTCCGGGAGTCCACGATGGCGAAGTTGTCACGCATCGCCACGATGACCTCACCGATCCGGGGCAGGACCTGCTCAGAGACGGGACCAAACAAACCATGCCCCACCGCCTCGTCCCGACTGAGTACCCAGGCCCGCGCGTCCACCCGCTCGCGCCAGGTGGCAAGCACGTCGTCGGCGGCACCCGGCTCGCAGTAGAGCTGTAGCGACCGGGGCTCTCCGCCCACGTGCCGGACGTCGGCGGCCAGCTCGGCGTCATGTGCAAGGTCAATCCGCAGGGCATGGGGAGCATCGATCATGCCGTGGTCGGCAGTGATATGAACCGAGGTGTCCGAAGGCACACCCGCCACGAGACGGGCGAGGCAACGGTCGATCAGCTCCAGCTCGTCACCCCACTCCCATGACTGGCAGCCGTGGACGTGCCCCACCTTGTCGAGCTCTCCCCAGTAGAGATAGACAAGGGCGCGCCTGCTCCCCCGGAGTGCAGCCAGCGCCGAATCCACCCGGGCATCAAGGGAACGCGCTGCCGTGAAGCTGCCGCCGCGCAACGCCGCGTTGGTCAGCCCTGAGCCGTCGAAGAAGCCCGGGCCGATGCGGATGACGGCCACACCGTCAGCGACGGTCCGTTCGAATACGGTCTGGCTTGGTTGCCACAGACGCGGGTCAGGGCCGTTGTCCCAGGACAGCTCGTTGAGCAGCCGGTCCTCCCCCGGAACGAGCACCTCGTAACCGACGAGTCCGTGGGCGCCGGGGGGCAGTCCCGTCCCGAACGTGCCCATGCTCGTGGCGGTGGTCGACGGGAAGCCGGCGCTGAGTCGGTATGCCGCGGGCAACAGCCCCCGCATGAACGGGGCGTGCCCGCTGCGCTGGCGCAACAGGTCGTAACCCAGTCCGTCGATGAGCACCACTACCGCGCGTCTCGCCGGCAACAGGTCGAGCAGGTCGGTGTTCTCACGGTGGCCTTGCTCGCGCCCACCCCCCCCGTCCTGCTCGGCCACCCCCAGAGACCGAGCCACGGCCGGCAGGACGCCGGCCAGCCCCGTCGCGTCATAGGCCGGCATCAGGATCTGCTCAAACACGGACGGAACTCAACCCCCGATGGCAGCAGACAGCGTCCGCGCGAACGCCATGGCCTGCGCGAGTGCGGGCTCCCCGTCCGCATCGGCACTGATCCGCAACCCGATGTCGTCAGTGGTGACGGTGCCCTCGTAACCATGATCGGCCTCGCAGTTCGGGTCGCCACACGTCGCAGGGATCATGTCGACCCTGCTGACCGCACCCCAGCCGAGGGTCAGCGTGAGCTCGCGTCCCAGAGACCCCGGCGTATACGTCGCCGGGGACGCCACCACGTGGGTCAGCATGACGCCCCGGACCGCGTTCAGCGGCACGCACTCGGATGTTGCTGTGGCGGTCGCGGTCGCGATCGACTGTGGGTCCGCATCATCAGGCTCGCCATGGTCATCCTCGGCGGCGTGGTCATCGGCGTGCGCGACCACGAGTCGGGGGGGAGTCAGGGCCAGCACCGTGATGTGACGCCGCACGGTGTCGTGGTCGAACGTCGTCTCCTGATGCACCAGGTGTGAGACGACCTCGCCGCCGGCGACCGCCGACTCCACCACGTCCGCCACCAGGGCGGGGTAGTATCCGGCGGCCTCGATGTCCTTGGTCAGTGAGCTTGGAAGCGGACGTCGATGCGTCGTGATCTGGTTGGCAATGTCACCCATGAGACCCATCTTTGCCCATCCCTGGCCCAGGCGCGCACTGTGCCGCCATTGTTGGTTCGCCAGGCAGCCCCCGTGACACGCGGCGACCCTACGTCAGCGCTCGCCGTTGGTCGTCCGTGCGCTTCGTTGACGGCGTCACCACGATCTCAACCCCGAGCACGTCGACCCCACCGGGATGCACGATAACGGGGTTGATCTCCAGTGAGGCTACGTCGGGCTGTCGGTCGGCCAACACGGAGACGCGCGCGATGAGGTCGGCCAGAGCTGCGCGATCCACGACTGCTGCGCCGCGATACCCATCGAGCAGAGGCGAAGCCTTGACCGAGGAGATCAGATCCGTGACGTCAACGTCGGTCAGCGGCGGGATCCGGTACCCGATGTCGCCGAGCAGGTCAGTCGGTGGCCCGGCGATGCTGAAGCTGACCACGGGCCCGAACACAGGGTCCTCTGCCGTGCGGACGACGCAGGCAACCCCTGGCGTCGCCATCCGCTGCACCACGAAGGTGTCGGCGTCCAGCGGCGACAGCCGCGCCGACAGCGCCTCGAAGGAATCCCGCACGGATGCCTCCGTCTGCAGGTCGACATGCATGGCGGCCTGACCCGGTTGGTGCCGCACGGCAGGAGAGATCGACTTGATCACCACCGGGTAGCCGAGCTGTTCCGCGGCGGCGACCGCCTCATCCGCTGTCGCAGAAGGGATGGTCAGCCAGAGCTTCACACCGTATGCCGCCAGCAACGACTCGGCCTCGATCGAGGTGAGCGTCCGACCCGCGGGGGCATCGGCCAGAACACCCTCGACGATGCGTTCGGCTGCGGCGAGGTCCAGCCCAGACGGTTCGACCAGCTCCCCGCGCTCGCGAGCCCGCCACTGCCCGTACCGGGTGGCCGCGGCCAGGGCACGAACAGCATCCTCAGGCATCAGGTAGGCCGGGACCGCCCGCCGGGGGGCGCGGTCTCTTCGAACACCGCGGTCGTCCTTGCGGTCTGCGCCGTTGCTGTCTGTGCCGTTGTTGTCTGTGCCGTTGTTGTCTGCGTTGTTGTTGTCTGCCTCGTCAGTTTCCAGGTCGTCGCTGTTCAGGCTGTAACCGCCGGACAATGCCTCGGTGACCCCCACCATGCCGAGAAAAGTCGCTGCACAGGGCTTATCGGATTTGCCGGCCGACTCAACGACCGCATGGGCCACGTCCTCGTCGGGGGTGACCAACGGCGGGATGAAACAGGTCAGGACACTGTCGACCTGATCGTCGGCGAAGGCAGCGTCAAGAACGGTCGAGAAGTCGGCGGCATTGGCCTCGGCCGGCAACGCGACCGGACCATGAGTCACCTCAAGCCCCCAGCTGACACACGCCTGTGCGGTGAGGGCCCCAAGTGCATCCGAGTTGCCGACGATGGCCACCCGGTCACCGCGTGGCAGCGGCTGGTGAACCACGAGCTGAGCCACGTCGAAGAGCTGATGCACGTTCTCGACCCGGATCACTCCGGCCTGACGCAGCAAGGCGTCGAAGGCAGCCGGCGGCACCTTGGTGGGGCGGACCCGGTGACCGGGCGGAACGCCATACGAGCTGATCGCGGACTTCACCACGATCACCGGTTTGCGCAGCGCGAGCTGTCGTGCGATCCGGGAGAACTTGCGCGGGTTGCCCACCGACTCCAGATACAGGCCGACCGCGTGAGTGTCCTCGTCATCGATCCAGTACTGCATGAAGTCATTGCCGGAGACATCGACCCGGTTGCCGGCCGACGCGAACACCGAGATCCCGAGGTTGCGGCGCGCAGCCAGGGCGAGCACCGCGATACCCAGCGCTCCGCTCTGGGCGACCAGTCCCAGGGTCCCGGCGGGTGGTATCTCGTGCGCCAGGGTGGCGTTCAACCGGACGTCGGGGTGGGAGTTGATGACGCCGAACGAGTTGGGGCCGATGACCCGCATGCCGTTGCTGCGAGCCGTCCGCAACAGCTCGTGTTGACGCTTCTCGCCAGCCGGTCCCGACTCGGCGAAGCCGGCAGATACCACCAGAAGGGTCTTGACACCGGCCGTCGCACAGTCCTGAACCACCAGCTGCACGGACGCCGCGGGAACGGCGACGACCGCGAGGTCAATGTGGTCGGGGATCTCGCTGACCCGTGAGTGAGCCTCCAGCCCCTGCACGTGCCGGGCCTCGATGTTGACGGCATGGACACGACCGGTGAATCCGCCCGCACGAATGTTGGTCAGGAGCTGGTGCCCGATCGAGTCGACCCTGCGGCTGGCCCCGATCACGGCGATGGATTCCGGGAACAGCGCGGAGCGCACGCTCAGGGCCTCCGCACGGTGCTCACGCGACAGTCGTACCGCCTGGGAATGCTCGGTCGGCTCGATCGTGAAGGCCACCGCGATCACGCCGTCGTCAAAGTGGTAGTTGACCTCGTACCCGGCCTCGGTGAAGACCTGGATCATCTTGCGGTTCTGGGGCAGGACATCAGCCACGAACTTGGACACTCCCCGCTCCTGACCGATGGCCGCCAGGTGTTCGAGCAGCACCGAGCCGACCCCTTTGCCCTGATGGGCATCGGAGATATGGAAGGCGACCTCGGCAGTCGTCTCGTCGAGCCTGTCAAAGCGCGCGACCCCGATGATGTCCTCGTGCACCGTCGCCACGAGAGCCACCCGCCAGTCGTAGTCGACCTGGGTGAACCGAGCCACGTCCTTGTCGCTCAACGTCTTCAACGGCGCAAAGAAACGAAGGTAGATGGACTCGGCGGACTGTCCGGCGTGGAAACGGCGGAGGCGGTCGGCGTCGTTCGGCACGATCGGACGCACGTGGGCCACGGAGCCGTCCCGGAGAACGACATCGGCCTCCCACCACACCGGATAGGCGTCAGGTCGGGCGACGGTGTCGGTCATAGTTTCAGAATGTCAGATCCACGCAGTCCAGGTCCCCGCAGATGTCGATCAGCGGAAGTGGGGATCTGTGACTAAGGTCATGCCATGGCTGATGCATACGCGCAGTTCCATAGTGCCCGAGACCTCCTGCTGTCGGCTCGTACCGACTACGACCGGGCGCTGGCCGACTATGACCCGCCCAGAACTGCGGACTTCAACTGGGCTCTGGACTGGTTCGACCAGGTGGCGGCGGATGCCACCACAGGCGCGCGGGTTGCCCTCAAGATCGTCGAGGCCGACGGGACCAGCCATTCGGTGACGTATGCCGAGATGTCTGCCCGCTCCTCGCAGGTGGCATCGTGGCTGTCCTCCATCGGCGCAGCCAAGGGAGACCGCCTGCTGCTGATGCTCGGCAACCAGGTGGAGCTGTGGGAGACCCTGCTGGCCTGCATCAAGCTCGGCGTCGTGGTGATCCCTGCGACGACGCTGCTGACATCTGCCGACCTGGACGACCGGATCGCGCGCGGCGGTGTGGGACATGTTGTCGCCGCATCGGTCGACGCCGGCAAGTTCGATGACGTGCCCGGTGACTACACTCGCATCGCCGTCGGAGACCCCGTCCCCGGCTGGACGACATTCAGCGAGTCACACTCTGCCGCCACGTATTCCGCGACACGATTCGTACCTTCGGAAGCGGCCGGCGGGGACGATACCCTCCTTCTCTACTTCACGTCCGGCACGACCGCACAGCCCAAGCTCGTTGAGCACACGCATCTGTCCTACCCGGTCGGGCATCTGTCCACGATGTACTGGGTCGGTCTGCAGCCCGGTGACGTCCACCTCAACATCTCCTCGCCGGGCTGGGCCAAGCATGCCTGGTCCTCGTTCTTCGCTCCGTGGAACGCAGAGGCCACGATCCTGGTCGTGAACCAGCCACGCTTCGACGCTGCGAAACTGCTGGCGACGATGGCAGAAGAATCGGTGACCACGTTCTGCGCACCGCCGACCGTCTACCGGATGTTGATCCAGCAGGACCTGGCGCCATGGCGCGCGCGGCTGAGTCTTCGCGAGATGGTGGGCGCCGGAGAACCGCTGAACCCCGAGGTCATCCAACAGGTCCAGGACGGGCTCGGGATCGTGATCCGCGATGGTTTCGGCCAGACCGAGACCACTGCCCAGGTGGGCAACAGCCCCGGCCAGACGGTCGTGCCCGGCTCGATGGGACGGGTCCTGCCGGGCTATGACGTGATCCTGCTCGACCCGGCAACCGGGCAGGAGCTGGTCGGTGACGGTGCCGAGGGCGAGATTTGCCTGCGTCTCGCCGGCCCCGGCGGGCGCCCGGTGGGCCTGATGGCCGGCTACCGCGGCGACCCGGAGAAGACTGACGAGTCGATGCGGGACGGTGCCTATCACACCGGCGATGTGGCCTCCCGCGATGCGCGGGGTTACATCACGTACGTGGGACGGGCCGATGACGTGTTCAAGGCCTCGGACTACCGGATCAGCCCGTTCGAGCTCGAGTCCGTGCTGATCGAGCACCCGGCGGTTGCCGAGGCGGCCGTGGTGCCCTCGCCGGATCCGACCCGCCTCTCCGTGCCAAAGGCGTATGTCGTTCTGGCCCCCGGGTTCTCGCCGACAGCGGAGACCGCCGAGTCGATCCTGGCCTACGCGCGCAAGAACCTCGCGGCATACAAGCGGGTTCGTCGTATCGAGTTCGCCGAGCTGCCGAAGACCATCTCCGGCAAAATTCGCCGGGTTGAGCTGCGCGGTCGTGAGCAAGAGGTTCACGGAGCCGGTGCCGGGGACGAAGCCCCGAGCAGGGCCAGCAAGGTGGAGTTCTGGGAGTCCGACTTCCCGGGACTCAAGGACTGACAAGGACGGACTGACCTCGATCGCCAGCCCGGCGCGTCCCTGCGCCGGGCTGAACGCGCTACCTCAGCTCATGGCGAAGACCACTGTCACCGTCACGCTGACGTCCTGGCTCCCCGGCTGGATCGGGACGTCAGACTGCTTGAAAGATGCAGACGGGACGGAGACCGGCGACGGGGTGGCGACATTCTCAGCGATGCTCACGACGTCACCCAACGAGCGCCCCGCGGCCTTGGCGTACTGCTCCGCCTTGGTTCTGGCATCCGCAAACGCTGTGTCCCGGGCCTTGGATACAAGCACGCCCGTGTCCTCGAGATCGAGACTGATCCCGTTGACCCGTATGGCGTTGCCACCGGCACCAACGGCCTTGCCGATCGCGTCACCGGCCCGGCTGAGGTCGCGCAGCTTGGCGCTGACGCCCTCCGAGACCTCGTATCCCGTGATCCGGGGTGTCCCTGGCGTGTTGTCGTAGCTGGGCGCGATGTTAAGCCCCGAGGTCTGCAGGTCCTTCTTCGCGACACCGCCACCGAGCAGCGACTTCTGTACGGCGTCAGCAGAGCCGTTCGCCTTCGTGAGTGCCTCGGACACCGACGGGGCGGTCGCGACAACGGACAGGTCGAGCCGCAGCGTGTCCGGGGTGCCCGCGACGTCAGCTCTGCCGCTCACGGTGATGCCCGCACCTCCGACGCCCGCGACCGTCGACGGCTGGGTCGATGAGGTGTTGATGGCTCCGGTCGCGGCCGCCGCTGGCGCGCCTCCCGAACGCGTGGCGCCGACGAGGTAGCCCACCGTGAGCGAGATGACGGCGAGAAAGACCACAACTGCGCGACGAGGAGTGATGGCGGAAGTCATGTCTGCGAGTGTCATATGGCTGTGACGCACAGTGCGTCAGAGCGGTTCCGCCCCAGGGGACCCAGTCCTGACGCACTGCTCGCGAAAGCGGCGCTCGTGAAACACCGGCGCTCGTGAAAAAGTGATCCGGTGGAGTTCTCCGACGTCGTACGCAAGCGCCAGATGGTCCGGCGCTACGACCCCGACCGTGCGGTGCCGGCCGAGGTCATCAACACTGCACTGGGCAATGCGATCCGGGCGCCGAGCGCGGGTTTCAGCCAAGGCTGGGACTTCGTCGTGCTCACCAAGCCTGAGGAACGAGAGACCTACTGGTCAGCCACTACCGACCCCGACGACGAGCCGGACTCGTGGCTGGCGGGTATCAAGAGCGCGCCCGCACTGATCCTCTGCCTGTCCGATGAAGGCACCTACCTGCGGCGGTACGCGGAGCCGGACAAGGGCTGGGCCGATATGGACGAGGCGCGCTGGCCGGTCCACTACTGGGACGTCGACACGGGCATGGCCGCGCTGATGATCCTTTTGACCGCTGTCGACGAGGGTCTGGGGGCCTGCTTCTTCGGGACGCCTCCAGAGTCACACGATGACGTCTTCGAGGCGTTCGACATCCCTCATGACCGCAACCTCGTCGGCGTGGTGTCACTGGGCTACCCGTTGCCGCATCCCAAGAGCGGAAGCCTCGAGCGGGGCAGGCGTGGGCTCGACCAGGTCGCACACTACGGACAATTCGGACGTCACTCACAAGACTGAACAGGTCGAGTCGAGCAAACGGGTCGAAATAGACATCTGTTTTGGTTGTTTTTTCTTCGAATCGCTTTACATCGTCGTCCGTGGGGTCTATAAATGTCTCAATAGCCGATCTCAAGCGGGAGACTCCATGTACGCAGAGGAACGCCAGCAACACATCCTCGACCGCGCCCGCGCCGCGGGACGGGTGGAGGTGAACGCCCTCGCCGAAGCCCTCGATGTCACTCCCGAGACGGTGCGCCGGGATCTGACCATCCTGGAACGACATGGCGTACTGCGCCGAGTACACGGCGGTGCTATTCCCGTCGAGCGGCTCGGGTTCGAGCCCGGCGTCGAGATGCGTTCGGAGCGCTACGTTGGCGAGAAGGAGCGCATCGCCAAGGCTGCGCTGCCGCACCTGCCTGATGAGGGCACCGTGCTGCTCGATGCCGGCACCACGACCCTGCGGCTGGCTGAGCGGCTCCCCCGCGACCGGGAGCTCACCATCGTCACCAACTCCCTGCCGATAGCCACGATGGTGGCCCAGCACCCGAACCTCAGCCTTTACCTGCTCGGTGGCCGGGTGCGCGGACGAACCCTCGCCGCAGTGGGCTCATGGGTCACCAACGCCCTTCAGGACGTGTTCGTCGACGTCGCCTTCATCGGCACCAACGGTCTGTCGGCAGAGCGTGGCCTGACCACCCCGGACCAGTCCGAAGCCGCTGCCAAGCGCGCCATGATCAAAGCTGCCCGGCGCAGCGTGGTGCTGACCGACCACACGAAGATCGGTGTCGACCACTTCTCGCGCTTCGCTGACCTGGCCGATATCGCGGCCATCATCACCGACGACGGGCTCGACCCTGAGACCGCCGCTGACATCGAGGCGCTCGGACCCGAGGTGGTGCTCGCATGATCGTCACACTGACCCCCAACCCGAGCCTCGACCGAACGGTGTCCATCACAGACCTGCAACGTGGCGAGGTGCACCGAGCGACCGCCAGTCAGCTCGACCCGGGCGGCAAAGGAGTGAACATCTCCCGGGCCCTGACCGCGCACAAGGCCCAGACGCTGGCGGTTCTGCCGGCCGGCGGCCCCCAGGGGCATCTGCTGGCCGAGCTGCTCGAGGAGGCGGGCATCGCGGTCGCCATCGTGCCGATCGGGGGCTCGATCCGCGCCAATATCGCCCTGGTGGAGCCCGACGGGACGACGACCAAGATCAACGAGCCCGGCCCGCTCCTGTCGGACTCAGAGTTCAAGGCCCTTCTCGCAGGCGCGGTTGAAACACTGGCTGAGCAGCCCAGCTGGCTGGTGGGTTCGGGCAGTCTTCCGCCCGGAGTCGACGATGACCTGTATGCCGGACTGGTGGGTCGCTGCCGCGACGCCGGAGTCAGGGTCGCGATCGATGCTTCCGGCCCCCCGCTCCGACTTGCCGTCGCGGCGGGACCCGACCTGATCAAGCCCAACCTCGAGGAGCTCGAAGAGCTCGTTGACCGGTCCCTGGACACCCTTGGCGACGTGATCGATGCCGCCGCCGACCTCGTCACCCAGGGAGTCGCCACGGTGGTGGTCAGCCTGGGTGGTCACGGGGCTCTGCTGGTGTCGCAGTCGGTGACCGCCCACGCCGTCGCACCCGTGTCCTCACCACTGTCAACCGTGGGTGCCGGCGACGCGCTACTGGCCGGATACCTCTACGCGACGAGCGGCGGGTCCACCGCTGTGGACGCGCTCTGCACCGGCGTCACCTGGGGTGCAGCCGCGGTCAGCCTCCCCGGCAGCCGCATGCCGACGCCCGCCGACGTGTCCGGCATACCGGTGACACTCAGCACTGAACCCAACCTGGCTCTCCACTTGAAGCACTGAAGTCCCCTCTCCCATAAGGAATCTCACCATGTCACTGATTACCGAGAACCTCGTGTTCCTGAACCTGGACTCCCCCGACCGCCACGCGGCGACGCGCGTCCTTGCCCAGGCCCTGGCCGACGAAGGACGCGTCACCGACCTGGACGGCTTCCTCGCCGACGTTCGCAAACGCGAGGAGCAGATGCCCACCGGGCTCCCGGGCGGCATCGGCATCCCCCACGCGCGCAGCGCCCACGTCACCGAGCCGACACTGGCTTTCGGCCGTGCTCCGCAAGGTATCGACTGGGGAGCCGAGGACGGCCCCGCCACGCTCATCTTCCTGATCGCGGCGCCGGAGGGCGGCGGCGATGACCACCTCAAGATCCTGGCCAATCTGGCCCGGCGGCTCATGCGGACCGAGTTCCGCGAGTCCCTGATGAACGCACCTGACGCGACCACCGTGGTCGACGTCGTGACCCGAGAGGTCGTGAACCCATGAAGTTCGTCGGCGTGACATCCTGCCCCACCGGCATCGCCCACACGTATATGGCGGCCGAGGGCCTCGAACAGGCTGCCAAGGCGGCCGGCCACACTATCGAGGTCGAGACCCAGGGCTCTGCCGGCTTCGACTCACTGAGCCCCGAGACCATCGCCGCCGCCGACGCAGTGATCTTCGCCGTTGGCGTCCCGGTCCGGGAGCGGGCCCGGTTCGCCGGCAAGCCGCTCGTTGAGGCCGACGTCAAGAAGGCCATCTCCGACGGCCCCGGACTCATCGCGCAGGCCGTCGCCGCCGCCGAGCGGGAAGCAGCGAACCCCACCACGGCAAAGGCTGGTTCGCCAGCCCCGGCCGCCGGCGGCCTCAGCACCAAAGTCGACCAGCAGGCCTCCGTCGGAAATCGCATACGCCAGTGGCTTATGACCGGCGTGAGCTACATGATCCCGTTCGTCGCGGCCGGCGGAATCATGATCGCGCTCGGCTTCATGATGGCTCAGCTTGCCGGCGGCAAGAACGGCGCGATCGTCGTCACCAAGCTGTACTCGCTCACCGGGCCGCCCACTCCGAATCCCACGCACATCGTCAACATCGTCACTGACTTCAACCCTGCGGACGGGATGCACTGGGCCGCTCTCTTGTTCCTCGTCGGAGCGGCCTCCTTCAGTTTCCTGGTGCCGATCCTGTCCGGGTTCATCGCGTTTGCGATCGCGGACCGCCCGGGCCTGGCCCCGGGCATCGTCGGCGGCTTCATTGCCGCGACCATCGGGGCCGGCTTCCTCGGCGGCATCGCCACCGGATTCATCGGCGGTTTCGTCGCCCTCTGGATCAGCCGCTGGAAGGTTCCCAAGGGCGTTCGTGGCATCATGCCGGTCGTCGTCATCCCGCTGACGTCGGTCTTCATCACCGGCGCCGTGATCATCCTGGTCCTGGGCCGGCCGCTCAAGGCGCTGTCCGATGGCCTGGCCTCGTGGCTCAACGGCCTGACCGGGTCGAACCTCATCCTGCTCGGCGTCATCCTCGGCCTGATGATGGCCTTCGACATGGGTGGACCCGTCAACAAGGTCGCGTACACGTTTGCCACGACCGGCCTTGCCGCGGCTGCTGTTGCGACCACCGGCACCAGCCTCCAGATCATGGCCGCCGTGATGGCGGCCGGAATGACACCGCCGTTGGGCCTGGCGCTGGCCACGACGATCCGGCGGCGGTTGTTCAGTGAGGCCGAGCGGGAAAACGGGCAGGCCGCCTGGTTGCTGGGAGCCTCCTTCATCACTGAAGGCGCCATCCCGTTCGCCGCTGCCGACCCGCTGCGAGTCATCCCGTCGTGCATGCTCGGATCCGGTATCACCGGTGGTCTGGTGATGCTCTTCGGGAGCACCCTGCGGGCGCCGCACGGTGGCATCTGGGTGACGCCGCTGATCGGCAATCCCTTGCTCTACCTGCTCGCCATCGCGATCGGCACGGTCGTCACTGCCGCGGCGGTTATCGCGCTGAAAACCGCCGGGCCTGATCCGGTCAAGACCGAGCTCGACGCCGGTGGGCTCGCCGAGGTGGTCGTGTCCTGACTAGGCTCGGGAAACCGACCCGGCTCAGGCAAACCACCCGCCATACCTGCTCGGCACCACTCACGACGAAGGAACCTTCATGGCACAGTCAGAGCGCACTGTCACCATCGCCTCATCGGTGGGCCTGCACGCCCGACCGGCCGCGCTGTTCGTCCAGGCGGCGACCGCGACGGGGCTTCCCGTGCAGATCAGCAAGGCGGGTGAGGAACCCGTGGATGCCCGCAGCATCCTGGGTGTGATGGCCCTGGGCGCCAAGCACGGCGAGGAGGTTCTGCTGACCGCCGATGGTGACGGCGCGGACACCGCCCTGGACGGGCTGGTCGCATTGCTCTCCCGCGATCTCGACGCGGAGGAGTGATCCCCATGTCAGCGATCGACACCCGTCATGGGATTGGAGTCTCCCCCGGCATCGCAGTCGGACCGGTGGTTCAGGTACGGCCACCGGTCCGGCCACCGGAGAAGGAGCCTGCTGCGGCTGATCCTGCCGCGGCTGGGCAGCTGATCCGCAAGGTTCTCGAGTCGGTCGCCGGAACCCTGGACGACCGCGCCGCCCGGGCCGACCCGACGGCGCAACAGATCCTGACCGCCACCGCGATGATGGCCCGTGACCCCGGGCTGGCCTCTGCAGCCGACAAGCACCTGGCCGGCGGAAGCGGCCCTGCCACGGCCGTGGACGCTGCGGCGGAGGAGTACTGCACCATGTTCAGCGCCGCCGGTGGCTACCTCGCCGAACGTGTCACAGATCTGCGCGACGTGCGGGATCGAGCCGTGGCCAGGTTGCTCGGGATCGAGGACCCGGGTGTTCCCGAGCTCACCGAGCCGTCCGTGATCGTGGCCCATGATCTCGCCCCGGCGGAGACGGCCAGCCTGCAACGCGACCTGGTGCTGGCCATCGTCACCGAATCCGGCGGTCCCACCAGTCACACTGCGATCCTGGCCGCGCAGATGGGCATTCCGGCGGTCGTGCAGCTACCCCGAGCGGTCACCATCGCAGTCGGCACAGTGCTGGCGGTCGACGGGACCACCGGTGAGGTGTTCATCGAGCCGGATGCCGCCACACAGGCCGACCTGGTCAAGCGGAGCGAGCGCAGGGCCGGCGCGCTGGGGGCAGTTTCGGGTCCCGGCGCGACCAGCGACGGCCACCCTGTCGCCCTGCTGGCCAACATCGGTACCGCCGAGGACGCCGAGCGTGCCGGCGTGCTCGACGTGGAAGGCGTTGGGCTGTTCCGGACCGAGTTCCTCTTCCTCGAGCGGGAGACCGCGCCAACGCTGAAGGAACAGGTCGCCGTCTACACCCGGGTCTTCGAAGCCTTCGGCACACGACGGGTGGTCGTGCGGACCCTCGACGCCGGAGCCGACAAGCCACTGGCCTTCGCCGACCTCGGGCCAGAGGAGAACCCGGCGCTGGGCAGGCGCGGCCTGCGACTCTCGGCTGAGCGCCCGGAGCTGCTTGACACCCAGCTCACCGCGCTCGGCGAGGCAGCGGGTGCGACCGGCGCGGATGTGCGCGTGATGGCACCGATGGTGGCCACTGCCGAGGAAGCAGCGTGGTTCGCCCGGCGGGTCCGTGAGCACGGTCTGCCGGTGGTCGGAGTGATGATCGAGGTTCCCGCCGCGGCTCTGCGCTCGCGCCATGTCCTGGCTGAGGTCGACTTCGCCAGCATCGGCACGAACGACCTCGCGCAATACGCCCTTGCCGCCGACCGCATGCAGGGCGAGCTTGCCACGCTGCTGGACCCATGGCAGCCGGCCGTGCTCGACCTGGTTGCCGCCGCGTGCGACGGTGGCCGCGATACAGGCAAGCACATTGGCGTCTGTGGCGAGGCCGCTGCCGACCCGCTGCTCGCCCTGGTGCTCACCGGGTTGGGCGTCAGCAGTCTGTCGATGGCTCCGACCCGAGTGCCAGCCGTGCGGGCATCGCTGCACATGCACGACCTGCGCACGTGTACGGCGATGGCTGCCGCCGCCCGCGCCGCCCGGTCACCGCAGGACGCTCGTGACGCGGTACTTGCCCTGGCCGACACGCTCATCGCCGACCTCATCTGAGCGGGGCACCGGCGAGTCGGGGGCAGACCCTGCGCGACCAAGGGCGAAGATACTGTATTGAACTCAAATACCTCCTGATCTCAGACGCCTCACGGATCTGACCTCAGCTGCCGCACCGACCACAAGGAGAACCCTCGAGCATGGCCCGTCGCACGTCATCAACCCCGCCGCCGGAGGCAGACTTCACCGAGCGGATCGTTGACATCGACGTCGAGGAGGAGATGCAGGGGGCGTTCCTGGAGTACGCCTACTCGGTGATCTACTCCCGCGCCCTGCCCGACGCCCGCGACGGCCTCAAGCCTGTCCAGCGACGAATCCTGTTCGGCATGAACGAGCTCGGGCTCCGCCCGGAGCGCGGACACGTCAAGAGCAGTCGGGTTGTCGGCGAGGTGATGGGCAAGTACCACCCCCACGGTGACGGCTCCATCTATGACGCCCTGGTGCGCATGTCCCAGTCCTTCACCATGCGCATGCCGCTGGTGGACGGTCACGGAAACTTCGGGTCGCTGGACGACGGGCCGGCAGCAGCCCGTTACACCGAGGCCCGGCTCGCCGCCGCCGCGATGCTGATGACCGACAGCCTGGACGAGGAGACCGTCGACTTCGTCCCGAACTATGACGACCAGCTGATGCAGCCCGGGGTGATGCCCGCCGCATTCCCCAACCTGCTCGTCAACGGTGCCAGCGGAATCGCCGTCGGCATGGCCACGAACATGGCGCCACACAACCTCGTCGAGATCATCGGCGCGGCTCGTCATCTCATGGCAAACCCGCAGTGCTCACTGGATGACCTGATGAAGTTCGTGCCCGGCCCAGACCTTCCGTGTGGCGGCAAGATCGTGGGCCTGGAGGGGATCCGCGACGCGTACCTCACCGGGCGTGGGTCCTTCCGCACCCGTGCGACGACCCGGATCGAGCACGTCACCCCCCGCAAGCTGGGCATCATCGTCACAGAGCTGCCCTACCTCGTCGGACCCGAGAAGGTCATCGAGAAGATCAAGGATCTGGTCCAGTCCAAGAAGCTCCAGGGCATCAGCGACGTCAAGGACCTGACCGACCGCAAGCACGGCCTGCATCTGGTCATCGAGATCAAGGGCGGCTTCCACCCGCAGGCCGTGCTGGAGCATCTCTTCAAGATGACGCCGATGGAGGAGAATTTCGGCATCAACAACGTCGCGCTCGTCGACGGCCAGCCACGCACCCTCGGGCTGAAGGACCTCCTGCGGGTGTATGTCGATTTCCGGCTCGACGTCGTGCGCCGCCGCAGCGCCTACCGCCTGCGCAAACGTGAGGAGCGGCTGCACCTCGTCGAGGGTCTGCTCATTGCGATCCTGGATATCGACGAGGTCATCCAGGTCATCCGAGCCTCCGACGACGCCGCCATCGCCAAGACCCGACTGATGGACGTCTTCGATCTCTCCGACCCGCAGGCCACCTACATCCTCGACCTTCAGCTGCGCCGGCTGACCAAGTTCTCCCGGGTCGAGCTCGAGAAGGAGAAGGCCGAGCTGGAACGCCAGATCGAGGCGCTGCGCGCGATCCTGGGCGACGAGAAGCTGCTCCTGAAGACGGTGTCGAACGAGCTCGCGGAGGTCGCCAAGGCACACGGGACGCCACGCCGCACGGTGCTGCTGGAGTCCGCCGGCAAGCAGGTCACCGCAGCAACGCCACTGGAGCTGACCGACGACCCCTGCTGGGTGCTGCTGTCCTCCACCGGTCTGATGGCGCGCACCACGAACGTCGAGACGCTTCCGAGGGAGGGCACCCGGCACAAGCACGACGTGGTGGTTGCCGCCGTTCAGACAACCGTCCGTGGCCATGTCGCGCTGGTCACCTCGCGCGGGCGGATGATCCGGCTCGCGGCGTTGGATCTGCCCATCCTGCCACCGACCAACGGCACCCCCTCGCTGTCCGGCGGCGCTCCGCTGGCTGCCTTCGTAGACCTGCCCAAGGATGAGCATCCACTGATCCTGACCTCGCTGTCGCCGGAGTCTCTCGGCCTCGCCATCGGAACGGCACAAGGTGTCGTGAAGCGAGTGACCACCGACTACCCCGGCAACAAGGACGACTGGGAGATCATCAGCCTCAAGGCCGGCGACCAAGTGGTGGGCGCGATCGAGCTGCGCACCGGCGACGAGGACCTCGTGTTCATCACCTCGGACGCGCAACTGCTGCACTTCCCCTCGGCAGCGGTGCGCCCACAGGGTCGCACCGCTGCCGGCATGGCGGGCATCAAGCTGGCTGCCGGAGCGCAAGCCGTCTTCTTCGGCGCGGTCGATCCCGGGGCGACCAACCTCGTGGTCACCTCCAGTGGCTCATCGGGTGCCTTGCCGGGCACCGAGCCCGGCTCGCTCAAGGTCACCCCGTATGCCGAGTACCCGGCCAAGGGCCGCGCCACCGGTGGCGTCCGATGCCACCGTTTCCTGCGCGGAGAAGACACCCTGATCCTCGGATGGGTCGGCGGCAGTCCGGCCACGGCTGCTGCTGCCAATGGAGTCGCCCTTGAGCTGCCCGAAGCCACAGGGAAGCGTGACGGCTCCGGCGTGCCGGCGGCCACACGCATCAACGCCATCGCCGGACCTCTGCCCGAACCCATGGAGGTGCCCTCACTCGACCTGCCCGGCTCCGCGTCGGAAGACCTGGCGCGGTCGCTGGATCTGGAGACGACACCCGAGTTCCCCGCGGGCAAGGGGTGAGCGACGCTGCGGCCGCGCGCCACGGCCGCAGCAGACCCGATGCCTGTTCGGTGGTCTGGGACAACGCACAGGCATCGGCGCTGGGCACCGCGCCCGCAGCGATGTTCTGGCTGGCGCTCGAGCAGAACGGTCCATGGGGTGCCAAAGCCGCGACTCAGTCCCACCTGGATCCGGACCTCGGCCAGACCCTGGACCGGATGTGCCAGGACGCCGCTGGGCGCTTCATCCTGATTCGTCGCCCCGGCGCACACTCAGACCTCCGCGACAGCCACCCGCAGAAGGTCCACACCCAGAGGGTCTACCTCGCGGGCGGACTGGCCGCTCACCCCTGGCTGCTCCAGGCGGATCTCGATGACCCGGCACGCCTGGAAGGGCTCGCCCGGCTGCCCATGTCCACCCTGCATCGAGAAGCTCTGGACAGCACGGGCATCGACCAGATCCGGGACGCCCTGCCCGAGCTCGAACCCTCCCCCGGTCCGGTGCTGCTGATCTGCGCCAACTCCAGACGGGACGTCTGCTGCTCTGTGCGAGGTCGACCGGTGGCCGTCGAGTCTGGAGCGCAACGTCCCGGCCAGGTGTGGGAGTGTTCGCACACCGGTGGCCACCGATTCGCCCCCACCGGCGTGCTCCTGCCCCACGGCCAGGCCTTCGGCCGGCTATCCGCTGGGTCGGCCGTTGCGGTGGTCGATGCCGCGATGCGCGACGAGGTCCCCACGGATTTGCTTGGTGCGACCTACGACCGGGGGCGCAGCCACCTCACCGCACCCGGACAGGCCGCCGAATCCGTTGTGCGACAACAGATTCAGGAACCCGGTCTGCTTGCCCTCTCGACAACCGCGACACCGCGACCAGACCAGCAGAATGCATGGCAGTGCAGGGTCAGTCACGCCGATGGTCGCCACTGGGACATGGTTGCGGTGCGTGGTCCCGGCGGTGATGACCTACCCGAATCCTGTGGCAAGGAGCCCGTGCCGACCTGGCAATGGTCCGTCGTCAACGATTTCGGTCGATGAAACCGAGCATCTGTACCCACGCGTCTGCGCACTCGGCCTGCCATTGCTCGAAGCCCCGGTCGAAGAACGAGTGCGGGGCGCCCTCATAGACCACGTAGTCGTGCACCTTGTCGGCCTCAGTCAGCGAGCGGACGAAATCGGCGTTCTCCTGCGGCGATGTGGCCTTGTCACCACCGGCCGCGAGAATCAGCAAGGGCGCCGAAAGGTCGCCCACAACGTCCTCTACCGCAGACGGGCGGCCATAGAACCCGATCGAGCCAGCCGGGTGCAGGTCGGTGGCGGCCAGACGCCAGGACTGACCGCCGAACATACAGAAGCCGAGAGTGAAGACCGGGTCGGCGCTGCGCTCATGCAGGCGCGCGACTGCAGCATGAGCGTCGGCTAGCACGTTCTCGGGCGTCAGCGCGGTGGCGTGTGGCATGAAGTCGAAGTCGTCATCGCGCGCGCTGAGCCCGGCACTGCGCCCGTAGGGGTCGAGGGCGACCGTGTCGATCCCGGCCTGGGCGCAGCAGAGGGCGAGGTCCGTGTAGAAAGCGTGCATCCCCCGGATGTCCGGCATCAGCACGAGACTCGCGCCACGCGGGGTCAACGGCACCGCCTCGAAAGCCGAAAAACGGTTGCCGTCCGCCGCTGTCAGCACCAGCGGACCGTGATGGCCCACCTCACTGGATCTGGGTGGTTCGGGCGGGTGCTGATCGCTGCTGAAGCACATGACTGAAGTGTCTACTTACTTCCCTCACCTGCGCCAGACATCGAACCTGACACGCCGTTCCGCGACCCTCAGGCGTCGATGCGCTCGCGATCCAGCTCGGCGGCGGACTCGATGATGAAGTCCTTGCGCGGCGCGACGTCGTTGCCCATCAGCAGGTCGAACACCCCTTCGGCGTTCTCGGCGTCCTTGAGTGTCACCCGCCGCAATGTCCGGTGCCGAGGATCCATGGTCGTCTCCGCCAGCTGGTCCGCGTCCATCTCGCCCAGACCCTTGTAGCGCTGCAGTGGCTGCTTGACCTTGCGGCCCTTCTTCTCCAGCGAGGACATCACCTGACGCATCTCGGCTTCGCTGTACGTGTAGAGGAGCTCGTTCTTCTTGCCGCCCGCGTTGATCACCTCGATGCGGTGCAACGGCGGGACTGCGGCAAAGACCCGGCCGTCCTCGACCAGAGGTCGCATGTAACGGAAGAACAACGTCAGCAGCAGAGTCCGGATGTGGGCTCCGTCGACGTCCGCGTCGGTCATGATGATGACCTTGCCGTAGCGCGCGGCACCGAGGTCGAACGAGCGCCCCGATCCGGCCCCGATGACCTGCAGGATCGCCGCGCACTCGGCGTTCTTGAGCATGTCGGCCAGTGACGCCTTCTGGACATTGAGAATCTTGCCACGGATGGGCAGCAGTGCCTGGTGGTCCGAGGACCGGGCAAGCTTCGCCGTGCCGAGCGCACTGTCACCCTCGACGATGAACAGCTCGGTCCGCTCAACGTCGCTGCTACGGCAGTCGGCCAGCTTGGCCGGCAGGGAGGAGGTCTCCAGGGCGTTCTTGCGGCGTTGCGTCTCCTTGTGCTGCCGCGCGCTGATCCGCGACTTCATTTCGGCGACGACCTTCTCCAGGAGCATCGCAGCCTGGGCTTTGGCACCCCGCTTGGTCGAGGTCAGCATCGCCGTCAGCTCTTTCTCGATGACCCTGGCCACGATGGCGCGGACCGCAGAGGTGCCCAGCACCTCCTTGGTCTGGCCCTCGAACTGGGGCTCGGCCAGTCGCACCGTGACCACCGCCGTGAGGCCGGCTAGCATGTCGTCCTTCTCGACCTTGTCCGACCCGACCTTGAGCCGGCGGGCGTTGGCCTCCAGCTGCCTCCGGAAGACCTTGAGCATCGCCTGCTCGAAGCCCGCCATATGGGTGCCGCCCTTGTGCGTGGCGATGATGTTGACGAACGAGACCGTCTTGGTCTCATAACCCGTGCCCCACCTCAGGGCGACGTCAACATGGCACTCGCGTTCGAGGTCGGTGGGCGTCATCCGTCCCCGCTCGTCGAGCACCGGCACGTTCTCGTGGAACGTCCCCGACCCCTGAAGGCGCCACACATCGGTAAGGGGTGGGTCGATCGCCAGGTACTCGGCGAACTCGCTGATGCCGCCGGCGTGCAGGAACGTCTCCTCGTACGGGCCGTCCTCGCCGGGCGTGCCCAGCACCCCACGCTCGTCACGGATGACGATGGTCAGACCCGGGATGAGGTATGACGTCTGGCGGGCCCTGGATGCCAGCTCGTCGTAGCTGAACGCCGCATCCTTGAGGAAGATCTGGTGATCCGGCCAGTAGCGGACCCTGCTGCCGGTCCTGCCGCGGCCCACCTTGCCGATGATCCGCAGCTCACTGTTGTCCACGTACGCCGTGAAGTCGGCGTCGGGAGTCTTGACGCCCTTCACGTCGTGGAACACACCGGGTTCACCGCGGCGAAAGCTCATCGCGTGGGTCTTCATCCCCCGGTCAACCTCTACGTCCAGGCGCGCGGACAAGGCGTTGACCACCGAGGCGCCCACGCCGTGCAGACCACCTGATGCGGTGTAGGAGCCGCCACCGAACTTGCCGCCGGCATGCAGCTTGGTGAAGACCACCTCGACGCCCGAAAGACCGGTTCGTGGCTCCATGTCGACGGGAATGCCCCGCCCGTTGTCGCGTACCTCGACCGACCCGTCGGCCATCAAGGCAACGTCGATTCGGTCACACACCCCTGCCAGTGCCTCATCAACGGAGTTGTCGATGATCTCCCACACGCAGTGCATGAGCCCGCGCCAGTCGGTCGAGCCGATGTACATCGCCGGACGCTTCCGGACGGCTTCGAGGCCTTCCAGGACCTGCAGGTGCCGGGCCATGTAATTGGGTGAGTCAGTGTTGAGTGAGTCACTGCTGGGCGCGCCAGTGTCCGATATGCCCGCTTTTCGGGCGGCGGTGGCGGAGCCGCGGGCGGTACTGGCGGTCCTGCTCGTTCGGGTGGCGATGGCCACGGACGTCCTTTCGGTGCGACGGAGGAGTCGGCCGAGGCCGACCTGGAACTCTCTTGCAGGCTATCTCGCCGCACCGACGAGCAGGCGAGAGGCACGCGGGAGCACGCGGCATACGGGCGTCGGAGCATTGCGCGTAGAGAGAAACACGCCATGATCTAGTCCACATCGGGCCAGAATGGACATCGGGAAGCAATCTTCGTGTTTGACTGTTACAACCGGCGAATGGGTCTGCCCACAAAGCAAACCACTCGGCAAGCGTCTAGGAAGTATCAGCAACCGATGAAGTACCAGCACGGATACGGACGAGATCGCGACACCAGGTAGGACCGCTAGCGGACGCCCACTACGACGAAAAGGATGGCTGACGTGACAACTGCACTGGCACCAACTCTGACCGCGGCTGACCGCTGCGACCGCTGTGGCGCCCGGGCCTACGTGCGCGCTCGCCTCAGTTCCGGTGGCGAGCTGCTTTTCTGCGCGCATCACGGCCGCGAGCACCTGCCCAAGCTGCAGGACATGTCAACCAACATCCAGGATGAGACTGATCGCCTGATGCCCACACCGGTCGGCGCCGACGTGGACGCACACTGAGTCACGGCACACTGAGTCACGGCACACTAAGTCCAGGCACACTGAGTCCTGACACGGCTGGGACCTCACACGCTAGATCACGGTCCGCCTGAGCTGGACACTCGGGATCGGGACGCCCTGAAACGTGGCGAACGTCTGATTCCGCGATGAACGGGCTCAACGTTGTCGTGGGCCTGATCATGGCTGTCGGACTCATCGGTATTGTCGTCCCCCTGCTGCCCGGACTCCCGTTGATCTGGGCGGCTGTCCTGGTCTGGGCCCTTGCGACACACACTCCGGCCGGCTGGGTGGTCTTCGGTATCGCCACGGCCCTGTCCCTGTCAGGCCTCCTGTTGCAGTATCTCCTGCCGGGTCGGCGGATGGCCAAAGCCGGCGTCACCACGTCCAGCACTGTGACCGGGGCAGCACTGGGGGTCGTGGGATTCTTTGTGATCCCCGTCGTCGGCGGGTTTCTCGGCTTCGCGCTCGGGGTCTATCTGGCCGAGCGGATCAAGCTGGGCACCCATGCCGCCGCCTGGCCGTCCACCAAGCATGCACTCAAGGCCATCGTGCTGAGCATGGGCATCGAGTTGTTGACCGGTCTGGCTGTTGCCACCACATGGTTGATCGGTGTGGCTGTGACAGCCTGACCGCCCCCGGTCGGGCCAGGCATCCCCAGCCAGACCCTCAGCGCATCGTGCGGTGCGTTACTGATCAGCGCATCGCAGGTTACTGACCGTCGTCGCGACGGCGATCCCAGCGCTCCTCGAGACGACGCAAGAACGTCTGTTTGGAGACGTTGGATTTCTTGCCCTTACGGAGCTTGCCCACGCGGCCAGCCGGCTCGTGCGTACGCACCGACCCGTCCTCGGTGACCTCACCCAACTTGACCTTGGGCACCTTTGGCGGACTGATGGCGTAGGCCACGCCACCCACCATCAGCGCAAAGCCGAGGGCGCCCCACCAGATGGACTCTGTGGCCACGCCCAGCACGACGAGCCCGAGACCGGCGATAACGCCAATGGCCCCGATGGCAAGTCCCCTGCGGAGGCGGGCACGCGCAGCAGAGCCCTGCATCTGCGAGGCGAACTTTGGATCCTCGGCATACAACGCTTGTTCCATCTGCTCCAGCAGATGTTGCTCGTGCTCTGAAAGCGGCACCTTCGACCTCCCGTGGGCGGCTCCACTGTATGACAACTACATCCCACGGTGCCGATTCCTTGCAAAACCGGCATTGCGTGGTGCTCAAGTCAACCCTCTCATCGACTTCCCCATTCAGGATATGTCGCCGCGCTTCGGAGTGGTAGCCGACCGATCACCTTCGACCAGACTGGCAGGACGAACCGCGCCGGCACCGAACCGTGCACTGGCTTGGTCGACCGCACGATCAGCGTCACGCCAGCCATGCTCGGGCTCATCGAGCAGACCCTGTATGGGTGCCTGGTCGGAGTCCAGGAGGCCTTCCATCCGGACGCCGACCAGCCGCAGGCGGGCCCGCTGCAGACCCAGCCCGTCAAAGAGCGCCCTCGCGGTCACGTAGATGTCGCGGCTGACGTCGGTAGGATCACGCAGGGTCTTGGAGCGCGTGATCGTGGTGAAGTCCGAGAAGCGCACCTTGATCGAGATGGTTCGTCCCACCATCCCCGCTGAGCGCACGCGGGCCGCCGTGCGGTCACTGAGCTTGAGCAGCTCTCGGTGGATGTATGCCGGGTCGTCCACGTCGAAGGAGAATGTCTCGTCGGCGCCGATGCTGCGTTCACGACGGGTGGGCATCACCGGGCGTGAGTCACGTCCCCAGGCCAGCGCGTACAGGGCAGGTCCGGCGTTGTCGCCAAGAGCCCTACGCAGCGTGTCGACCGGCGTGTGGGCGATATCGGCCACGGTGTGCAGCCCCAGACGCTGCAGAGCCTCCTCCGTGCGGTCGCCGACCCCCCACAGGGCCCCGACCGGCAGCTGGTGCAGGAACCCGACCACCTCGGACTCGGGCACGACGAGCAGCCCGTCAGGTTTGGCCAGACCCGACGCGAGCTTCGCGATGAACTTGGTGGTGGCCACACCGACCGAGCAGGTGATGCCCTGCTCGTCGGCGATCGTGTCGCGGATCCGCTGGGCAATCTGACGTGGTGAGCCCAACCGGCGGCGGGCACCGGACACATCGAGGAACGCCTCGTCCAGCGACAGCGGCTCGACGATCGGCGTCACGCTGGCGAACACCGCCATGACAGCTCGGGAGATGCGCTCGTAGCGGGCATAGTCAGGAGCCACGACGGTGGCCTGTGGGCACAGCCGACGGGCCCGGGCGATCGGCATCGCCGAGGCCACGCCGAACGCGCGCGCCTCGTAGGTCGCGGATAGCACAACCCCACGATTGCCGCCGCCGGCGATGATGACCGGTGTGCCCTTGAGCTCGGGCCGACTGAGCAGGGAAGCCAACGCGTAGAACGCATCCATATCCACGTGCAGGATCGAACAGCCCTCGTCGTCAGGCGCTTGCCCGTCCCGGCGTTCGGGCACAGCAAACTGACGCCGGCTCATCGCCGCGACACCTGCGGGTCAGCTTCGACGTGCCAGCACGTGCAGGGCTGCACCGATGTGCCCCAGGAACGCGTAGTCGGGATGACGCGAAGCAGTCTGCTCAAGCTTGAGCAGTGCGGCCCGGTCGGCATCGAAGTCGACATAGGCGGCGGGTACGAGATCACTGAAGATGCGCACTCCATGCATGTCCGCAACGGCCAGTCCGGCGTCTTCGACGAGAGCAGTGATGCCTGCTGCGTCGAAGCGCCGCGGCAGGGGATCCGCCGGACCCCATCGACCGTCGTCACTGGTGAGCGCGCACTGGGCCTGGGCGAACTGGCCGGCAAGTGCTCGGGCCAGTACGGCGGCGATGCGGGTGGCGACCACGAGGCTGACGTATCCGCCGTCTGCGAGCACACCGGCGATGGATCGTAGGGTCGCCGCCGGGTCGTCGACGAACTCCAGCGCGCCATGGCAGCACACGAGGTCGGCGTCGGCGTCGGGGTGGACTTCAAGCAGGTTTGCGGCGTCCCCCTGCACCGCCACGACCCGCTCGGCGACCCCGGAGTCGCCAGCCCGGCGATGCAGCGAGGCAAGCGCGTCGAGGCTTGGGTCGATGACCGTGACGTGATGACCGAGCTGGGCCAGCGGGACGGCCAGACCGCCGGTGCCACCGCCAAGATCGACGACGCGCAGACTGCGACCGAGCTGTTGCTCGCGCTCGACCACGACGGCCCGCACGGACTCCCAGACGGCTGAGGTGCGCACGGAGGTCTCGACGTCGCCGCGACCGCTGCGGCGCCCTTCATCAGCCACGGCAAGGCTCCTCTGGTGCTGGTGGTCGTCGCCGGGCAACAGGCCTGGCGGGGCGACTGCGGTGACGCTCGGGTCATGTCCACCCTAGCGCCCTGAGCTTCCAGGGCTGGCGTGCCACAGCTTGCGCGGTGGGGTGCCGTCCTCGGGAACCGCGTGGCCTTCCTTGGGCAGCTTGCGGGAGTCCCTGACATCACCGCCGGCAGGTTTGACGTCTGCGTAAGGCGACTGCTTGAACCCTGAGGCGTGCACCAGCATCCGGGCGCGGGGTCCGTCCATCGCGCCAGTCGGGTCACCCCGGTTAACACCGTGCTCGTCGACATCATGGCCCTCGGCCTCGGCCAGCGCCGCGTGCACTCCCTCGAGACCACCGCGGCTCCAGGTATCCCACAGCCCGGACAGCTCCCACGCCCCGGTTGCGCGCAGGGAGACCCCCTTGGGTCCGGTGCGTCGCAGGATCCCGCGGACCAGAAGCATCCAGGAGTGGAAAACCGTTGCCGCATAAGGGCCTTGGACATCCTCGAAGAACGTCGCGTCAACCGGGCCGGTCGAGTCGTCAAGGGTCAGGAACACCACACGCCGACCCGAGCGGACCGGCGGTGTCTGCGTGGCGACCTTGACCCCGGCGACCCACAGCTCAGAACGACTGCGTTGTCCGAGCAGCTGACCGGACCGGGTCACACCGAGCGCTTCCAACATCGGGGCGTAGAAGTCAATGATGTGGGCGCTGGCATCCAGCCCGAGGATGTCCAGCTCGGCCCGAACCCGCTCCGGCCCCGTCATCTCGGGCAGGCCGGTGGCCGTGGTGAGCTCGGGGGTGTCCCCCAGGTCGAATGTGAGCTGGGCGGGCTGCGCCCGAGCCTGGATGACAGGCAGCCCGCCCTGGGACTGAGCCGCAGCCAGAAGCCGCACGTCGCGCATCCCGGGGGCGGTTGCGCCGGCCGTTGCTCGCGTTCGTGTCGCTCGCGCCAGTGTTGCCTCACGAGTAGCCGCGGCAACACTGGCAGCCAGGGACCTGGGTGTACGAGCTGCCACCCGGCGACCGGATCGACGCACCGACATTGAAGTGGATGTACCGGAAGACCACCGGTCGAGCTCGGCCACGTGCAGCAAGAGGTCGCGTCGGGTCACCCTGCCTCGCCGCCCGGTCGTGCCGCTGCCGCGGGAGGCCCCGCTGCTGCCGCTGAGCCCGTAGAGCGAGTCGAATCCCCCGGCCATGACCAGCCTCTCCACCATGGGGCGACTGACCTGGGCGCGATGCCAGAAGTCGATGAGGGTGGCGTACGGCCGGCCGGCCACAATGCGCTGAACCTCGGCGTCACTGATGCCCTTGACGTCTGCCAGCGACAGCCGGATGCCATGAGCCCGCCCATCGGGAAGGTCGGCGACCAGCTGTTGTTCAACGGAGACAGCGTCAGTCACACCGCTGTCAGTCACACCGCTGACGAACACGCCACCGTCGTAGTCTCCCTGCGCCCACGGCGCGACCCGTTCCACCCGGTAGCTCTCACCCGAGGCGTTGACGTCCAGCCCCAGGATCGTGATGCCCAGGTGGCGCGCGTCGTCCAGGAGCAGCCGTTTGGGGTACATGCCCGGGTCGTGGGTGAGCACTCCGGACAGGAAAGCCGCCGGATGATGAGCTTTGAGCCACGCCGACTGGTAGGTGGGCAACGCGAAGGCTGCCGCGTGAGCCTTGCAGAACCCGAAGGATGCGAAAGCCTTGAGAACCTCCCAGATCCGGTCGACCGCGGCAGGCTCATAGCCTCTGGCCGCCGCGGCAGGTCGCCACCAGGCTTCGACGTCCAGCTGGCCTTGAGGGGACCCAAGGGCCCTGCGTACCTCGTCGGCCTGGGCCAGGGTGACGCCGGTGGTCTCGGCAACGATCTTGAGCACCTGTTCGTGGAAGACCACGACGCCCTGGGTCTCCTTCAGCGCTGGTTCAAGGCTGGGGTGGAGGTACTCCGGCGAGCGCCAGTGCTGACGTGCCAACAGGAACGGGGTGATCATGTCGGACTTGACCGGGCCGGGACGAAACAACGAGATGTCGATAATGAGGTCCTCGAAGGTCTCCGGCCCGAACTTGCCGATCAGCTCGCGCTGACCAGGACTCTCGATCTGGAAACAGCCCAGCGTGTGCGTGGACCGAATCAGCCGAAACGCCCGGTCATCCTCGAGAGTGACCTGCGCCCGGTCGTCGAGGTCGATACTGATGCCATCGACCCGAGCCACCTCATCGACAGCGTGTGCCATCGCGGACTGCATGCGGATACCGAGGATGTCGAGCTTGAGCAGGCCCAGGGTCTCGACATCGTCCTTGTCGAACTGGCTCATCGGGAACCCCAGCCAGCTGGCCTCGACCGGAGTGCGGTCGAGCAGGTCCTTGTTGGACAGGATCACGCCGCAGGGATGCACCGCGATGTGACGGGGCAGACCGTCGAGTCGCTCCACGAGGTCGAAGAGAACACGCAGGCGAGGAGCAGTCAGGCCGCTGGCGCGCAGCTCGGGCAGCTCGGCCAGAGCGCCCCGGACATCGCGGGCCCGAATGTGCGGAAACGACTTGGCGATGACGTCGATCTCGCCCGGCGGCAACCCGAGCGCGGCGCCCACGTCCCTGATCGCGTGACGCGCCCGGTAGGTGTCCATCATCGATACGCAGGTGACCCGGTCCCCGCCGAAGCGTTCCAGGACGTGCTCGTAGATCTCGGTCCTCCGGGCTGACTCCACGTCGATGTCGATGTCGGGAAGCTGGGCGCGCAGAGGCGAGCAGAACCGCTCCATGAGAAGGCCATAACGCAACGGCTCGACCCCGCTGATACCGAGCAGGTAGTTGACCAGGCTGCCTGCGCCCGACCCTCGTGCCGCCACCCGCACCCCGAGATCGCGGATCAGGTCGCACACCGCAGCCACCGTCATGAAGTAGGTCGGATAGCCAAGCTTGGCGATGACGCGAAGCTCGTCCTCGAGCCGCGATGCCACCGCTGACAGCTCGGCGTCGGCCGCTCCCCCGTATCTCATGGCGATGGCCCCTCGGCAGCGAGCAGCCAGAATCTCCTGAGGGCTCTCGCCGGCGGCGATCCCGAGCGTCGACGGCTCGGGCAGGTGCACCGAACCGATGCCGATGTCGGTGCGCGAGTCCAGCGCACACGACTGCGCCAGGGCCACGGTGTCGGCCATCAGCTGACGGGCTCGGCTATGTTCACCGCTGCCGCCTCCGCTGACCCCGGCGCCTGCGGCCCGGGCGACGTCGCAGGCCACGGCATACATCTGGGCCGATGAGCTGAGATGACCCGCCGTGGTGACCCGGTCGAGATGACGCGTGTCCAGCGGCACGAGGCGACGGGCAGCATCAAGGACGTCGACGGTCACGGCCCCGCCAGGATCGACATGGCGGGCCGCTGCGGTGAGCACTGTCGGCAACCCGGCCTCCGTGGCCAGACCCAGCAGCCGGGCGGCATGCCCGAGGCTGGCCGGGGTGCCCTCCGGCCCGCCGTGACACACCACCTCGATGACCACGCCACCTCGCGGCAGCAGGTCGACCCACTGGCGCAACAGCATGCGTGCCAGGTCAGGACGACGCGCCAGCAGGGCCTGGCCCACGTCAGAGCCCGGCCCGAGCAGGACCACCAGAGCCAGCGCTCCGGTCCGCGGGTCGACTGCATGCTCGGCGATGAGCTCTGAGCTGCTGACCGGAGCCCCGCGTTCACCACTGAGGTGAGTCTGGGTCACCAGACGACACAACCTGCCCCAACCAACGCCAGGTTCGACGCCCGCGCCCTGCCCGCGTGCCAGCACCGTGACCCGCGGGTACCGGGGATCGACCTCGGCACCCCCCCGAACAGGATTGACACGACTCACCCGGTTCCCTTGCCCTGCAACAGTATTGACTTGTCTCCGCCCCGCAGCCAGATTCGCTCTCTGCCCCACAGCCAGATCCACCCCAAGCACCGGGGCGATGCGGGCCTCGTCACAGGCCTGCACGAAACGCACCGCGCCATAGAGTCCGTCGCGGTCAGTCAGGGCCAGCGCGGGCTGGCCCAGCGCTGAGGCACGTTCCACCAACGTCGCCGGGGTCGATGCGCCGTAACGCAGCGAGAAGCCGGACGCGACGTGCAGGTGGGCAAAGGCATCATTCATGTCGCTCTGGCCACCGCCATGAACTCAGGCAACGGCCGGCTCATGGGTAGGCCGAGTCCCCCCTGAACCAGCTCGAAGAAAGTCTCGGACTGCCGTAGAAGGTCATCGGCTTCGCGCGCGCCCGGCCCGGCCGAACCTCGCTCGAACGCCGCGCGACGTTTGGCCGATCCAGCGAAGAACACCGCCCACTCGGTCAGCTCAGGCGCCACCTGCGGCAGCACCTCCCACACGCTGCGTAGCTGCGAGCTCCGGCTCGGCTTGCTGCGAGCAGCCAACAACGCGGCCGCAGCCCGCAACGCGGCCAGGTGAGCCTCGACGTAGCGCTCGGCGACGGTGTCGGCGTGGCAGGCCGACAGCAGGCTGGCCCGGGATCGGTCGAGCAGGTCCAGTGCAGTGCTGGCCAAGGGTGCCCTCGGCGCGGTCGCGATACGAGTCGTCATGACAGACACCACCTAGTCCGCCACGCGCAGGAGTCGCCAGCTGCGCGCGGGCCCGTCGTCCATGCCCAGGTCGTTCATTCCCAGGTCGTACACCCCAGTGCCGGCGAGGCGACCCGGACTGGCTTCCACCCGCCATACCTCGTGCTCGAGGCTGTCCAGCCCACGGGCCGCAACCTCCTCATCGGGGTCGAGGGCCTCACGCCACCACGCCCTGCGCTCTCGCCAATGCCCGATCACGTCGCGGACGATGTAGAGCCGACCGCGCCACAGGAAGGCCGAGGGTGACGGGTCCGCAACGTCGACACCTGCCCGGACCTCGATAGATTCCTCATAACGACGCACCATGGTCGGCTCCTTCGGACGTGTGTGGGAGGTTGGATTCAGGGATGCCGTCCGGCCTGCGACGGACGGGGTCGAGGCGCCCGCCGCAGAACCGGACGTACCAGTCGAACGAGAAACTAGAACATGTGTTCGACTAATCCTAAGGTACACCGCGGCTCCGACAGCCCGTCAATCCCCCGATGCGGGTTCCGGTATCTTCCGGCCAAGCACCCTGTTGCCCTACCGTGCGCAGATGACTGATGCGAACGGGAACGTTCTCGACGACCCCTGCGTGCGTCGGGTTGCCGCCGCCCTGGCATCTTTCGGCGTCCGCGGTCAGATCACGATCCTGGACGACGCCGCCCACACTGCGCGGCAGGCTGCCGATGCGCTGGGGATCGAGATCGCCCAGATCACCAACTCCCTGGTCTTCCGGGCCCATCGCGGCGACGACACAACCCGGCCGCTGCTGGTCCTCGCCTCAGGAGCTCACCGGGTCGACACACTCAGGCTCGCGGACCTGTTGGCGCTCAGTGCGATCTCTCTGGCCGACGCTGACTTCGTGAGTGAACACACGGGATTCACGATCGGAGGTGTGGCGCCGATAGCCCCCAGCCATCCCATCGAGACCGTCGTCGACGTCTCCCTCAGCCGCTACGGCCAGGTATGGGCCGCCGCAGGCCACCCACGCGCGGTCTTCCCGACCTCCTACAACGAGCTGTTGAGGCTCACCAGAGGCCACCCCGCCGAGGTCGCCTGATCCCTGATCCCTGATCCCTGATCCCTGATCCCTGATCCCTGATCCCTGATCAAACTCACCGCGCCGCCAAGCGCTTGCCCCAGGGCACTGGTGAGTGAAGCCGACAAACGTGCACCCGCCAGCCCTAGACCCCGAGGTTGGCGTAGACCTTGAGTGTGGCCAGCGAGCGGTTCATCGTGTAGAAGTGCAGGCCCGGCGCGCCCTCTGCCAACAACCGCTGGGCCAGCTCGGTGGCGATCTGTACACCCACCTCGCGGATCGCGTCCGGGTCATCGGCCACCGCCTCGAATCGCGAAACCACAACGGCCGGCAGCGGCGTCCCTGACATCTCGGCCATCCGGCGCACCTGCGCGAAGCTCGTCACCGGCATCAGCCCGGGGATGATCGGCAGGTCGCGTCCGCGGGCGGCCACCCGGTCACGCAGCCGCACATAGCTGTCGGCGTCGAAGACGAACTGGGTGACTGCGAACTCGGCCCCGGCATCGGCCTTGCGCACCAGGACGTCCGCGTCCTGGTCCAGCCCTGAGGACTCAGGGTGCCCGTCGGGGAACGCGGCCACGCCAACTGTGAAGTTGCCCAGCGAACGAATCAACGCGACCAGCTCGTCCGCATGGTTAAGGCCCTCGGGGTGAGGCGTTCACGGAGTTCCGGGGCCACCGGGCGGGTCCCCGCGCAGAGCCAGCACGTTGCGGATCCCAGCACCGGCATACTCCCCCACAACCTGACGCAGCTCGGCCACCGATGACCCGACACAGGTCAGGTGAGCCATCGGCATCAGCGTCGTCTCGCGGGCGATCCGGTCCGTCACCCGCACCGTGCGTTCACGGGTCGAACCGCCAGCCCCATAGGTCACCGAGACGAACGTCGGACGGATCCGCTCAAGGTGCCGAATCGCCTCCCAGAGCGTCTGCTCACCCGCGTCATCCTTGGGCGGGAAGAACTCGAAGCTGTATGACGTTCCCTCCTGCTCAAGCATCCGCGGAATCGAACGGGTCAGGTGCTCGGCCTGCGGCATCGTCGATGAGGTTCCGTGCGCCATACCGGCCAGAGTATGCGACCGGGACCGGCGAGCGTAGGCAACCGGGACCGGCGGGACGATGCGATCGTGCTGCACGTAGGCTCAAACAACTCACCATCCGGGAGGACTGCTTGTCGAATCCACTGGAGACCAGTGACCTGCCCGCGCGCGTGCAGAGCGCTGTCGACGCCGAAATCTCCTTCCAGTCTCAGGTGCTGTCCGAGATCGGCGACGAGCTGACCCCGCTGGTGGGGGCGGTCGGTGCCCTCCTTCAGGGTGGAAAGCGACTCCGGGCGGCCTTCTTCTACTGGGGCTATCGCGCCGGCGGGGGGCCGGACACCGGCGCCGTCATCCGCGCCGCCACCGCGATGGAGTTCTTCCAGGCCGCGGCCCTGCTGCATGACGACGTCATGGACGACAGCGACACCCGGCGTGGCATGCCCGCGGCACACCGGCGCCTGGCCGATGAGCATGCGGCAGCCGGCTGGGCCGGAAGCGGTGACCGCTTCGGGGTCGCCGGGGCCATCCTGGGCGGGGACCTGTGCCTGATCTGGAGCGACGAGCTTCTTGCGACTTCCGGGCTGCCGGTGGCCGAGCTGGCTCGCGCCCGCCCGATCTTCGACCGGATGCGCACGCAGCTGATGGGCGGGCAGTTCCTCGACGTCCTGGAGTCCGCCCGCGGCTGGGACGAGCTGACCACTGACCAGCGAGTCGCTCGCGCCCGAACGGTGATTCGGTACAAGAGCGCCAAGTACACCATCGAGCACCCCCTGCTCATCGGGGCCGCGGCAGCCGGCGTCGGCGCATCCGACCTGGACGCGCTCTCGGCGTACGGGCTCGACCTGGGCGAGGCCTTCCAGCTTCGCGACGACCTTCTGGGCGTCTTCGGGGACCCCGCGCACACAGGCAAACCGGCCGGCGACGACCTGCGTGAAGGCAAACGCACGGTCCTGGTCGCTCTGGCACTGGACCAGGCCAGCCCGTCAAACGTGGCACTGTTCGACAAGCTGCTCGGTTCGCCGGACCTGGAAGGGGCCGGCGTGGACGACCTTCGTGAGGCGATCAGCGCCAGCGGTGCCCCCGACCGCGTCGAAAAGATGATCCTGGACCTGACCACGTCAGCCCGCACAGCCCTTCACAAGACCACCGGGCTGACCGACGAAGGCCGGAAGGCGCTGGACGCCCTCATCGACGTCTCGACCGCCCGCTCCACGTGAGCGGTCCACCAACAGCACGGTCCACGCACGCCACGCCAGCCGACCATGTCGTGGTTATCGGCGCCGGCCTCGCCGGCCTGTCCACAGCCATGCATCTTGCCGGTGCCGGCCGCCGGGTGACCGTCCTGGAGGCCGCGAGCGCTCCCGGAGGGAGTGCGGCACGGGTGTCCCTGCCCGCATCGACTGGAGGGACGTACCAGCTCGACACCGGGCCGACCGTGCTGACGATGCCCGACCTCCTCGCCGACTGCTTCGCTGCCCTGGGTGAGTCATTGTCGGACTGGCTCACCCTGCGGCCGCTCGATCCTGCCTATCGGGCCCGGTTTGCTGACGGCACCGCCCTGTCGGTCACCAGCGACACCGACGCGATGGCCGAACGCATTCGTGCCTTCTCCGGCCCGGCAGACGCCGACGGGTACCGGCGATACGTCGACTTCGTGACCCGGCTGTATCGCCTGCAGATGCGCCACTTCATCGACCGCAACTTCGACTCCCCGCTCGAACTGGTCGACTCGTCGCTGGCCAGGCTCGTTGGCCTGGGTGCCTTTTCGCGACTCGCTCCCACGGTCGCCCGCTATTTCCACGATGAACGGTTGCAGCGGATCTTCAGCTTTCAGTCCATGTATGCCGGTGTCTCACCTGCCCGGGCTCTCGCCATCTATGCGGTCATCTCCTATATGGACCTGGTCGAGGGCGTGTCCTATCCCGTCGGCGGGATGAACGCCCTGCCTACCGCGATGGAGGCAGCAGCGCGCAAGGCCGGCGTCGAGTTCGTCTACGACACGCAGGTCACGACGACGACCTGGAGCGGCGACCGGGTCGTCGAGCTGCAGAGCCTCGACGGGCGTACCTGGGTTCCCGATGCCGTGGTGATGACCCTTGACCGGCCCGCGGCGCTGGAGGTACTCGGCCGGTCGCCAGGGCGCTCCATGACAGGCCGCCCCGCCAGGACGCAATACTCACCATCGTGCGTCGTCCTTGCTGCGGGGGTGAAGGCACAGTGGCTGCCCGATGCGGCTCACCACACGATGCACTTCGGCCGGGCCTGGTCCCAGGTATTCGAGGACCTCGATGCCGGACGGCTGATGCGCGACCCGTCCTTCCTGGTCTCGTTGCCGTCGGTCACCGATCCCGGGCTGGCCCCGGCTGGCAACAGCGCGGCATACGTCCTGTTTCCTGTTCCGAACCTCGACCATGTACAGCCACTTGACTGGGCTCGGCTGCGGGCTCCCTATCGCCAGCACATGCTCAACGCCGTGGAGAACGCCGGCTACCAGGGATTCGGCGAGGCCATTGAAGCCGAGCTGCTGATCACCCCTGCGGACTGGGCCCACCGCGGCCTCGGCGCCGGCACACCGTTCGCGGCTGCCCACACGTTCGGACAGACGGGGCCCTTCCGCTCCCCGAACACGCTGGGTGACAACGTGGTCTTCGCCGGCGCAAGCACCACGCCCGGTGTGGGAGTGCCCATGGTGCTGATCAGCGGACGCCTTGCCTCCGAACGACTGACCGGCCCCGATCCCGCGTATCGCTCCCTGGCGTGGCGTTGAGCAGCCACGCACTCAACAGCGGGGCGGTGAGCGACGTGACGCCGGATCTCGCCGCGGCGTACGAGCACTGCCGGCGGATACACGCGGCCCACGGTCGTACCTTCTACCTCGCCACCCTCCTGCTGCCGCGCGATCGACGACCCGACGTATGGGCCCTGTACGCCTTCGCCCGGGTGGCCGACGAGCTCGTGGACGCCCCCACCAGTCCTGACCCTGCGACATTGCTCACCTGGCGTGACCAGGCAATGGCAACAATGAGATCGCCTACCCGGCCTGACCCCGGGCAACCCTTGCTGACCGCGACGTGGCAAACGATGCGCGCTGTGGGGCTCGAACCCGAGCTGCTACAGGAGTTCCTGGACTCGATGGTCATGGATCTGACGATCTCCCGATACGCCACCTGGGAAGACCTGCGCGGCTATATGCGCGGCAGCGCCGCCGTCATCGGAGAGCTGATGGCGCCACTGCTGGGCGCCGAGGGGCCCGACGCCCTGGGCCGTGCGGCAGCCCTCGGCGAGGCCTTCCAGCTGACCAACTTCATCCGCGACATCAGTGAGGACCACGCCCGGGGCCGGGTGTACCTGCCGCAGGCCGACCTGGCACGTTTCGGGGTCACCGAGGCCCTGCTCGCCCGGGCCGTTCACACCGGAGCGCCTTCACCACAGGTGCGCTCCCTGGTCGCCTTCGAGGTGCGGCGAGCAGTCAGCCTCTATGTCGTCGCCAAACCGGGACTGAAGATGGTCGACTCCCGCAGCCGGCCGTGCCTGGAGATGGCGTTCACGCTCTACCGGCGGATCCTGCATCGGGTGATCGACAACGACTTCAACGTGTTCGAGCGCCGTCTGGTCGTGCCGCCCTGGCAGCGACTGGCCACGGCCGGGCACGTGGCAGCCCGCACGGCCGGCGCCAGGGTCACCGAGTCGCTCGGATCTTCGCACCGGTCCACACCCACGCGGCACAGCTGATGAGCACCAGCGCGAACCCGAATGCCAGGTCCTCGACCGGCGCATAGGCAATACGGCCATCGCCGAGGAAGAGGATGCGCTCCGAGCCCAGGATGGCGTGGTCGCTGTATCGGACGATGCCGCGCCCTGTCAGCCAGCCATTGGTGATCAGCTGGAAGACCACGATGATGCCGTATGCCGTCCACCAGGTCCGTGAGCGCACCAGGGCAGTCCTCAGGATGAGAAGGTCCGTAAGGATCGCCGCCAGCACGGCGATGGTGGCGGCAACTGTGTAGGAAGTCATGCGGTGTGGGAGGTCATCCGGCACAGACGGTCATGGCCTGCGTCGCCTGGAACGTGCGACAGTCACTGCTTCGAATGTCAGGATCCCGGCCAGAGGGATCACCACGAAGAAGGCGTACTCCTCCAGCGGCAGTCCCCAGAACCGAGCGGCGAACGTCTGGGCGGGGTCGAAACGCCACTGTCCAGCCGCGGTTGCCGACAGATCCCAGGCGACGAACAGCACGGCGGCCGGGACGATCGCCCCGAGCAGGCGCAAGGGCTGCCGAAAGACGCCGAGGCGGAAGTACCTGTGCAGGGGCAGGGTCCCGATCAGAACGAAAGCCAGCATCGCGGCATACGAGGCATGCTTCAAGCCGGCCTCACGATCAGTTGGACGCCATGGTCAGTAGGCCGCTTCCATGGCTCGGCGGCGCACCTCGGTCTTGAAACCAGCCAGTAGCGCATCCATGGGAGCACCCTGCACCGGAAGAGTGTCATCAGGGGTGAACAGCCATCTCAGAATCTGCGCGTCGGTCATCCGGCTGTCACCGAGCACGGTGAACGTGCCGGGGAGCTCGGGCAACGGCCCTTCATCGTTGAAGAACTTGGACGGCACCGACACCACGTTGCGGGGGCCGATCCGCACCGCGAGAACCTGCCGGTCCTCGATCATCTGGCGGACGTCGCTGAGTCGAAGCCCCATCCGTTCCCCGATATCCGGGACGGTGAGCCACTCACCCACGAGGGCTTCAAGATCGTCGTTGTCGAGTCCGTCATCGGCGGGTGCATCCGGAATGCTGTCATTAGCCACAGGTCAAGACTCTCACTGTCTGGACATGGGGCAAATCACATCGACGGACGTGCTGCGGCAGCGGGCGCTCGAATGACCTGTTGGATGCTTTTGAGGTTGCCCTGCGCAAGATATCCTTCTGAGTTCCGTAGACTCGGCATGTGTCTTCCCCGGTTGCCTTCTCGCTCATCGATCATGTCCTCGATGGGCGCTATCGCGTGCTCGCGCATCTGGCGGACGGCGGGATGGCATCGGTTTACATCGCTCTGGACCAACGCCTCGATCGTAAGGTGGCGCTCAAGGTCATGCGATCCGACCTTGCCAAGGATGAGTCCTTCGTCGAGAGGTTCCGCCGCGAGGCCCGTTCCGCGGCAAAGCTGAGCCACCCCAATGTCGTTGCGGTCTTCGACCAGGGCGAGGACAACGGCCATGTGTTCCTGACCATGGAGCTGGTCAACGGCCTGACCCTTCGACAGGTGATGCATTCCGAGGGACCACTGACCCCGCGCGCCGCCCTGGACATCATCGATCCGGTTCTGCAGGCTCTCGGGGCAGCACACAGCGCCGGTCTGATCCATCGCGACGTCAAGCCCGAGAACGTCATCCTGCGCGATGACGGCACCGTCAAGGTCGCCGACTTCGGCCTGGCGCGGGCGATCGCGACAACCACCTCCACCGCCCAGACCGGTGTCCTTCTCGGCACCGTCGCCTACCTTTCACCCGAACAGGTCGAGCGGGGGATCGCCGATGCCCGCAGTGACGTCTATGCTGCCGGGCTACTGCTCTTCGAGATGCTCACCGGGTCGAAGGCCTACGTCGGTGACTCACCGATCCACGTGGCCTACCAACACGTTCACAGCGAGGTGCCGCTGCCCTCGAGCAGGGTCAGCACGGTCCCTGCCGGACTCGATCGGCTGGTCGCGCGGGCCAGCGCCCGCGACCCCGAAAAACGCCCCCGGGACGCCAACGAGATGCTCGATGAGATGCGACGGGCACGTCAGGCACTTTCACCCGCGGAGCTCGACCGGCAGCCTGCGGTCGCCTTCGGCGCCGCCGCGAACCCGACGCTCAGGCTTTCCCGCACCGCGGTGGTCCCTTCGGCCATGTCATCCGACGGCGCTGGGTCGGTCCCCCCCGGTCGTCGCTGGCATCTCCCCCACATCGCCCGGTTGCGTGGACGCAACTGGCCCGTTGTGGTGCTCGCACTTGTCCTGGTCGCAGTTGCGGCGGGCCTGCTTTTCTTCGCCGCAGGGCCGGGCGCCAAAACTGCTGTGCCCAAGGTCGTCGGCTCGACCAGCCTCGTCGCCCAGAAGGCATTGGCCCTGGCCCACCTCGACACCAAGGTGGTCAGGTCTTTCGACGAGACCGTCAAAGCTGGAGTGGTCCTCGCCGGCGACCCACCAGCCGGGCGCGAGGTTCGTAGGGGAACCACAGTCATCCTGACCGTCTCAAAAGGGCCAGAACGATATGGCGTTCCCCAACTGGTCGGACGCACGCAGGCCGACGCGGAGGGACAGCTGACCAGTTCCCGTCTCACTGTCGGTGCGGTCACCCAGGCGTTCAGCGAGACCGTGCCGCAAGGCCAGGTCATCTCGTCGTCGCCCGCCGCGAACACCTCGGTCAGGCCGGCCGCGCCGGTGGCGCTGGTGATCAGCCAGGGCCGTCAACCGATCCAGCTCGCGGACTGGACCGGCCAACCCGTCGACCAGGCCGTCAAGGCACTGACCGAGGCCAAGCTCACGGTCGACGCCACCAAACAGGGCTGGAGCAACACCGTGCCCAAGGGATCGGTGATCAGCCAGTCCCCGGCGACCGGCACCCTGTTCGAAGGGGGTCTGGTCACCCTGGTCGTCTCCAAGGGTCCTCAGCTTGTGCCGGTCCCCGACGTCATCGGCAAGCAGGAAGCGGAGGCAAGGTCGATCCTCGAGGGCCTGGGCTTCACCGTGAAGGTCGACCGGGCGTTCGGTGGATACTTCGGAACGGTCAGGCTCCAGTCGATCGATGGAGGAACCACAGCGCCACAAGGCTCGACCATCACGCTGACCGTGGTCTGAGGTCCATCACCCATGACGGCATCACCGGTGACTCAATCACCGGTGACTACGACTCGTTCCCGCAACATGGCAACGCTCTTGCTGGTCGCTATCACGGCGATCTGGGGTTCGACCTTCTTCCTGATCCGCGACGTGGTCCAGGAGATGCCCCCGGCTGACTTCCTCGCTGTCCGTTTCACGATCGCCGCGGTAGCCATGATGGCAGTGTTCTGGCGTCCGATGCTGGCCCTGAACAAACGCGAGATTCAGATCGGGGTTGGCCTGGGGATTGTGTATGGCGTTGCGCAGATCGCGCAGACCGTCGGCCTGGCGCACACGTCGGCCTCACGCTCGGGCTTCATCACCGGCACCTACGTCGTGCTGACCCCCATCCTCACCGCTGTCCTGCTGCGCGAACGCATCCCGCGATCGACCTGGTTTGCCGTGCTCATGGCCACGGCTGGGCTCGCCACGTTGTCCCTGAATGGCTTCGGGTTCGGTTTCGGTGAGAGCGTGACCCTGATCGCAGCCGCCCTCTACGCGTTGCACATCATCGGATTGGGGAGGTACTCCTCACCGGCGAGCGCAGCCGGCCTCTCGACTGTCCAGATGGTCGTGATCGCAGTGGTCTCTCTGGTGGCCGCGGCGCCTGGGGGCGTCGAGCTCCCCAAGGGCGCAGGCGGGTGGGCGTCGGTGCTCTATATGGCCCTGATGGCCGGTGCCGTGGCCATCTGGGCGCAGACGTGGGCCCAGTCCCATCTGCCGGCCACTCGCGCCGCGATCGTGATGACCCTCGAACCGGTCTTTGCTGCGGGTTTTGCGGTGGCATTGGGCGGTGAGTCAATGACCTTCCGGATGTTACTCGGCGGAGCTATGGTTCTTGCCGCGATGTACACCGTGGAGCTCATCGGCCGCAGAGCCGACGTGAGCGCAGAGCAGAACCCTCCGGCCGAGCTGCTCCATCACGAGGTCTGACGAATCGCGGTGCAGATCACCCAGATCGCTCATCTTGATGATCCAGCGCCTCTCACCGGGCCGCTGGGAATCCCCGCCGCATCGCCCCTTTTACACCAAGTTACAGTGAGACCCAAACCGGCCAGAGACCTGACCTGGCTCAGCGTCCGATCGGCTGGCAGCAACGGGCCGCACGAGACGACCCGCCGACCTGAGAATGGGTGCAAGACCATGGTGATGATCCGTCCGTCCGCCGGCAACACGCTTACTTTGCGCGTGTCACTTCAGCGCGTTCCCGGCACGTTAGGGAAACTGACCTCGGCACTTGGTGCTGCAGGCGCGCTCTTGGACACCATTGACATCATCGAGCACCAAGACGACGTCATTGTCCGGCAGATCCAGGTCCAGACCCGCGGAGAGTCCCACGGACTGGAGGTCGTGGAGGCGGCCAAGTCGGTTGCCGGCGTGGAGCTTCTGTCTGTCAGCGACCGGGTGTTCGACCGGCACCGCGGCGGCAAGATCGAGGTGACCCCGAAGTTCCCGGTGCTGACTCGTGACGACCTTGCGATGGCGTACACCCCAGGCGTCGGCCGGGTCTGCACCGAGATAGCGGAGCAGCCCGAGCTGGTGTGGGACTACACCATCAAATCGAACTCGGTGGCCGTGTTGACTGACGGCACCGCGATACTCGGCCTCGGTGATCTCGGTCCAGAGGCGGCCATGCCCGTGATGGAGGGCAAGGCGATGCTCTTCAAGCAGCTCGCAGGCGTGGATGCGTACCCCATCTGCGTGCGCACGTCCGGTGTCGAGGAGCTGGTCGCTGTCGGCAAGGCGATCGCACCCGGATTCGGTGGCATCAACCTGGAGGACGTGGCGGCGCCGGTCTGTTTCGAGGTCGAGCGACGGCTCCAGGAAGAGCTGGACATCCCGGTCTTCCACGACGATCAGCACGGCACCGCGATCGTCTCGCTTGCCGCCCTCTACGGAGCATGCGAAGTGGTCGGCAAGCGTCTTGAAGATCTCAACGTGGTCTTCCTCGGCATGGGTGCGGCCGGGGTGGCCTGCATCAAGCTGTGGCAGCACGCGGGCGTCGGCAGCTTCATCGGGGTGGACCGGAACGGCATCGTCCACCCGGACCGCGCTGACCTCAACGAGCAGAAGCGATCCATCGCCGAGACGTCCAACCCCGATGGACGGCGCGGAGGGCTGGAGGAGGCTCTGGTGGGTGCTGACGTCTTCGTCGGCGTCAGCGGTCCCGGTCTCGTGAAGCCCGAGTGGGTGGCCACGATGGCCAAGGATGCCATCGTGTTTGCGATGGCCAACCCGACTCCGGAGATCATGCCCGAGGAGATGCCGGACAACGTGGCAGTGGTCGCCACCGGCCGTAGTGACTACGCGAACCAGATCAACAATGTCCTGGTATTCCCGGGCCTGTTCCGCGGGTTGCTCGACAGCCGCGCACGGTCCGTGGACATGTCGATGAAGGTTGCGGCAGCCCGGGCGATCGCGGACATCGTCGCCGAGGACGGCGCGTCTTCGGACTTCATCATCCCCTCGATCTTCGATGCACGGGTTGTCCCGGCAGTGGCCAAGGCAGTGCAGAAGGCCGCGGCCTCGGCCGGTCTGGGCACGGCGTCTGCGCTGGCAAAAGCCGCCATCCTCTGATTCGGAGGGTGGAAGTGCGAGATCGGTGGCGGTTGACCTGCCGCCGATCTCGCACCCGCTCCGCACGCGCTGGGCTCTGCCCCGGGTAGCTCTGCGGCACGACAGCTGAAACACGCGGTCACGAACATGACGGTTTCGGTCACGAACACGACGGTTTAGGTGACGCTCACGACCGTTGGTGCTTACCATCTTCATACCGGACTTTAACTCCTGTATGACCGTAGTGACTCCGAAGGAGCACGGTGACCCCGAACAATGCGCCTGAGCTGACTCGCAAGATGCCGCGCTCCAGGACCTCGACCCGGGGAGCCCGATCCCGGTGACCTGGCGCGACCGCGCTGCCTGCCTGGACGAAGACCCCGAGCTGTTCTTCCCAATCGGCAACACCAACCCCGCGTTTCTCCAGATCAAAACAGCAAAAGCCGTCTGCGGTCGCTGTGAAGTGGTTGAGACCTGCCTGCAATGGGCCATGGAGTCCCGCCAGGACGACGGGGTCTGGGGCGGGATGTCCGCAGACGAACGCCGATCCCTCAAACGTCGCAATGCCCGCGCGCGTCGATCCTCTGAGCTACGCAACGAACCGACAGAGTAGGCGTTGAATTCAACGCTGTCGTTCCCTAGCTCCTACTCGGAACGGACCTGGGCTTCCTGCCTTCCAGACCAATGCAGGCGAAATGTCCTGTGACGCGACTGCTGGCCCCCCGCTGTCTGTCCAGCAGAACAGCGGGGGCCTCTGTCCTCACCCCGGAGGGACTCGCCGAGTGCAGGTTGCACTCGAAACCTATGGGTCATTCGTTGCTGGTCGATGGGCGCGGCCAGGGGCGTCCAGCATGGCCCGCACGGGCTGACTGCGCTGGGAACTCGGCACGCAAGTCGTCTGCGAACTGGGCCGGATCAGGCCGACCTGGTGGTCTGAGAGGCTTTGCAGATTGCGCAGTTGCTGCACCATGTCGAACTCAAATCGGTGATCCGGGCAATGCAAGGAATCGGGCCGCCGAGGTTCGGGAGTCGGCGTTCCCAATCGGGAAGAACAACTCTGGGTTCTCGTCCAGGCAGGCAGCACGGCTGCGCCACGTCATCAGGATCAGGCTCCTTGCATCGAAGACTGGGGAATCAGCATCATGCGAGTCAGTTCAACCGGCGCACTATGGGTGTCACCGGGTCGCTCAAAGCCAACACTCAAGTCAACGTCAAGGTCAGCGCCACGTCAACGGATGAGAGTGAACAGCCCGTGAGGTCTGGGTGCCAGGGTGCGTTGGACGGGTCGCACATCCTCACGGGCTGCGGTGCCTGCGAGAGTGCTGCCACCAGTCTTTGGCCCGGTTGCCGATTGCCACCTGAAGGCAGTCGGCGACGGCTGGGCTAGTGCGCAGCAACCTCACACGTCCGTTGGTTGTTCACTAGACCAACCACCCCCTTCCATGTGGATGCACCCACAACGTTAGGTCGGCTGATGGACGCTCGCAACAGGCGGGTCATTCACGGGTCTGTCGACGGCATGGCAGGTGGGCTCGGTCAAGCGTGAGGGTCTTCTTGTCGTGTTGCTAAGCGACGTCCCGTGTCTCGCAGGGAACGGCCTACGGGCACGCGCGGATGCTGCGCAGCCCTGGCACAAACATGGTTTTCGTCGTTCCGTAGCGGGATCCGCTATCGGGACGGCAGCCGTCGACATCGAACCGGTTGTCCAAGTAGTCCATTCGGTCGGTTCTATACGATTCGGCAGACTCCCACGGCGTGAGCCAACTACGGTCTTAGTGGCGCTCCGAGACGCAGTGGTCCGGTCAGTTCCCGAGCTCGGTTCAGGTTGCCGATATCGATCCGGGAGGGGGCAAGTTGAGAGGCATCCGCACGCACTACGAGATCCTCGGGGTGTCGGCGACCGCTTCTGCGCAGGAGCTGAAGACCGCATACCGGCGACTTCTTCGTCAGGCCCACCCGGACTTGGGTGGATCGGCGGCCCTCTTGGACCTCGTGAACGAGGCCTACGACACCCTCAAGGACCCCTCTCAGAGGGCACGGTGTCGACTGACGCACCCGAGGCGCACCGCCTGGCCGCCACCATCGAGGCGTGGTGGCCAGCTATAGAAGCGGGCATTCTG